>CAYFPX010000076.1:0-31454 GCA_964344945.1 uncultured Enterobacterales bacterium
CATCAGCCACACGGACACCGAAGACATCGTCTACCTCGGCACCCGAGACGGGGAGCCCGAGGTCGCCCTGATCGCCGAGACCAGCGTGGTGATGATCGGCACGGTCCCGGCTGGCGCGACGAGCGTGGACGTCTCCACCTGGCAGCACCTGACCTTCGCCCCTCGTCCGGAGCGCACCAACGCCGGCGGCGAAGGGCTGGCCTGGGACGACGCCGACGCGAGCTACGAGGACACCCTGAGCGTGACCGAGCTCTACGACCCGGAGGTCGCCCTGGCCGGCACGCTCTCGGACCTGGCCAGCTGCCTCTTCGACCCCCGCTCAGGCCGGCTGCTGATGCTCAGCGAGGAGACCAACACCGTGGCCGACGTGGACCAGTCGGGCACGGTCTGGGGCACGCTCTCCGTGGACATCGCGGTCGAGGGCAGCGACAAGCCCGAGGCCCTCACCCTCCTGCCGAGCGGCGACCTGGTCGTCGGCGGTGAGCCCAACGAGCTCCGGGTCTACGCCTACTCCGGCCCCTGACACTCGCCTGAATTGGACACCCTCCTCCCTCTGTTCCCGAGGGTCGCCTCACGGTAGGCTGGCTGGGTGAACGCCTTCGTCGACCGCCTCGTCCTGCCCCGTGAGCCCCGGTCGGTGCGAGAGCTGCCCGGCATCGACACCCGGGCCGGGGTGATCCGGGCCTGGCTGGGGGGCGCGAGCCCACGGCTGCTGGCGCTCAACCTGGTGGGCCTGCTGCTCGCGCGGATCATCTGGGGCGGCGCCTTCACCGCCGACCAGCTCTGGGTGGTGCTCGGGGTCGCCCTCTACTGGCCCTTCCAGGAGTGGTACGCCCACCTCCTGCTGCTCCACTTCCGGCCCCGAAGCCTCGGACCGATCACCATCGACCCACTGGCCGGGCGCGTCCACCGCTACCACCACCGCCACCCCTGGGCCTACGAGCCGATCTTCGTGCCCTGGCCGATCATCGCGGCGCTGATCCCGATCCACGCCGCCCTGTGGCTCTGGGCCCTGCCGATCGGCCACGCCCTGACCGGCGCGGTCTGCTTCGCCGGAGCCGCGCTCTTCTACGAGTTCGTGCACCTGATGACCCACACCCCCTGGGTCCCGAAGAACGCCTGGCTGCGCCGGGTCCAGGCCCACCACCGGGCCCACCACTTCCGCAACGAGCAGCACTGGTTCGCCTTCATGGTGCCGAGCCTCGACGACCACCTGGGCACTGGCGGCGGGCTGAAGGAGGTCCCGAAGTCCGCGACCACGCACACTCTGGGAATTGAGCCTGGGTAGCTCAAGACCGGGCCGCGGGATGCCGTAGAGCGCCTATGTTCTGGATCCTGCTCGCCTGCGCCGGCGCCGACGGAGGCGGAGACTTCTCCGACCGTGGCACTCCCGACACCGTGACCGATCCCGCCGGGGAGGAGGGCGCGACGCTCTGGGTCTCCGAGGGCGGGGACGACGGCCACGAGGGCACCGAGGCCAAGCCCCTGCGCACGCTCCAGGCCGCCGCCGAGCTCGCCTCTCCGGGCGACACGGTGTGGGTCCAGGACGGCAGCTACGACGGCTTCTCCATCACCCGCAGCGGCAACGAGCAGAGCCCCATCACCTTCGCCGCGGTGAACCGCGGGGGCGCCGTGATCGACGGGCGCGACGAGCAGGAACACGCGGTGGTCTTCGAGGAGGTGAGCCACGTGGTGATCGAGGGCTTCGAGATCCGCGACTTCCGCTGGGCCGCCATGACCGTGACCGGGCGGGACCTGACCGTGCGCTTCAACACCATCCACAGCATCGGCAACCGCCGGGAGTCCAGCGGGCAGTGGATCGCCGGCATCTGGGAAGGAGACACCTCGGTCCGCAACGCCTACGTCGGCAACACCTTCCACGACATCGGCCGCAGCCTGGACAGCCCCGAGGACTTCCACCGCCAGGACCACGCCCTGTGGATCGGCGGCGACGAAGGCACCGTGGCCAACAACCTGTTCCACGACAACGACACCGGCTGGGGGGTCTACGTGTCCGCCACCGACGGCGTGGACAAGCTGACCATCACCAACAACACCTTCATCGAAGGCGCCCGGCACGTGCAGCTCCAGGGCGCCCTCAGAGACATCCTGGTCCAGAACAACATCCTCTACGACCCGCAGGACAGCTACGAGTCGATCAACTTCGAGGTCGACGACGAGACCCTGGAGAACGTGACGGTGCGCTACAACATCGGCTGGCCCGTCGGCGCCGCCGACGCCTGCACGATCTGCACGGTGGAGGACAACCTGGACGGCGTCGACCCGGGCCTGGCCGATGCCGGCGGCCGCAGCCCCTACCTGGCGGCTGGAAGCGCCGCGATCGATGCCGGCGTGAGGGACCGAAGCCCCGAAGACGACATCGACGGGGATCCCAGGCCCGCCGGGGGCAACGTGGACATCGGCGCCCACGAGGTGCAGTAGAAAGTCCCACCTCACCCGGTGCCAGGGCTGCAAGGAACAGCCCTCAGAGCCGATGGGAGGGACATGTCCAAGCGTCCCGTCCCGTGGATCCCCGTGCGCCTGATCGGCAAGGGCGGCATGGGCGAGGTCTGGGCGGCGCGGCACAAGCGCACCCGGGACCAGGCGGCCCTGAAGGTCATCACCGGGCTGCGGGCCGAGGACGAGTGGGCCCGGATCAGCCTGCACAACGAGGTCCGGGCGATGGCGCGGCTGTCCCACCCGGCCATCGTGCGCATCCTGGATCACGGCCGGGTGCCCGAAGGCGGGCAGGAGCACCACACCGGCCAGCCGTGCATCGTGATGGAGCGGGTGGACGGCGGGAGCCTGATCCCGCTCCTGGGACGCATCGCCTGGCCCGAGGTCCGGGCCCTGCTGTTCCGCCTGCTGCGGGCCCTGGCCCATGCCCACGCGATGGGCCTGATCCACCGGGACCTGAAGCCCGGCAACGTGCTCGTGCCCGCGCAGCACGGCCCTCGGGGTGCCAAGCTCACGGACTTCGGGCTCACCCACCCGGTGCACGACCGGCACAGCCAGCCCCTCAACGCCCGGGTCGGCACCCCCAGCTACATGGCCCCGGAGCAGATCGAAGGGGCCTGGCGCACCTTCGGCGCCCCCACGGACCTCTACGGCCTGGGCTGCGTCGCCTGGGCCCTGGTCACGGGCCGCCCGCCCTTCACCGGCCAGCAGGAGGCCATGCTCACGGCCCACCGCCTCCAGGCGCCGCCGCGGCTCCAGCCCCGCCGCGACACCCCCCCTGCCTTCGAGGACTGGCTGCGCTGGCTGCTGGCCAAGTCTCCGGCGGATCGGCCCCAGCACGCGATGGACGCGGCCCGCGCCCTCTGGCAGCTCGACGACGAGCACACCGACGCGGTGGGCATCGGGGTGCCGCGGGGCTGGCCACAACCCCCGGCTCGCCAGGGTCCGCCGCTGGAGTCCCTGTTCGCGCTGCGGGCGATGCCCGTGGTGGGCCGCTCGACGCTCCAGGCCACCCTGTGGAGCAAGCTCCGGCGCTGTGTGCGCCAGGGCGGCACTCACACGATCGTGCTCTCCGGCAGCGCCGGCACCGGCAAGAGCCACCTGGCCCGCTGGCTCTGCGAGGCCGCCGCCGAGACGGGCTGCGTGCGCACCCTGCACGTGCCCCACAGCGATCCCGCAGGTCCCCTGGACGGGCTGGCCGCCAGCCTGCGGCGTCACCTGGGCACCGCCGGGGTGGCGCCGGAGCGGGTTCCCGACCTGCTCGCCCGGGTCCTCCCGCCCCGCGTGCTGGGCCGTCCGGAGCGGGCCACCGTCTTCCACCGGGCCCTGGTGGACCCCGAGGTCGAGGGCAGCGCCGCAGCGACGCGCTCGGGCGCCGAGAAGCAGCACGACATCCTGGAGGTGCTCGAGCACCTGGCCGCGGATCGGCCCCTGGTGATCTGGCTCGACGATCTGCAGTGGGCCGAGGGCAGCGTGGGGGCGCTGTCCCACCTGGTGGGCCGAGAGCCGGGCGAGGGACCGCCGATCCTGATCCTCGCCACCGTGGCCCTCACCGGGCGGGATCCGGGGCCTTGGGTCCAGGCCGCCCTGCGGGCCCTGCCGACCCAGCCGCGGGTGGACATCTGCCACGTGGGTCCCCTGGGCACCGAAGGCCGTCGCGCCCTGGTCCGTCAGCTCCTGGGCCTGGCGCCCGCGCTGTCGGCCCGGGTCGAGGACCGGACCGCGGGCAACCCCCTGTTCGCCGTCCAGCTGATCGGAGACTGGGTCAGCCGGGGCCTGCTCATGCCTTCGGGGGACGGCCTGCGCCTCCGGCCCGGCGCGAACACCCGGCTGCCGGACAGCCTCTACGAGGTGTGGTCCGCCCCCTTGGAGGAAGCCCTGGCGGGCCTGCCCCAGAGCGCCCGCCTGGGCCTGGAGCTCGCGGCCCTGCAGGGGGTCGAAGTCGACACCGCCGAGTGGAAGGCGCTGTGCCGCGCCGTGGGCGTCCAGGGCGAGCTGGACGCCGTGGAGCGCCTGCTGGACCGACGCCTGGCGGTGGCCGGGCCCGAAGGGCCGGGCCGTCACTGGTCCTTCGTGCACGGCATGCTCCGCGAGGTCCTGGTCCAGCAGGCCTGGGCCGCTGGCCGCGCCGTGCTGTGGCACCTGGCGGCGGCGATGTTCCTGGAGGGACGCACCAGCTGCCGGAACAAGACCCGGCGGGCCCGGCACCTGCTCGCGGCCGGTGGCGTGGCCGAGGCCCTGCCCGCCCTGCGAGAGGCCGCCCGGGCCCAGTGGGAGAGCGGAGATCGGCGGCTCGCCGAGGGGCTGATCGACCAGTGGCGCAAGGGCCTGATCGACCTCCAGATCCCCCAGGGCGACCCCCAGTGGGGCGAGCAGGCCCTGATGCAGTGCGGGCTGCTCCGGCACCGCGGAGACCTGAGAACGGCCAGCCAGATCATGAAGCGGGCGCTGGACGCGGCCCGGCGGCACCGCTGGCGCCCGCTGATCCCCCAGCTGTTGATCGAGGCCGGGGACGTGGAGCGGCTGCAGGGGCGACTGGCCCAGGCCGATGCCTACCTGGCTCATGCCGAGTCCGCGGCCGAGGCCATCGAGGACCCGGTCGCGGCAGCGCGAGCCACCCAGAAGCGGGCGGTGGTCGCCGCTGGCTTCGGTCAGCACCAGGACGCCATCCAGCTGGCCGACGCCTCGCGGCACGCCCTCCAGCAGGCGGGCTGCCAGGTGGACGCCGCGGTGAGCCTGCTGATCCGGAGCGAGGCGCTCCTGGCCCTGGGGCGCCGCAGCCAGGCCCGTGCAGGGCTGATCCAGGCGAGCGGGGAGTACGCCCGGCACGGCTGTCGCTGGGGGGTGGCCGACGTGGCCGCCGCCCTGGCCTGGCTGGACCGGGAAGAGGGCGACCTGGACAGCGCGACAGCCCATGCCGACGAGGCGATCGCCCTCTTGGAGAGCCTGCACAGCGCCTCGGTCGACGTGGCTCGTCTCCACCGGGCCTTCATCCGCCTGGACCGGCGCCAGTACGACGACGCCGAAGTGGACCTGTCGGCCCTGTGGCGACACTTCGACGCCGAGGGTCTGGACAGCCGGCGGGGCCAGGCCCGGGTCGGGCTGATCCTCTGCGACGCCGGACGGGGCCGCTGGCGGGACCTGAACGAGCAGCTGAGCGCGGCCGAGCGGGAGCTCCCCGAGGTCCTGCGCCCTGACGCCAGCCTGGTCGCGCTGCTCGAGCGGGCCGTGCGCTGCTGTGAGACCGCCGGACGGGACACCGCCGTGCCCCGCCTGGAGGCGCTCAAGGCCCACTTCGAGCTGCCCGAGCTCGCCCAGGCCCTGACCAGCTGATCGGCCAGCGGCCCGCGGCCGACCGTGCCAGGATGAGGCCCCTCCGGAGGCCTCTCTGGCCCTGCTGCTCGCCACGCTGACCCTGCTCACACCGCCGACCCAGGCCTGCAGCTGCGCCGACGAGTCGCCGGTGGCCACCCCGGAGCACGGGGCCGTGGACGTGCCGCTGAACGCCGTCCCGATGTGGCTGTGGGAGAGCGGGGCGCCGGTGGGGGAGGCGCTGCAGCTGGTGCGCCTGGACACCGACGAGGTGGTGGGATCGACCACCACCTGGGTGGAGAGTCGGGGCCGCCAGGACTACGCCTTCGTGACGCCGGGCGAGCCTCTGCTGCCGGAGACCGGCTACGGGCTGAGCCACGGAGGGGCCTGGCGGGACTTCACCACGGGCCAGGACTCCGACGAGGAGGCGCCACCGACCCCCGAGATCCTGGCGCTCCAGGGCGTCGCGACCCCGGGGCTCTTCGAGGTGGAGTGCGGCATCTTCTACGAGAGCTCCTGCGGCACGGCGGCCTTCGCCTGGCTGACCCTCGATGAGCCCGTGGAGCCCGGACTGGTCGAGGTCGAGGTCGTGCCGGACAGCGACGACGACCTGGTCATGACCGCGTACTCGTCCGGGACCGAGGTCCATGCGGTCGAGGGGGCCTGCCTGTCCAACATGAGCCGCCTGGAGCACGAGAACGGCGGGACCGTGCGAGTCCGGGCGCTGGACCTGGCGGGCAACCCCAGCCCGTGGACCGAGAGCCGGGCCTTCGAGCTCGCCTGGCCAGAGGCCCCCGACTGCCAGGGGGACAGCGGCGAGGCCACCGGGGACTCCGGGTGCGGGGGCTGCGCGGCGGGGACAGGGCGGCCGGGGGTGGTGGGCTGGCTGGCGGTGCTGGGGCTCTGGGCGCGGCGGCGCCCGGGATCAGCTCTTCCCCAGCAGCTTGCGGGCCTCCCGGTGCCCCGGGTGGTTGCGCAGCAGCCGCTGGAGCCGCGCCCGGGCGACCTCCCGGTCCCCGAGCTCCAGCTCGAGCCGCGCCAGGAACAGCTGACCCTCGGCCAGTGAGGGGTCGAACTGGTCCGCCAGCCGCAGGTACTCGACGGCCTCGGCCAGGCGCTGGTCGCGGGGACGGCGGGAGTCCATGGCCATCGCCCAGCCGAGCCAGGCGAGGGGCTCGGCTTCGCCGGGCCGCTCGCTGCGGGCGCCGCGGAAGCAGGCCAGGGCCTGGGCGTTGCGGCCGGTGTGCAGCGCGGTGCGGCCCAGGGCCATCAGCTCGTCGTAGCCCCGTTGGGGACCGACGCTGGAGACGGTGCTCGACGCCGAGGTGGGCGAGCTGGACTCGGTGAGCCGCTCGAGGGCCTGGTCGATCCGGGCCAGGATGTCCAGGGCGACGGAGACCACCTCCTCGGGCTGGGTCGCCGGCTCGGCGTAGCGGTTGTACCGGAGCTTCATCCGGCTGGCGTAGCGGCGGGCCTTGCGCACCGGGGCGTCGGCCGGCATCGCCAGGGCGCCCCGGTCCGGCACGGTGGCCAGGATGGTCAGCTCGCGCCGCAGGCGGAGCAGGAGGCTCTCGGGGTCCTCCAGGTCGATCCGGCGGGCAGTGCTGCTCGAGGACGAGCGGCTCGGGCCGCTGGACGGCCGGCTTCGATCCACGACCTGGCTGACCGACCAGGTGGACTGCTCGTCCGGATCCGGGCGGCGGCGGGACCCGCCCGTGCGGCCGCCGCCCTGGCGGGCCTTGAGGAGGCGCCGGGCGCTGCTCTGGCGCCGGCTCGTGCCCGAGCTGCTCAGGGAGCCTGCGGTCCGGGTCACCGAGCGGATCTGCTCGCCGAAGATCTCCCCGCCGAAGACCCGCTCCAGCACGAGGGGCCAGTCGCCGTCGGGCACCGGGCGCTCCATGAAGCAGGCGGCACCGAGCTCGTGGAGGCAACGCTCCACGAAGGGCGTGCCCGCCCGCAGCAGGGCCGAGGTGACCACAGCCGGGGTGTCCTGGTGGCGCAGCGACGCCCGGAGCTGGCTCAGCAGCGCGATCGCCGTGTCCCGACCCACGTCCAGGTCGACCACCACCAGCGACGGCCGCCGCTCGGCCAGGAGCTCCCTCGCGGTCGCCAGGTCCCGGCGCACCTTGACCCGGTGACCACGGCCCTTGAGCGACCGGCCCGCGGCGCGGACCAGACCCTCGTCGCGGCTGACCAACAGGACGTTCACGGTCTCTCCGGGCCGACGGGAGGGGTCAGCGCCGAGCAGATACCCCGCCGAAGCTGTCCCCCGCAATGACATCGCGATTGCCTACCGGGTGCCAGGACCCGCTCACTCCCAGAAGAGCGTGAGGCTCCCGAGCTGGGGATTCCAGGTCTCGCCGGCGTGGTCGGCGAGGGTGATGCGCAGCCAGGCCGCACCCGTGGGCAGCGCGTCGGCGTGCAGCACCACCTGGGTCCAGTCTCCGCCGAGGTCGGTCTCGGTCGGGGTCGAGACCTGCCAGGCGCTGCCGTCCGGGGAGACCTCCAGCGTGATGAGGCCGCGGTCCTCCCAGGGCCAGTGCCAGGTGGTGAGCTCCAGCGAGGTCAGCTGGCCGGAGACCGAGAGGGTCGCGGACCCCGGGCCGGCTCCGGCCCGGGTCAGCCGACCCTCGTCGCCGTCGAAGTAGGGCGCATTGCTCGTGTCGACAGTCAGGTTGTCGTGGTCCAGGAGGCCCGCGAGACTGTCGAAGTCATGGGTCTCGGACCGCTCACTCGGCACGGTGACCGGGCCGCAGGGCTCGCTGGGCTCGGAGCTTCCGCCGTCGCTGAGCGCGACCACGCGGTAGTGCACAGCTTCGCCGGCGGGGGCTGTCGGGTCGGCGACCACGGCGGCGTGGGGGTCGGTGGCGTCGTCGAAGCCCTCGGCGACGGTCTCCCAGGGTCCGTCGGCCTCATCGGCACGGTCCAGCCGGTAGGCACCGGCGCCGGTGCTGCCCCGCCAGGTGAGCGCCGCCGGGTCGGCACAGGAGAGCAGCTCGGGGGCGTGCGGGGCGGTCACGCCGGGCACCTCGAGGCCTTGGACCGCGTGGGCCGCGGCCCGGTGCAGGGCCAGGATCTCGCGCTCGTCGTAGGCGTTGCCGCTGTCGAACCCCGGCCAGTGGTAGGAACGGAACAGCGACTCGCCGTCGTCGATCTCCGTGTGCCAGTAGAACCCGCCGGCTTCGCGATGGAAGCGCAGGCTCCAGATCAGGGCGCCGGCGATCTCCTCGGCCACGACCACGTCCAGCATCTCGGCGATCCGGTCGGTGTCGACGAAGCCGTACTCTCCGATCATCAAGGGCCTGGCCCCCGCGGCCTGGGCCTGGCCCGCCGAGGCCGCGGCGGCGTAGTCGTCCCAGTAGGGCGGCGGCCAGTAGAAGTGGTCGCTGACCACGTCGATGTCCGGGTTGTCCAGGGACTCCGGGTCTATGCCGTAGCGGCCGTCGACCACCAGGTGGTTCGGGTCCAGGTCCTTGATCAGCGAGGCGATGCGGGCGGTCCAGGCCTGGGGAGCGTCGAGCTCGTTGCCGGTCTCCCAGGCGAGCAGGGCCGGGTCGTCGGCGTAGGGCACGCCGGTGACGGTGTTGGTGCGGGTGACCAGGTGGCCCACGGTTGCCTCGAAGTCCTGGATCACCTGCTCGTCGGTCCAGAAGGCGGTCTCGTCGAGGCCGCGGAAGCCGGCGTAGTCAGCGATGCCGCCCCACCACCACCACTGGTCGACCAGCGGCACGACGAGCCGGACGTCGTGGCGTGCGGCCTCGGCCAGGGCGTGGTCCAGCGCCACGAAGAGGTCTTCGGAGAACTCGCCGGGGGCGGTGACGTGGCGGGGAGTGTCGGCGCCGGAGTCGCCCACGCTGAGCACGTAGGTCCGCGCCACCTGGCCGCCGAGCTGCTGGATCGTGCACATGGCGTCGGCCTGTTCCCAGGGGGTGGGCAGGTGCCAGGTGGGGTCCTCGAGCATGTGCAGGTTGGGCACGTTGAAGGAGACGAAGCGGAAGGGCTCGCCGTCGAGCAGGAGCTGGTCGCCGTCGCGGGTGACGAAGCCGCCGGTGAGGCCGTCGGTGCGGCAGGCCGGGGCCGCCGTGTCGGCGGTGTCCGCGGTGTCGCCGGTGTCCGATGACGCGGTGTCAGCGGTCGTGGTGGCGTCGGCGCGGCTCCCGGACGGGGTGTCGCTGTCGGAGTCGGGCGTGCCGGGGTCGGTGCAGGCGAGCAGGGGCAGGAGGCCGATCCACACACCACGAGCATAGCCGGCACCGCACTGGCGAACCGCGACACCCGGTCCCCCCGCGACGATCCGCGTCTCCCAGAGACGCCCTCCCACCCCGATCCACGCCGAGCGAGGCAGCTCACGGCCCGGCCCGATCCATGCAAAAGGAGGGACCATGACCACCCTCCTGATGCTCGCGACGCTCACCGCCTGTGACACCCCAGGCGACACCGCTACCCCCGTCGACTCCGAGGGCACGGCGCTCACGGACACCTCGGACGACACCGACAGCGGCGCGCCGACCGGGGACTCCCAGGACAGCGCCACCCCGACCGACACCGGGCCGGCGTTCGGCTTCCTCGCGCGGCAGGTCCTGGCCTATCGGCGGTCCGACAGCACCACGGGCACCCTGGTGACCCTCGAGGGCGCCACCGTCACCGAGCGGATGGCCGTGGACGGTCACGTCGAGCTGGCCCCTGACGGCCGGGTGATCGCCTGGGCCCCGGACGGAACGGTCACCTGGATCGACCTGGACACCGGCACCACCGAGACCTGGAGTCTCGGCTTCCGGAGCCACACCTTCACCACCTGCGGGAGCGGTCTGCTGGCCTCGCCTTGGGAGTCCGGGGGCACCGAGCTGAGCTGGTGCGATGCCTCGGGCTGCCAGGCCATCGATGTCACGGACTGGCACGCCCACGGCGGCTCGGCGACCTTCCATCCGGCGGTCGGCGGCAGCAGCCACGCCCTGGTCGGTCAGACCTGGCTCTACGCCCATGCCACGACCCGGGCCGTGCGGTTTGACTGCAGCGCCCTCACCCTGGAGCCCTGGCTGGACATCGCCGGCCAGGAGATCCTGGGCGTCGGCGACACCCTGTACGTGCCCTGGACCACCTACAGCAGCCGGATCTACAGCGGCGTCCAGGCCTTCGACGCCACGACCGGAAGCGAGCTCTGGGCGGTCGAGGAGGAGTCGAGGACCCTGACAGCCGCGGTCGCGGACGCTGACCTGGGCGTGCTCGCCCACCGCACCGACACCCTCTACAGCAACCCGGTCTGGACGATCTTCGGGACAGACGGCACGGTGCTCGAGCTGGGCGCGGCCGTCTCGGACACCCACAGCCTGCTCTGGGTGCCCGAGGCGACCGAGCACCCCCCGGACATCGCCGAGCTCTGGTCCAGCGAGGCCGACGGCGTGGAGGTCCTGCGGGTCGAGCGGGACGGGTCCGGGACCCTCGAGGTGACCGGCAGCACCTGGATCTCCTTGCCGAAGGCCTGGTCCTACCAGTTGCTGGCGGTGCGCTGAGAGCAGGATCGGACAATCGTTTCGGACCCGCCTCACAGGGTGCGTCGCCCACTCGTTACCCGGCGCCTCCTCACCGGAGGCGCAACGATGCTCGCCCTGATCGGTCCCCCTGCCCGCTCGGACTTCCGCCTCGCCAAGATCCGGGCGCAGGTCGACGCCCCGGGGCTGACCGGGCTGCAGGCCTGGTTCGTCCACCTGGTCCAGACCTCCCGCGAGCTCACCGCCAGCGAGCGCCGGGTCCTCGACGCCCTGCTCACCTACGGCCCCCACCCGGCCCCGACCGACTCCCCCGCCCTCTCCTGCGTCGTCACCCCCCGCCCGGGCACCATCAGCCCCTGGTCCTCCAAGGCCAGCGACATCGCCCGCAACTGCGGCCTGGAAGCCGTGGTGCGCATCGAGCGAGCCGTGGGCTGGGCCTTCGAGGGCACCCTCGACCCCGAAGCCCGCGCGGCCCTGCTCCCCCTGCTCCACGACCGCATGGTCGAGAAGGTCCTGCCGGACACCGCGGCCTGCGCCGTGCTCTTCGACGCCGAGTCACCCAGGCCCCTGCGCCACGTCCCGGTCCTGGCCGAAGGCCGCGACGCCCTGCTCGCGGCCAACGCCGACTGGGGCCTGGCCCTCGCCGCAGACGAGATCGACTACCTGGTCGACGCCTTCACCGAGTTCGGCCGGGACCCCAGCGACGCCGAGCTCATGATGTTCGCCCAGGCCAACTCCGAGCACTGCCGGCACAAGATCTTCAACGCCCGGTGGACCATCGACGGCGTGGACATGCCCCACAGCCTGTTCGGCATGATCCGCCACACCCACGCCACGAACCCCGGCCACACCGAGTCCGCCTACGAGGACAACGCCGCGGTGGTCTCCGGCTACACCGTGGACCGCTGGTTCGTGGACCCCTCCGACCGCCAGTACCGGGCCCACCGGGAGCCCGCGTCGGTGCTGATGAAGGTGGAGACCCACAACCACCCCACCGGCATCTCTCCCGACCCCGGCGCAGCGACCGGCAACGGCGGCGAGATCCGCGACGAAGGTGCCACCGGTCGCGGCGGCAAGCCCAAGGCCGGGCTCTGCGGCTTCTCGGTGAGCGACCTGAAGCTCCCGGGTGCCCCCCGACCCTGGGAGGCAGCCATCGGCACCTCGCCCCGGATGGCCAGCGCCCTGGACATCATGCTCGAAGGCCCCATCGGCGGCGCGGCCTTCAACAACGAGTTCGGGCGCCCCAACCTGGCCGGCTACTTCCGCAGCTTCTGCCTGGAGACCCCGGCGGTCGGCGGCGGGACCGAGCACCGCGGCTTCCACAAGCCGATCATGATCGCCGGCGGCTACGGCAACGTGCGCCCCGGCCACGTGGAGAAGGCGCCCATCGACCCCGGCGCGGCGCTGATCGTGCTGGGGGGCCCGGCTCTGCTCATCGGCCTGGGCGGCGGAGCGGCCAGCTCCATGGCCACCGGCGACAGCGCCGAAGACCTGGACTTCGCCAGCGTGCAGCGGGCCAACGCGGAGATGGAGCGCCGCTGCCAGGAGGTCCTGGACCGCTGCCTGGCCCTGGGCGAGGACAACCCCATCCAGTCCCTGCACGACGTCGGCGCCGGCGGCCTGTCGAACGCCTTCCCCGAGCTGGTGCACGACGCCGGCCGCGGCGCGGTCTTCCAGCTCCGGGACATCCCCTGCGACGAGCCGGGCATGTCCCCGATGGAGATCTGGTGCAACGAGGCCCAGGAGCGGTACGTGATGGCCGTCGCCAACGAGGACCTGCACACCTTCGCCACGATCTGCGAGCGGGAGCGGGCCCCCTGGGCCCTGGTCGGCGTGGCCACCAAGGACGAGCAGCTGATCCTGGGGGACAAGGTCCACCGGGACATGCCCATCGACATGCCCCTGGAGGTCCTGCTGGGCAAGCCGCCCAAGATGCACCGGGACGTGGTCTCCGCGACCCCGGAGCGGGTTCCCTTCGACCCGGCGGGCCTCGACCTGCGGGAGAGCCTGTACCGGGTGCTCGCGCTGCCGACGGTGGCCAGCAAGGAGTTCCTGATCACCATCGGCGACCGGTCGATCACCGGCACCGTGGTCCGGGACCAGATGGTCGGTCCCTGGCAGGTGCCCGTCGCCGACTGCGCGGTCACGACCACCGACTACACGGGCTCCACCGGCGAGGTGATGAGCATGGGCGAGCGCCCTCCCGTGGCGCTGCTCTCCGGCCCCGCGAGTGCCCGACTCGCCGTCGCGGAGGCCCTGACGAACCTGGCCGGCGTGGACCTCGAGAGCACCGATCGCATCGTGCTCTCGGCGAACTGGATGGCCCCCGGTGGCCACCCCGGGGAGGACGCCAACCTCTACGCCACCGTCGAGGCCCTGGGCCGCGTCCTCTGCCCGGCGCTGGGCATCTGCATCCCGGTCGGCAAGGACTCGATGTCCATGCGGGCCCGCTGGCGCGACGACGCGGGGGACCACCAGGTCACCGCGCCCCTGAGCCTGGTCATCTCCGCCTTCGCCCCGGTGCAGGACGTGCGGCGGGTGCTCACGCCGGAGCTTCGGCGCGACGTGGGGGAGACCGTGCTGCTCCACGTGGACCTGTCGGCCGGCGCAGCCCGTCTCGGCGGCTCGGCCCTGGCCCAGGTCCACGGCCAGCTCGGCGCCGTGCCCGCCGACCTGGACCAGCCCGCCCGGCTCACGGCGCTGCTCGAGGCGATGCGGGTCCTGAATCGGGACGGCGTGGCCCTGGCCTGGCACGACATCGGCGACGGTGGCGTGCTGATCACGGCACTGGAGATGGCCTTCGCCAGCCGCTGCGGCCTGGCCCTGCAGAGCGAGCACCCGGGCCTGGCGCCCTGGTTCGCCGAGGAGCCCGGCGGGGTGCTCCAGGTCCGGGCCGAGGACCACGAGCGCATCGTCGCACTGCTCGAAGACAGCGGCCTCGCCGACTGCGTGCGGGTGCTCGGGCGACCTACCGACGACAGCGAGGTGGTGCTCTGGGCGCACGAGGCCATCGTGCTCCAGGAGTCCCTCGTAGACCTGCACAGGGCCTGGGGCGAGACCAGCTACCGCCTCCAAGCCCTGAGGGACGACCCCACCTGCGCCCAGGAGGCCTACGACGCCCTGCTCGACGCCGACGACCCCGGCCTGTCCCCGGTGCTCACCTTCGATCCCCAGGACGACCTCACCGCTCCCTTCGTCGGCGGCGCCCGGCCGCGGGTGGCCATCCTCCGGGAGCAGGGTGTCAACGGCCAGCTGGAGATGGCCGCCGCCTTCGCTGCAGCCGGCTTCGACGCCGTCGACGTCCACATGTCCGACGTGCTCGCCGGGCGGGACGACCTGAGCGGCTACGCCGGACTGGCGGCCTGTGGCGGCTTCTCCTACGGCGACGTGCTCGGGGCCGCCGGCGGCTGGGCCAAGGGCATCCTCTTCCACCCGTCGGCCCGGGACGCCTTCGCCGCCTTCTTCGCCCGCCCCGACACCTTCAGCCTGGGGGTGTGCAACGGCTGCCAGATGCTCTCCCAGCTGCGGGAGCTCATCCCCGGCGCCGAGGCCTGGCCGCGCTTCGTGCGCAACCGCTCCGAGCAGTTCGAGGCCCGGGTCTCCACGGTCGAGATCCTGGAGAGCCCCAGCGTGCTGCTCCAGGGCATGGCCGGCAGCCGGCTGCCCGTGGCGGTGGCCCACGGCGAGGGCCGGGTGCTCTTCGACGACCCGAAGGACCGCGAGCGGGCGGTGGTCGCCGGTCGCTTCGTCGACCACCGGGGCCGGGTGGCCACCACCTACCCGGCCAACCCGAACGGCAGCCCCGGGGGCGTGACCGCGCTGACCAGCGCCGACGGCCGGGCCACCATCCTCATGCCGCACCCGGAGCGGGTCTTCCGGACCCTGACCAACAGCTGGACCCCCCGTGCCTGGGGCGCCGACGGTCCGTGGCTGCGGCTGTTCCGGAACGCCCGGGTGTTCGTGGGCTGACGGAAGCCGGGACGATCCCGGGGGGACCCCACGGGCCCCCCGAGCGCGTGGCGCTGGACCTCAACCTGCCCGGACGGGACGGCATCACCTGTGTCGCTCAGCTGCGCCAGGCCGGCCACTCCGTGCCGGCGGTGGTGATCTCGAATTCCGACCCGGGTGACCACCAGGCCGCCGCGGTCGCCGCCGGCGCCGAGGATGTCCTCGAGAAGCCGTCGGACTTCACCGGCTGCCTGGCCCTCGCCGAGCGCCTGCTGAGGGACTGATCGGGGTTAGCCTGCCGCCGTGAACGGTGTGCGACCTGAGCTCCTGATGTTCGGCGTGGTGGCCGCCATGCTGGCGCTGGCCCTGTCCCTGGGCTTCTGTGTCCAGGACGACACCTACATCTCCCTGCGCTACGCCCGGAACTTCGTCGACGGCCACGGGCTGGTCTACAACCCGGGCGAGCGGGCGGTCGAGGGGTACACGAACTTCCTCTGGACCGCAGGGCTGGCCGGGGTGCTGGCCCTGGGATTGAACGGCGTGCTCGCGTCGGTGTGGGCAGGGCTCTTGTCGGCGGTCGCCCTGGTGTGGGCGGTGTTCGCCATCGGCAAGCGCTCCCAGCTCGTCGACGGCCGACCCTGGGTCGCGCTGCTCGCGCCGGCCCTGGTCGCCACGGACCCGGGCCTGCTGCTCGAGGCGGTGCAGGGGCTGGAGACGGTGTTCTTCACCCTGCTGGTCACCGCCATGGTCTGGACCACGGTCCAGGAGATGACCCACGAGCAGCGCCCGCCCTGGTCGGCCCTGTTGGGCGGCCTGGCGGCCCTCACACGGCCCGAGGGCTACCTGTTCTACGGCCTGCTGCAGCTGGCGCGCCTGCTCCACAAGCCCCGTCTCCCCGCGCGAGGGGTGCTGATCGGCTGGGGGGTCTTCGGGATCCTGACCCTCTCGCACCTGGCCTGGCGCTGGGGCTTCTACGGCGACGTCGTGCCGAACACCTTCCACGCCAAGACCGGAGGCGGTCTGGAGATGTGGCAGCGGGGCTTCGGCTACGTCGGAGAGTGGATCGCCCACCACTTCGCGCTGGTGGGCCTGGCCCTCGTCGGCGCCTGGGCCGCGGTCAAGCGGGCCTCGGCCCGGGACTACGCGACCCTGCTGGTGATCACCGTCTACCTGCTCTACGTGATCCGTGTGGGCGGGGACTTCAAGCCCACGGGTCGCTTCCTGTTGCCGGTGCTGCCGGTGCTCGCCCTGTGGGCCCAGGATGGCCTGGGCTTCTTGCTGAACCGGCTGGAGCGGCGGACCGCCCAGGCGTGGGTCCTGGCGGCGGCGCTGGTCGGCCTGGCCGGTTGGAACTTCCTCACCTACTGGCCCAAGCCGGCCGCCACGGCCGAGTACCGGGTCCAGAACCAGGCGGATCGGGTCGAGGTGGGCGAGTTCCTAAGGGCGCGCTTTCCGCCGGGGACCTGGATCGCCATCCACTCCGCTGGCACGGTGCCGTATATCAGCGGGCTGCCGACCATCGACTGCTGGGGCCTGAGCGACCACCACATCGCCCGGGTCGAGGTCGCCGACATGGGCCAGGGCGAAGCCGGCCACGAGAAGACCGACTACGGCTACGTCTTCGGCCAGCACCCCACGGTCTACCTGCCCGAGCTCGACCTGGTGAGCCTGCGCCCGAAGCGCCTGTTCGTCCCCCACGACTTCCCCCGGGACTTCGAGGCCCACTACAGCCAGTACTCGGCCATGCTGCCCAGCGGTCAGGCGGTGAATTTCTGGCTGCACCAACCCCACGACACCGGGCCGCCCGAGCCGGCGACCGAGGTCCCGCCGGCGTAGTCGCGCTCAACTGCCGCTCGGCCAGGCGTAGCCGCTCTCAACTGCCGCCTCACGGGCGGATGAGGGCCAGCATGGGCCCTGCACGAGGTGACAGCGGCCCTGGCAGGCACGAAGGCGGCTGTCGCGAGCGCCTGTCCGGCAGTTGACAGCGGCTACGCCCGGCCGAGCGGCAGTTCGGCCCGACTACACCGTCTGTTCTCGGTGAGCTGTGTTCAGGGCTCCGCCAGGGACAGCCAGGCCTCCCAGGCTCCATGTCGCAGCGTCCGACGCCCAGTCGCTTCGTCGAAGCCCCCTCGCAGCGACGGGTGGACCAGGAACACCCCCCAGTCCGTGGCCATCGGCCCGACCGGCAGCACCATGGCGTCTCGGATGAGGGCGATCTCGAGGTCCCGGTAGAGCGCCGCCCGTCGGGCCCGGTCAGGCTCCACCACGAGCTCTTCACGCAGAGCGTGCACCGCCTCGGAGCGGGCCGGGTCCCGGCCCACCGCCAGACCCACGCGCTCATCGCCCCGCGTGGTCTCCTGGGTGCCCACCAAGAGCAGGTCCACGGACTCGCCCCGGATCGCCCGGGAGAGGTCCTGTCCGCCCAGGGTCACCACGCGCACCTCCAGGCCGGCGGCCGCCCACTGGGCCGCGGCCCGCTCCGCCACGGCCCGACGGTTGGCCGACGTGCCCAACACCAGGCTCGGGGTGTCCGCCGGGCCCGGGCCCTCAGGAATCAGGGCGGCGGCGTCGAGCATCGGGTCGAAGCCGAGCATGCCGCCCTCGAGGAAGCGCGTGCGCAACCTCGCCACGTGCTCCGAGCCCTGGGCCAGGGCCTCGCGATCGAGGGTGGCAGCCAGCAGGCGCCGGAGCGCAGGGTCTGACAAGGGGCCGTCGGCAGGAGCGACCATCACCCGGAGCTCCCAGATCTCGTCGGCCTGCGGACGGCGCAGGAGCACGGGCAGCGACGGGTCCACCAGCTCACCGGCCGGGTCCAGCAGGCCCCCGGTCGCCCCGAAGGGCACCGGGTGCAGGTGCAGGTCGCCGGCCGACACCCGGGCCAGGGCGTCGTCGGCGCCCAGGACCGGCACGAGGGAGAGCCTGGCGAGCCGAGGCAGCGGGGCGCCAGCCGAGTCACGCCCCCAGTAGGCGGGGTGACGCTCCAGGCGAGCGACGCCGCGGTCCGTGACCTCGACCAGCTGGAAGGGGCCGGTTCCGACGGGCCGAGCCCAGGCCGACAGGTCGGCGCACTCGTCGACCCGGGCAGGGAGCAGGGCCACGGCCTGGAGCGCCAGGTCGGCGTAGGGGGCCGGGGCCGCCAGCTGCAGCCTCACGGCATGGTCGTCCAGCACGACGATGGCGTCCGGCCCGTCCACCAGCCGCAGGAGCTCGGAGGTGCCCAGGCCATTGCGGATGGACCACGCCAGGTCCTCGGCCGTGGCCAGCACCGGCGGCCCGCCCTGCGCGCAGGGGTCTCGGTGGAAGAAGAGGTTCTCCCGCAGGCGCAGCTCGAGGGTGAGGCCATCCGGGCCCGGGGTCCAGGAGGCCAGGGTCAGGGGCGCCAGATCGCCGCCCGGGGTCCGATGGACCAGGGCCTCCACCACCACGTCGATCACCTGGCGGTTGCCGTCGAGGACCAGGCTGTGAACATCGAAGAGCGGCTTGACCGGTTCGTTGACCCCGATCCGCAGGTGCTGGGGGACGGCGACCGGCGCCGGCGGAGGACCGTCCGGCGCGAGCCACCGCACCAGGCCTGCCGAAGCGCCGATGGCGAGCAGCACGCCGGCCAGGATCACCGGGGACCTCCGCGGAGGAGGAGCCTCCGCGGTCGGCTCGGGGGCGTCCAGGTCGAGCTGGAAGGGGTCCAGGGTGCGAGAGGCCCGCGGGGGCAGCGCCGTGCCTCGGAGCACCGCCCGCAGGCCGGCGCAGTCCTGCAAGCGATTCTCGGGGGACGGCCGCAGGCAGCCCTCGATGGCCGCGGCGATCGGCTCCGGCAGGTCCACCGCGAGCTCCCGGGGGGGCACATACGATCCCGACGAGCTCTGGGAGAAGATCGCCATCATGTCCGGGCCGTCGAAGGCCCGGCAGCCGGTGGCCAGCTCGTAGAGGATGCAGCCCAGAGCGAACAGGTCCGCCCGCTCGTCTGCGCGCTTGGCGTCGCGGAACTGCTCCGGGGCCATGTAGGCCGGGGTGCCCATGGCCACCCCGCTCCGGGTGCGATCCAGCCCGGTGTCCCCGGCACAGGCCTTGGCCAGCCCGAAGTCCGCCACCTTGGGGACCCAGGTGTCCCCGACCCGCTTGAGCAGGACGTTCGCGGGCTTCAGGTCCCGGTGCACGACCCCACCGGCGTGGGCGGCCTCCACGGCGGCGAGGATGCCCTCGAAGAGCGCGAGCGCCTGATCCAGATCCGGCCGGTGGTGGGTGAGCCAGCCTTCGAGATCCGGGCCATCGACCAGCTCCATCACCAGGCCCTGGCCGCCCTCCACTTCGATCACGTCGGTGACCGAGACGATGTGGGGGTGGTCCAGCTGCGCCTGGAGCTGCCCTTCGCGCACCAGTCGCTCCCGGATGGCCGGACCGGTCAGCATCAGGACCTTGAGGGCGTGCAGGCTGCCCAGGGTGGTGTGGCGGACCCGGTACACCGTGGCCATGCCGCCCGAGCCGATCCGCTGCTCCACCTCGTAGCGGTCGATGATCTGGCCGGGGTCCATCCAGGGCGAAGGCTACTCCAAGTCGGCGGCGGGATCGCCGGGCGGGGCTGGCACGGGACCAAGTCAGCCCGGCGCCGCCGTCGCATCCTCCGGCCGAACCAACCACCCCAGGAACGCCCGGCGCTCGTGGGCCTGGGTCATCAGCGGGATCCGGTGGACCGGCGCCGTGGCCTCGACGCTCACATCGAACAGATCCAGGGTGCCCCAGCCCGGTGCCCGCCGGGTCACCTGGCCGCCGTGCAGGAACTCGAGGTGCCCCCCGTCGGCAGGATCCCAGCGCTGCTCGGTCAGTCCCACGACATAGGCCACCTGGCGCACGCCGTCGTGATCGTTGTGCCACTCCAGGAAGCACCCCTTGCCGTAGAGCGAGGCCTGGAGCTGCTCGCCCGGGTTCGACACCAGCGCCCGACCGGCCAGGCGCCCGAGCCAGGCCGCGCCCTCTCCCCGCCACCACCGCCCGAAGGCGCAGGTCACGTGGTCGCAGTCGGCCTGGGGCTGCCAGGGGTAGCGGAAGTACTGGAAGCCCAGCTGCCACACGGGCTCCGAGGTGAGCTCGTGCGGCAGACCCCGCAGCGCATCCCGCAGCGCCAGGGCGGCCTGGGGGTCGAGGAAGGGATCCAGCCGGAGGTTGCCGGTCTCGGCCCAGGCGGCCTGGAGCTCGGCAACGCGGCCCGGATCCCGGAGGTCGGGGTGGAGCACTCAGGCCTCCTCGGCGTGGGTCAGCTGCCCGCCCAGGGAGAAGCGCTCGACCTGCCGCTCCACGAGGCTCACCCGGTCGCGCAGGCGCCCGGCCACCAGGTCCAGGCTGTCCCACCCGGGGGGGAAGGCCACCAGGGGCCGGTCGGCCGGGTCGAAGAACTCCCGGTAGCCCCCCCAGGCCTGGGGCCACTCCCCGCGGCTCAGGCCCAGGCGCCAGGTGCCCGCCGGCGGCGCCTGGGGGCAGGGCAAGAGCTCGGAGAACGAGCCCTTGCGGTGAGCCGTGACCCACCACCGCCGCGGGGAGTCCACCACCAGGTCCTCCCCGGTGATCGCGCGCAGGACCGGGGCGTCAGCCACTGCACCAGCCGCCACAGGACCGGGGCGTGCTGGACCTCGTGGTGGTCCGGCAGCACGACCTCGCCCCGCCAGGCCAGCTCGGCCCGCGTGTCGTCCAGCACGGCGCGGGCCGGCACCAGCGAGAGCACGTGGGCCAGCTCCGCTGCCAGGCCCGGGGCGAGCACCGGGGCGAGCCGCAGGTAGCCGTTGGCCTGCCAGGCTGCGGCCGCTCGCCCGAGCAGCTCCGGATCTCGGAGGGTCGGGTGGGCGGCGGAGGCGGTGGGGCTCGGGGGGGCGGACGACACGAGGCTGCCCTATCATCCGCACCGTGCAGGCCCACGCCCACTACCTGAGGCTGCGGCTCGACCAGACCGAGGGACGGCCGGGGCTGCACGCCCACCAGCGCAAGGCCCTCGGCGAGCTCCTGGCCCTGGCGACCTCGGGCATCGCCCCCCTCGACTACGTCCGGCGCACCCGCGGGCTGTTCGCCCTGACGCGAGCCGAGTGGCTGGACCGCCACGACAACCAGGCCGCGCTCTTCGACCGCCTCGGCGAAGACCAGCGGGCCTGGGTGGCCCGGGAGCTGTCCGCCGCCGCGGCGCCCACCGAAGACCTCGGGCCGTTCCTCCAAGCGACCTGGCAGGCCCGCAGCCGGGTCGCGCCGGCCGAGCACGCCGCGCGCACGGCCCAGGGCCTGGTGCCTCAGCTGGTGCTGGCGCTGGCTGCCTGGCACGCCGCGCAGAGCCCCTCGGAGCGGGCCGCGGCCACCCAGCAGGTGCGGCTGACCTGGGCTGCGCTCCAGGCGAACGATCCCGGCATCGGCTGGGCCCGGCTCTGTGAGCACCCGCCCTACCGCCACACCCTGCCGGTGGCGCCCGCCCGACTGGCCCCCTTCGAGGACGGACTGAGAGAGGCGGTCGGACCGGCGCTGCACGAGGTCGGCGCCCTACCGGACCTGCCCCCACCGCCCGCCTGGACGCCCCCGGTGTGGGCCGAGGAGCCCTCGATCCCCAGCGTGGCCGAGGCGGCGAGCGGCTTCCGGCTGGCGTTCGAAGGCCTGGGCCCCGAGCCGGATCTGGCGCCGGTGCGGGCCATCCACGAGCGCATCTTCGCCCTGGAGCAAGGGGCCACGGACAGCACCGCGTTCCTGCGCGACGTCGAGGCGGAGGACCTGGTGGTCGAGCTGGCCCGGGCCCACCAGCGGGTGGACCTGGCCAGGACCCTGGACCGCGCCGGCGGCAGCCACCAGCCCCAGCTCGAAGCCCACGTCGCCCTGCTCGGCGAGGCCGTCGACCGGGCGTGCAGCCGGACCGAGCTGGAGCTCGAGGTCCTGCGCCACAGCGACTGCCAGCGCGTGGAGACAGCGTGGCACCGGGTGTTGCTGCACCTGGCCTTCACCCCCTGGGTGCACGCCCTGGCCAGCGAGCACGACCGGCGACCGGCACGCATCGCCGCCCTGCGACGCAGCCAGGCCCAGGCCACCGCGGTCCTGGGCACCACCTGGGCCGACCTGTACGCCGTGGTGCGGCTGTCGGGCTTCTTCGCGGGCTTCCTGGTCCCCCGGGCCCAGCGGCTGATCACCTGGGATCGATCGGATCCCACCACGGGGCTCGGCGAGCTCGGCGAAGGCCTGCTCAGCGGCCTGGGCAACAAGCTGGTCCGCTCGGTGCACGAAGCCGTCGCGGCGGAGGGGGACGGCCCCTGGGAGGACCACCGGGCCGAGGCGATCCGCCGCCTGGACACCCCGCGCTTCGAGACGGCGGAAGCCCTGGCCCGACACGTGGACGGGCTCGCGGCCCGTGCCGGCGTGGACGTGACGACTCCCGCAGCGTCCCCTCGCCCCGCCCTGCTCCTGTGGGACCGGGAGGTGGCCCTGGAGGACCTCCACGAAGCCCTCCAAGAGCCCGGTCGGCCGGGGCTCTGAGGCCGCCGGAGCGTGCTATGTTCCGGGCCTCTCTCCTGGCCCGGAAGACCTGTGAGCCACTCCGCCACCAAGCTCGACCTCGCCCACGGTCAGACCGCCGAGGTCACCTCCGACGACGGCGCCCAGACCCTGCAGCTCAAGGCCGCCGACGGCAGCGTCCAGCTGACCGTGCGCATCACGGCCGACGGTCCGGTGCTGGTGCTCTCCGGCGCCCGGATCGAGCTCGAGGCCGCCGAGTCCATCGCCCTGAAGACCCGGCACTTCTCGGTCGACGCCAGCGAGTCCGTGGACCTCGGCAGCCAGGGCACCCTCGACCTGCACAGCCAGGGCGAGCTCAAGGTCACGACCGCAGAAGACTGCCGCGTCGCCGGCAAGATGATCTGGCTCAATTAGTGGGTCGAGTCCGAAATTCGGCGACGAATGCGGGGCCGCTGGCGGGCCATCAGCGGTCCGTCTCGCCCTTGCGTATGCCGGATACGCGGCGGGCTTTCGCCGAACCACTGCTGACCCACCTTCGACCCCGACTTCATCACCGAATTTCGGACTCGACCCACTAGGAGGCCCCCATGGCCGGCGCAGCCCGCATGGGCGACATGATCAAGCAGGACTCCCCGCACTGCCACGCGCCCATCCACCCCGCGGCGCCGGTGCCCACGCCTGTGGCCCACCCGGGCCTGCCCCTCACCATCGTCTCCGCCTGTGCGGCCACGGTGATGGTCAACAACATGCAGGCCGCCACGGTGAACAGCATCTCCACGCCCTGCACCCTGCCGAGCTGCGTGCCGGCCGGGCCAGGCATGGTCGCCATGGGCAGCAGCACCGTCATGATCTGCAACATGCCCGCGGCCCGCTCCGGGGACATGACCAGCCACACCAGCTGCGTGGCACCCATCCCGGCACCCACCGGCACGGTCCAGTCCCCGTGCTCGACCGACGTGACCATCGGCGGCTGAGCGGCCCGGACCACCGAACCCGCCCTTGAAGCCCGCCCACCTCGACCGCTTCCAGCCGGTCTGTCCCCTGTGCCGCCTGGCCGGCCGCACGCTGGGGGTGCTCGAGCTCGGCCCGGTGGTGTCGTCGCGGGACGATCAGGTCCTGGAGGGCGTGCTGGTCTGCCCCAACCTCGCCTGCCGCCGCGAGCACCCCATCATCGACGGCGTGCCGATCGTGGTCGCGGACATCGCCAGCTTCCTACAGTCCCAGCTCGACGCCATGCTGATGCGCGACGACCTGTCTTCCCGGACCCGGGGCATGCTGGCCGACGGGCTGCCCGGGGACTCCTGGTACAGCACGGACCGCAACCTGGTCAGCTCCTACTGCCACAGCCACTACGGGCCGGGAGACCGGGGCGTCGCAGCGGTCCTGGACGACGGGCTGGCCCTGCTCGACGACCCGCCGAGCGGGGTCTGGCTCGACGCCGGCTGCAGCGTGGGCCGGGCGGCCTTCGAGCTGGCCGCCAGGACCGGCGAGCCGGTGCTCGCCGTGGACCTGAACTTCTCGATGCTGCGCATCGCGCGGCGGCTCCAGGACCAGGGCCACGCCACCATCCCCCTGCGCCGGGTGGGCGTGGTCTACGACGACGCCGAGCTGGTGGTCGAGACCCCCCACCGGGACCAGGTGGGCTTCTGGGCCTGCGACGCCACCGCCCTGCCCTTCCCCAACCAGGCCTTCGCCGGGGCGGTGAGCCTGAGCGTGCTGGACTGCCTGTCCGCCCCCGTGACCCACCTGGCCGAGCTGGGCCGGGTCGTGTCCGACGGTGGCCCGGCGCTGCTGGCGAGCCCCTACGACTGGACCGGCGGCGTGTCCCCGGTGCCGACCTGGATCGGAGGCCACAGCGCCCGGTCGGACTCCGGCGGCTCCAGCGTCGCCGAGCTCGAGCGGCTGCTGGGCGAGCACTCGCCGCCCGAGCTGGGCATCCGCCTGCGGCTCGAGGCCTCCCTGCCAGACGTGCCCTGGCAGGTGCGCATCCACGAGCGCTCGGTCATGAGCTACGCGCTGCACCTGGTGCTGGCCCGCAGTCGACACGGGGGAACAGCGGCCCCTCGATGAGCCCGCCGGCCACCGGCTGCAGGCTGTGGAGGAAGGGGTGGGGCGCGTGCTCGGGCGCCCAGCGCACCCCGGGCTCCAGCCAGGACATCGCCCAGGCCCGGCGCACCCGGTCCGTGCGATTCGGCGGGGAGTGGTGCCAGGTGAAGGGGTGGTGCAGCAGGACATCGCCCGCCCGCACGGGCACCGCCACGGCCTCGTGGACCCGGGCCTCCAGGTCCATCGGTGGCAGGCCGACCAGGCGCGGCTGGCCGGCCCCCTGGACGAAGTCCGCGGGCTGGCACTCCCCGAGGGTGTGGGTGCGGGGCACGTAGTGCAGGCAGCCGTTGTCCGCGTCGGCGTCGTCCAGGGCCACCCAGGCCATCAGGCCCCGGGGCTGGTCGATGGGCCAGTAGCTGTGGTCCTGGTGCCACTGGATGCCCTGCTCGCCGCGGGGCGTCTTGGCGACGAAGTGGTCCTGGAAGAAGATCAGCTCGTTCACCCCCAGGCAGGCCCCGGCCAGAGGTGCGATGTGGTCCCGGGCGGCTTCGAAGAACGCCGGCGCCTCGACCCAGGCGTTGTGCAGGATCCGGCCGTAGGGCGACGGCATCGCCAGGTGGAGGTGCCGCTCGGCGAGCTCCCGCAGGGTCGCCAGGACCTCGGCGGGCACGACCGCTCGGACCTGCACGAAGCCCTGGTCCAGAAAGCGCGCCCTCAGGCCTGGCAGGCCAGCTCCCTCACGTGGTCCGTGGCCGCCGGATCGGCGCCGAAGCGGGCCCGGTAGCGGGCCTCGCGCAGCGCGGTGAGCTGGTCGTAGGCCCCGGCGATCCGAGCCGGGCTGAGCCCCGGCAGCGCCAGGATGGTCTCCCGGTGGTTCGCCGGGCGATCCAGGTAGTCGGCGGGCAGGTACCCCTGCTCGCGGCAGACCCGGAACAGGTGCGTGCCCGGGTACGGGTAGAACACGAAGTAGCCGAAGTCGAGCACCTCGAGCTCGGCCGCCAGGTCCACGGTCTCCTGGAGCTCGTCGGGGGTCTCCCCGGGCAGGCCGAGCATGTAGTTGGCGGTCACGGCGATGCCGGCCTCGCGGGTCCAGCGGAAGACGTCGCGGAAGCGCTGGTTGGTGACCTGGCGCTTCATGATCTGGCGCCGCACCCGCTCGCTGCCAGCCTCGACCCCGTAGGTGATCTGCTGGCATCCGGCGGCAGCCAGCCTGTGCAGCATGGGCTCGGTGACGGTCTCGACCCGGGCGTGCAGGGAGAAGGGCGTGCCCAGCCGCTCGCCGTGGACGCGGCAGAACTCGCGCACCCAGGGGTGGTGGATGGTGAAGGTGTCGTCGAGGAAGATGATGTAGGCGAGCTGGCCGCTGTCCCGGAGGGCCTGGAGCTCGGCGAGCACCGAGCCGTGGGAGCGGCGCCGACCGTAGCTGGTGCCCTCGCCGGCGTAGAGCTCGTCGTACATCCGGGCGCCGCAGTAGGTGCAGGGAAACGGGCAGCCGCGCTGGGTCGCCATGTGGATCACGCCGGGCTGCTCGTCGAGCAGGTCCCGGGCGACCCAGGGCAGGTCGTCCAGGGGCTCGAAGGGGGCCCGCAGCCGCGGGCGGGGACCGCCGGGGAGCATCACGTTGTCCAGGCCCGCCGGGGTCCGCCCGGCCTGCAGGGCCTCGACCAGGTCCAGCATCGGGCCCTCGCCTTCGCCCAGCACGACGAAGTCGATGCCCGGTGCGCCCAGGGCCTCCTCCGGGGAGAAGGTCGGGTGCAGGCCCCCGGCGACCACGGGCACCGCCAGGCGCTCCCGGAGCCCGCGCAGCAGCGCCCGAGCACGCTGCCACTGGCGGGTGGTCAGGCTCACCCCGATCAGGTCCGGGGCGAGCTCGGCCACGGCGGCGGCGACCTGGTCGTCGGTGTCGTCGAGCCCGGCCCGCAGGAAGTGCACTTCGTGCCCGTGGCGCCGGAGCCAGGCGCCCAGGAAGCCCGGCCCGAAGGACGCCAGCGCCCAGGAGCGCTCGGTGTCGACCTCGAGGAAGAGCACGCGCATTGGCACAGCCTATGACGGTCCGCGCTGGCCTACACTCCCTGGATGCGGGTCGTCGTCTGCCAGTTCGAGGGGATCGACCACACCCCCTCGCTGCCCCTGGCGGCCGGCTGCGTCCTGGCCGCGGCCCGGGCCCACCCCGAGCTCGCGGACCTGGACACCGCGCTGGTCATCGATCGACTGCCCCTCGACCGGCTGGCCGAGCTCGTCGGCGAGGCCGACGTGGTCGGGGTGTCGCTCTACCCCTGGAACGCGGCCTACGGCCTGGCCGCGGCCGCCGCGCTGCGCCGGGCCCTGCCCGGAGCCTGGATCGTCGCCGGAGGTCCGTCCGTGCCCCGGCGACCGGACCTGGCCGAGCGCCTGCTGACCGAGCACCCGGCCCTGGACGTCCTGGTCAGCGACGAGGGCGAGCGGGCCTTCCAGGCGTTGGTGCTGTGCCGGCACAGGGGCGAGGATCCCTCGACCGTCGACGGCGTGACGGTCCGGCGGGGTGAGCGTGTGCGCCACCGGCCGCCGGTGCGCCAGCTCGCCCTCGACCGCTGGCCCAGTCCCTACCTGGACGGCACCTTCGACGCGCTGTTCGCCTCCCACGGCGACCGCCTCGTCCAGGGCCTGGTGGAGACCAACCGGGGCTGTCCCTTCACCTGCTCGTTCTGCGACTGGTCCCTGACCCGCCAGGTGGTGGAGCGTCCCCTGGAGACCGTGCTTGCGGAGCTGGACTGGCTGGTGGAGCGGGGCTTCTCCAGCCTGGCGATCACCGACGCGAATTTCGGCATCCGCCCGCGGGATGCCGCCATCGCCCGTCACCTGGCGGACCTGAGGCGGCGCACCGGGCGCCCCCGGTACTGCTACTTCTACCTGACCAAGAACGACCACCGACGGAACCTCTCGACCCTGGAGACCCTGCACGAGGCCGGCATCGCCTGCAGCGTGGGGCTGGCGGTCCAGGACTTCGACGGCGACGTGCTGGAGGCCGTGGGTCGCGACGGGCAGCAGAGCTGTGAGACCGAGCGGCTCCGGGACATCTGTGGCGAGCGCGGCCTGCCGACCCACAACGAGCTCATCCTGGGGCTGCCCGAGCAGACCTTCGAGCGCTTCACGACCACCCTGGCCCGGGCGATGCCGACCTGGCCCCGGCACAGCTTCCAGGTGTTCCTGTGCCGGATCCTGCCCAACACCGCCCTGGCGCTGGAGCGGGCGGCCCTGGGCCTGGTGACGCGCCGCTGTGTCTGGAAGACCCCGCGGCCGGCCTGGGACGCGGTGGTGGACGAGGTCCAGGAGCTGGTGGTGGGCACCCGAACGCTGCCTCCGGCGGACTGGGCCCGCACGGTCCGGGTGCTCAACCTGGCCAGCCTGGCCTACAACAAGGGCTTGCTGCGGGCGGTGCTGCACCACGCGGTCGAGGTGCTGGGGGCCGATCGACGGGCCCTGCTGGTGGCCCTCGCCGACGCCACCGAGACCGCGGCGGCCGGGACCGCGCTGGGGCGGCTGGGCGCCACCGTGGACCGCACCCTGGACAGCATCGACCGGGGAGGGCCCTGGCTGCTGCCGTCTCCGGAGCTGGGCGGGGCCCGGGAGCTCGACGACCTGCTCGCCCTGGAGGCCTGGCGGGACCTGCCGGCGCTGTTCGCCGAGGTCCAGGCCGTGTTCGCCCGGGTGCTCGCCGTGCCCTCGGCAGTACTGGACGAGGCCTTCGCCGTGCAGGCGCTGATCACGCCGCGGCCCGGGCTCGCAGAGCTCCTGCAGCTGGGGGTGACCCACGACTGGGCCACCTTCCTGGCGCGCGGGGGCACCGGGGAGCCCCTCCGGCGGCGGCACACCGAGCTGCGGTTCGAGCCCCCGACCTACTGCCGACTGACGGACCACGGGGTGTTCGTGGGCACGCACCTGGCGTGCCGGTTGGCGGGGCAGGAGACGGGGCGGGTGGTGTGGGGGCCCGGGAGTCCGGGTGGTTCCCGTGCTCGTGCCCGGAAGTCCTTGACCAGTCAACGAAACGTGTGATCTGGACCTCCTTGATGGAGGTCGACATGAGAGCGCGGAAGAAGCGGCTGACCCGGCGGCAGGCCATCGAGGACTGGAGCCGGGGACGATCGTCCGTACTCCGGACGTTCGTCCCCCTACAGTGAGTCTGGGGGGACGAAGGTCCGGAGTACGGACGTTCGTCCCCCTCAGGGCCTCCTCCAGGTTCACCAGGCCCTGGCCGACCCCCAGCCCGGCCGCCCCCACGCTGGCCGCGGTGGCCAGGCCGCCACTGGCCAGGCTGGCCACGCAGAACAAGCGCACCGCCACGCCGCCGACCACCAGGTCGGTGCGCCGCGCCGACGCCCGGTGCTCCTCGACCACCCGGCGCCCCACCGCGGCCAGGACCGGGTCGTCCAGCCCGGCCAACAGCGGGTCCACGACCCGGTCCAGGTCCAGGACATCGAGGTCCCCCGAGCGGACCCGGGAGCGGGCCTCGGAGAGCGCGTTCAGGACTTCGGTGATGTGCCCGCCCAGCGCGTCGAGCGCGGCCTGGTCGTCCAGGTCCTCCAGCGACGAGCGGTAGCTGTCGTCGGTGATCGGCTCCAGCCGGGCGAGGTCCGGCGCCCCGGAGTCGTCCAAGAAGCGGTCGGCCTCGGGGTGTCGCTGCAGCAGCCGACCTGGGCGGCGAGCAGCGCAGCCAGGGGGGCAGTGACCTGTCGGGTCTGCTCGGTCAGGGCCGTCAGGGCGTCGGCCAGGTCGGGGGACGCGCGAACCCAAGGCCGATGCGACCCGTGGGAACATGGCCGCGTCTCTCGATCCGCCCCTTCCGCCCCGCACACCCGGGATCCTCCATGCGCCGCCTGCTCCTCCTCGCCGCCCTCCTGCTGACCACCGCCGCCGCCGCGCCGGCCCACGCCGACGACGGCATCCCCATCACGGTCCTCGTGCTGAACGAAGCCGGCGAGCCCGTGCCCACCGCCGTCATCCGCCACCCGGACGAAGCCGACCGCCACCGGGTCAACAGCGTCGACGGGACCTGGACCGAGTCCGTGCTCTACATGCCCGACGGCACCGAGCTGAAGTTCGAGAAGGGCCTGCTGCTCCGCCTCGAGGTCTCGGCCCCCGGCTACGCGATCCAGACCGTCGAGTACCAGGTCAAGAAGCGCAAGAACAAGGTCGAGGTGGTGCTGCTGCCCGTGCCCGAAGACGACGAGCCCATCGAGGAGCCGATGATGAGCTTCGGGCGCGACGAGGCTCGGGAGGTTCGGGAGTAGGCGTGCTACTTGCACGCCTACGGGCACTGTCAACCCCTCGTGGGTTGACAGGCACGGTAGGCTGGCTGCCTGCTTCCCAGCTTGGCACCTGTCGACGAGGAGTCCAGCTCAACGCACGCATCATGCTGAGTTGAGGAGGTCGGGCGCGAGGCTGGGTCTGCTGAGCAAGAAACCCGGGGTTTGCCCGGTGCTCTACGCGCTCGGCCGGCTGATAGAGTGCCGCCGCAGCGCGGAGCACGGCGATGTGGATCTCTCTCTGGTTGGCCGGATGTAGCGGCAGCGACGTCAGCATCAGCGACTTCAACGAGCCGCCCAATGCACCCCGCATCACGTCGCACGCCGACGGCGACGAGGTCCTGACCGGCTCGGTGTTGTTCGATGGGAGCGTCGAGGACCCGGACGATCCGGCCGCCGAGCTCGCCGCGACCTGGACCCTGGACAACATCCCGATCGCTGGGTGCGAGGAACTCACGCCCGCGGAGGGCGGCGAGACCTTCTGCGCGACCGCCTTCACCGAACCAGGCGAGGTCCGCGTCGGCCTCAGCGTGACGGACTTCGAGTACACCGCGTCCTTCGAGATCGACCTCGTCGTCGCCCAGAGCGAGCCCCCCGAGCCGGTCATCACCAGCCCCGAAGACGGCGCCGAGCTCGTGCTGGACGAGGTCGTCACCCTCACCGGCACGGTCGACGATCCAGACGACGACGAGTCCGAGCTGGAGGTCTACTGGGTCCTCGAGCCCGCAGCGGGCGGCGACCCCATCACGGTCGAGGACGTGGCCGTCGACTCGGACGGGGACCTGGACGTCAAGGGCGAGACCCTCGGTGAGGCGGGCACCTGGTACGTGAAGCTCTGGGCGGAGGACCCCTCCGGGCGCACGGGGAGCGACGTCGTCACGATCGAGGTCCTCGTCGAGAACGAAGAGCCCGGCTGCAGCATCGAGACCCCCACGGACGGCGAGACCGTGACCTTCGGCGAGACCGTCACCCTGGCGGGCACCGTCGACGACCCCGACGGCGATCCCGAGGACCTCTCAGTGGTGTGGTCCTCGTCCTCTGACGGCGAGCTCGCCGGGACCGGCCCCGACAGCGACGGCGCCACCTCCGTGCTCACCGACGCCCTGTCCGCTGGCGACCACGTCATCACCCTCGAGGCCCTCGACCCCCGCGGCGGCACCTGCAGCGACAGCGTCCAGCTGACCGTCAACACCCCGCCAGAGGTCACCTCGGTCGTCCTCACCCCCGACCCGGCCACCGTCGAGGACACCTTCAGCTGTACCGTCACCACCGCCGACGCCGACGGCGACACCGTGACGGTCGACTATGCCTGGGACGTCGACGGCAGCGACATCGGCGTCACATCCGAAACCCTGGACTGGATCTGGCTCCGCGCCGGTGAGGCGGTCACCTGCACCGCCACCCCCAGCGACGGCACCGACACCGGCACCCCCGTCGACTCCAACACCGTGGT
>CAYFPX010000077.1:0-2918 GCA_964344945.1 uncultured Enterobacterales bacterium
GGCACGCTGAAGATCGGCGTGGTCGGCGACATCACGGCGGCGGAGCTGGGGCCGGGGCTGCAGGCCGGGGCCGTGCGCTTCATCGTGGGGCGGGGCCGCCACTCCCTGACCGGGCCCGTGATCCCCCGGGTCACGGCGGAGCGGGTGCGGGAACACTGTGAGGCGGAGGGCTGGGCCTTCCACGCGGACGGCGCCGCGCGGCTGGTCTGGATCTTCGACCCGGATCGCGCCCCGCCCGCCGCGCGGGGAGCCCTGCCGTGGTGGGTGATCGCCTGGGGTCTCGTGGTGCTCGGCTTGGGAATCTGGGTCTGCGCGCACAGACTGGGGCCATGACCCGGTTGCTCTCCTTGCTGCTCGGCGCCGCCGCCGTCGGGGCCTGGTACCTGGTCGAGCTGGACCGACGCTCGGGGCGAGCCCTGGATCTGGTCGAGCTCGACGGGGGGCTGCCGGCCCCCCTCTGGACCCTGCGCGCTGGCGCAAGCGTGCTGCTGGGCCTGCTCAGCCGAAGCGGTCGGACCCAGGCGACCGGGATCACCTCCCCTCGCACGGCCAAGGCGCCACCCCCCAGCGCACCGAGCGCGCCGGATCGCGACAGCTCGAGCTGGTACGCCCGAGCGGTCCAGACCAGCGCCGCGCGAGGTTGGGAGCACGGCGTGCACGTCTCCTGGGGACCGCTGCCCGGGGTCGACGTGATGCTGGTGCTGCAGAGCGCCACCCCCGGCCGCATCAAGCGGTCGGTCCGTGCCTTCGCCGCCATGATGAGCGAGCTGCCCCGCCCCCGCCGCGCCCGGGTCCAGCTCAGGCAGTGCGACACCTCCGGCCTCGACGTGCGCCGGGAGGTCGAGTCCGCCTTCCACACCTTCCTGCCCCGCTCCCACCTCAAGGTGCTGAGGGAGGGCGACGACGTCGACGTGCTCTACAGCCAGCCCGAGCCGGGGTGGCCGGGACAGCAGGGTTAGAGAGGCGATGACCCCGCTCCTGCTCTGGCTCGCCTGCACCGGCGAGACGACCACCGACTCGACGAGCGCCCCGGACGACTCCGGGACCACCGACACCGGCCAGTCCGCCTGTGACCCCATCACCGGCCCTGGCGGCGACGGGGCCCTGGTGCCCGGCCTGCCCCCAGACACCGACGTCCTGGTGATCAGCATCGACACCCTGCGCAAGGACCGGGTCGGTCGCTACCACGGCAGCGACACCACCCCCTTTCTCGACGCCTGGCTCGCCGACAGCCTGGTGCTGGAGGCCCACAGGAGCTGCTCCGACTGGACCGCGCCGTCGATGCTCTGCTTCCTGACCGGCACCACCCCCACCGAGGCCGGGTACGAGCCCCACGCGGGCACCGACACCGTGCTCGTGGACGTGCCCGAGGACCTGACCGGGCTCACGAGCTGGCTCGCCGAGGCCGGGCACGTTCCCGCGGTGGTGACCGCCAACGCGGTGCTCGCAGAGGCCCAGCCCGCCAGCGTGGACCCCCGCGCCATCCACCTGCTGGACAGGAAGCCCGCTGAGGACATCGTCGACACGGGCCTCGCGCTGCTCGACAGCCTCCTGGCCAGCGGCGACCCCTGGTTCCTCCACCTCCACTTCAACGACCCCCACTCTCCCTACGACCCGCCGGAGAGCTACCTCGACGGGCTGGACGAGCTGGCGGCCAGCCCGGTGGACCTGACCGACGAGGCCGCGATCGTCGCGGTGGCGAGCGATCCCAGCCGCCTGACCGCCGAGGAACAGGCCCTGGTCGCGGCCCACGCCGAGCTCCGCTACGGCGGCGAGCTGCGCTACCTGGACGACCAGCTGGCCCGACTCTGGTCCGAGCTCGAGGCCCGGGGGGCGGTGGACCAGACCCTGATCCTGATGCTGTCCGACCACGGCGAGCAGTTCTTCGAGCACGGGGCCTTCACCCACGGCACCACCCTGCACGCCGAAGAGGTCGACGCGATCGCGGCCGTGCGGGCCCCCGGCCTGGGCGCCCAGGCGTGGACAGGTCCCACGGCGCACCAGGACCTCGCCGCCACCGTCGTCACCGCCCTGGGACTGGACGCCGAGGGCGTCACGGCCCCGGCCCTGGGGCTCGCCCCGCCCGACCGCGCACGCCACGGCTTCCGCCAGTACCGAGACGTACCGCCTCTGCATGTCCTCACCCGCGGGGACCACCGGCTGCTCTACAGCTGGGAGGGCGATCGCAGCTACTACGCGCTCGACACCGACCCCCACGAGCGGTCCGACCGGTACGACGCAGAGGACCCGGCCGTCCGGTGCCTGTGGGAGTTCCTGGCGCCCTGGGTCGATCGTGCCGGCACGTTCATGGGAGACTTCCAGCCGGCCGATCCCGGCCCCTGAGTTGTCGGATGCCCACACCGCACTGGCTCGCCATCTCCCCCCACGCCGACGTGCTCCAGAGCCTGCACCAGGTGGCCTGGGCGGACGGCGTGCTCTCCACCCCCGAGCGCCTCATGATCGGTGCCCTCGTGCGGCGTCTCGGACTCTCCCCGACGGAAGACCAGCTCGCCGCCTGGCTCGACGCGCGGCCAGACCCCTGGCCCGGCATCCCCCAGGTCGAGGGCGCCTTCGAGCGCCGCTTCCTGCTCAGTGAGGCCATCCGCGTGGCCTACGAGGACGGCGACTACACCCCAGACGAGGAGCGCCGGATCACGGGCTGGGCCCAGGCCTGGGGGATCGATCCGGACGAGGTGGCTCTGCTCGAGGACGAGTACCTCAACGAGCGCTCGACCCGGGACCCGTTCAAGCTCTGACCGGCACCGAGGTCTACTCCGGCCGGCCCTGGTCCAGCCAGGCCAGCACCAGGGCCAGATCCTCGTCGCCCAGGGCCGGCAGCCCCAGCGGCATGCCCGCCCGCTCCGGTCGGGTGAGCGCCGCCGGCCGCTCGCCCCAGGCCACGGTGTCCCGGTGGTCCT
>CAYFPX010000077.1:2928-31408 GCA_964344945.1 uncultured Enterobacterales bacterium
CCGCCGAGCGAGCAGCACCCGCCGCAGGACCTGCGCGTCCACGGCCCGGACGTTGTCCAGGGTCTGCAGGGCGATGCCGGTGGCCGGGTAGCCGAAGCCTCCGGCATTGCCCGGTCCCCGCCGGCCCTCGTTCAGGTCCGGGTCCATGTGGCAGTGGGCGCAGATACGCCCGAAGACCCGTGCCTCGACCTCGTCCCAGCCCACGGGACCCGCGTGGGTCGGCAGGACCTCAGAGGCCGCCGGGGCCGCCTGCCACCCGGGGTCGGCGAGCCAGAGATAGTCCCGGATCGCGACGGCTTCGTCGGTGCTCAGGCCCAGCGCGGGCATGGTCGCGTCGGCCGACAGAGCCTGGGGATCCGTGATCCAGGCCACCGCCCGGTCCGGGTCCATGCGTGCCCGAGCGTGGGCCAGGTCGGGGGCCAGGGGCACGCCGGGCGCCGGCAGCCGGGCCCCGAAGCCGTGGCAGGTCCCGCAGGCCTTCTCACCGTAGAGGACCTCCCCCCGAGCGACCCGCCCGGGATCCGGCGCGGGGGCCTCGGGCACCGGTGCCAGGGCCTGGGCCGCGGCGAATTCAGCCGCGATGTAGTCCAGCTGCGCTTCGCTGAGTCCGAAGCGCGGCATGGTCTCCGGCAGGCCCGGGCGGAGGTCGTGCGGATCCGCCAGCCAGGACCGCACCCAGGCAGGCTCCAGGCGCACCAGGGCTGCGGCCAGGGACGGCACCTCCAGGTAGCTGGCGATGTTGTCCTCGTACCGGCCCCAGTTGGGAAAGGCCTCCCGGGCCGCCTCCCGGGCCGCGGGCACCGCTGCGACGCGCCGGATCCAGACGTGGCAGCCCGAGCACGAGCTGAGCCGGTCCGCGGCCGGGGCCTGGGGGGCGTCGTGGCACAGGCCACAGTCCCCGTCGATGAAGGCGCGCGCGGGCTCCGGGTCGAAGAGCACCGGCGCCACGGGCTCTGGCGGCGGGCCCTGGGACGCGCAGGCGATCCACAGGGCCCAGGCCGGCATCAGGTCTGTGGCTCAGCCGGCGCCGCGGGGGCCGGCGGCGGCGCCGGCGTGGCCGGGGGCTCCGGGGCCTCCAGCCCCGGCGCGGCCGGGGTCTCCGGCGCCTCGGCGGGCACCAGCAGGGAGTCCAGGTCGGCCATCACCTCGGCGAGCCGGGCTTCGTCCCGGGGGGGCATGCCGCACGCCCAGGCGGGCAGCGAAGCGGCGAAGAGGCTGGCGGAGCAGGCGAGGAGGATGAGGGTGCGCATGGACGACTCCTGGGTGTTCACAGGAGCAGACAACGCCTGGACCCCGCGGTTCCTGACATCTCCGACGATCTTCACTCCGGCGACGCCTCCACCGGCGCCAGCTGGGGGTCCATGTCCAGGGCCTCGACCAGGAAGGCCCACTTGTCGGCGTACTCGTCGAGGCGCATCTCCGTGGACTTGCCAGCGCCATGGCCCGCGCGGGTCTCGATGCGGATCAAGGTCGGTGCCACACCGGCGTGGGCGTGCTGCAGGGCGGCGGCGAACTTGAAGCTGTGGGCGGGCACGACCCGATCGTCGTGGTCCGCGGTGACGATGAGGGTCGGCGGGTAGGCGGTCCCGGGCACGGCGTTGTGCACCGGCGAGTAGGCCAGCAGCGCCTGGAACATCTCCGCGGACTCGTCGACCGTGCCGTAGTCGGAAGCCCAGGCCCACCCGATGGTGAATTGGTGGTAGCGCAGCATGTCGAGCACACCGACCTCGGGCAAGGCAGCCCCGAAGAGGTCCGGTCGCTGCAGCAGGCAGGCACCGACCAGCAGGCCGCCGTTGCTGCCCCCGCGGATGGCCAGCCGGTCCGGACGGGTGTAGCCGGCGGCGATCAGGTGCTCCCCCGCCGCGATGAAGTCGTCGAACACGTTCTGCTTCTGCAGCTTGGTGCCGGCGTCGTGCCAGGCCTCGCCGTACTCCCCGCCGCCCCGCAGGTTTGGCATCGCGTACACCCCGCCCAGCTCCATCCAGACCAGGTTGGCGGTGCTGAACCACGGGGTCAGGGAGACGTTGAAGCCCCCGTAGCCATAGAGCAGCGTGGGGTTGGAGCCGTCGAGCTCCAGGCCCTTCTTGTGGGTGACGAACATCGGGATCCGGGTGCCGTCCTTGCTCTCGTAGAAGACCTGGCTGGTCTCGTAGGCGTCGGGGTCGAAGTCCACGTCCGGGCGCTTCCACAGGGTGGAGGTCCCCTCCCCCACGTCCAGCCGGTAGACGGCCGTGGGCGAGGTGAAGCCACTGAAGCCGTAGTGCACGATCGGGCTGTCCTGCTCGCCGTTGAACCCGTAGGCCGAGCCGATGCCGGGCAGCGCCAGCTCACCGATCAGTGCTCCGTCGAGGCCGCGGCGCTCCACCCGGGACCGGGCATCGGAGATGTAGGTGAGGACGAGCTGGCCGCCGACCAGGTCCGCGTCTTCGAGCACGTCGTCGGACTCGGGCACCACCTCCGCGATGCGGCGGCCGTCGGCGGCGGCCGGGTCCACGGTGATGAGCCGGTACTTCGGCGCGTCCAGGTTGGTCAGGAACCACAGCAGGCCGTCGGTGCGGCCCACGTAGCGATAGCCGGCGTCGAAGGCGTCCAGGAGCGGTGCGACCGGGGCGTCCGGCCGGGTGAGGTCCTGGACGTAGATGCGGTTCTTCTCCTCGGTGCCCTCCCAGATGTGCACCACCAGGCGCTCGCCGTCGTCGGAGACGAGTCCGCCGAAGCCCCAGGTGGGCTGCTCGGGGTCGTGGAAGACCAGCCGGTCCTCGGCCTGGGACACGCCCAGGGGGTGGAACCAGAGCTGCTGGTCCAGGTTGACCTGCTCCAGGGGGTCTTCGGGCTCCGGGTAGCGGCTGTAGTAGAAGCCGGAGCCGTCGGCGGCCCAGGACAGCCCGCTGAATTTCACCCACTCCAGCCGGTCCGAGAGGTCCTCGCCGGTGTCGACGGCGCGGACCTGGACCGTGCGCCAGTCCGAGCCCCCGTCGCTGAGGGCATAGGCCAGGTGACGGCCGTCCTCGCTGACGGACCAGCTGGCGAGGGAGACGGTGCCGTCGTCGCTGAGGGTGTTCGGGTCCAGCAGGACCTGGGGCTCGCCGTCGGGGCCGTCGCTCCAGTACAGCACCGCGTGGGACTGGAGGCCGTCGTTGCGGGTGAAGAAGGTGCGCCCTCCCTCGGAGCGGGGCACGCCGACCTTCTCGTAGTTCCAGAGGGACTCCAGCCGAGCGCGGATGGCGTCGCGGCTCTCGATCGTGTCCAGCCAGCCCCGGGTGAGGGCGTTCTGGGCGCCGATCCAGGCCCGGGTCTCCTCGCCGTCCGGGTCCTCGAGCCAGCGGTAGGGATCCGCGACTTCGACCCCGTGGAAGGTGTCCACGGTGTCGCCCCGCCGGGCCTCGGGGTACGCCAGCGGCGCCGGCGCCGGCGGGGCGGTCGCGAGGTCCTTGGGAGGGCAGCCGAAGAGCAGGGTCAGGGCGGTGGCGAGCACGGACGCTCCGGTCGGAGAGGGCGCGGCTGTGTAACCAGGGTGTGACGGCGGGGACCGGCACCGACACCGCGACACCGACGCGATAGGCCCAGGGGCTGGAGGACCCTTGGCGACGCTCGAGGCGGTCAACACCGACCTGCAACACCACGCACCCGCGGCCTGGGCCTGCCTCTCGCGGCTCGGTCGGGAGGCGGTCACTCCCCAGGGCATCCCGGCCCAGGCGGTCGAGGCGCGGCGCTGTACCTACAAGGCCACCATGGGCCAGGTCACCGACGGCCACGACAAGGCGGTGCCGCTGCCGGCGCTCGCCCGCGCCTTCACCGCGGTGGACCAGGAGCAGGCGTTCCTCTACTCTCCCCAGGGCGGCCTGCCGGCGCTGCGCCAGGCCTGGGCAGCGCGTCTCGACACTCGCGGCGGCACGGTCTCGCGCTCGCTGCCCGTCGTCACCAACGGCCTGACCCACGGCGTGTCCCTGGTGGCGGACCTGTTCGCGGACCCCGACACGCCGGTCCTCGTCCCCTGGCCCACCTGGGGCAACTACCGCAGCGTGTTCGGCCTGCGCAGGGGCGCCCCCCAGCGGCGCTGGCGCTTCTTCTCCGACGATCACGCCCTCGACCTCGGGGCCTTCCGGCGAGCTCTCGCGGAGCTCCAGGGTCCAGCCATCGTGGTGCTGAACTTCCCGGGCAACCCGACGGGCTGCGCCCCCACCCTGGCCGAGTGGGCGACCCTGCGCGACGCCCTGATCGCCCACCCGGGCCCGCTGGTCGTGCTCTGCGACGACGCCTACACCGGCATGGTCTGGGAGCCCGGCCTGCTGGTCGAGAGCCCCTGGTTCGAGCTGACCCGCCAGGCGGACCCGGCCCGCCTGCTGCCCATCAAGATCGACGGCGCCACCAAGGAGCTGGGCTTCTTCGGCGGGCGCGTCGGCTTCCTGACCTTCGGGATCGACGGCCCGGCGGCGACGGCGCTGGAGGACAAGACCCGGGCCATCATCCGCGGCACCATCTCGTGCCTGCCGGGCCCCAGCCAGGCCGCCGTGCTGGCGGCCCTCGGCGACCCGGAGCTCGCCGCTCAAGAGGCCGCCTTCCGCGCGATGCTGCGGGAACGCTACATCGTGCTCAAGGATGCCCTCGGTGCGCTCGCGGACACCCGCCTGCACCCGGAGCCCTTCAACAGCGGCTTCTTCGCCCTGGTCCGGGTGGAGGGCGAGGACGTCGACGCCCTGCGGCGGCGACTCATCGCCGAGCACAGCGTCGGCCTCATCGCCATCCCGGCCGTCAACAGCCTGCGCATCGCCTACGGCGCCCTCGCTCTCGAGGACATCCCCGAGCTGGTCCACCGGCTGCGGGCCGCCGTCATCTGACAAGCTCCCGCGGTACCGTGGCCCATGCCGGACCACCTGGAGCCCCGTCACCTCGCACGCCTGCCGGTGTTCCCGCTGCCCGGCGTGGTCTTGCTGCCCCACACCCTGCTGCCGCTCTACATCTTCGAGCCCCGCTACCGGCAGATGGTGACCTGGTGCCTGGCGCACGACTGGCCCCTCGCCGTGCCGATGCTGCCCCACGGCGTCGACCCGGCCGGAGACCCGATCACCGTGCCGGTCACCGGCGTCGGGGACATCGCCCACCACGAGGTGGTGGCCGGCGGCCGGTTCCAGGTCCTGCTCCGAGGGCTCGGGCGGGTGCGACTGGTCGAGGACGTGCCCAAGGAGGGCCTCATCCGCATGGCGCGGGCCGAGGCCATCGCAGACCAGCCCTTGGTGGACCCCCTCCAGGCCGCGGGCCAGCTCACCGCCATGCGGGCGCTCATCCGGGCCCTCGGCCAGGCCCACCCGGAGGCGAGCTCGGCCCTGGAGGAGGTGCTCGGGGAGACCGACGACGTGGCCGTGATGGTCGACTGCGTCGGCTCGGTGCTCTACCGGGATCCCGTGGCCCGGCAGACCTTCCTGGAGGAGCCCCGGGTCTCCCAGCGGCTCGATCGGGTGGTCGACGACCTGGCCGAGCTGGTGAGCGGGCTGAGCGACGTGCCCGACGACGACCTGAACTGACCACCGGGTTAGGAGCGCGCCCTCTGCCGATCCCGGAGCCGTCGTGGCCACACCGATCGATCCCCACCTGGACCTCGACGAAGCCATCGAGTCCCTGCGCCGGGAGCGCAACGCCGTCATCCTGGCCCACTACTACCAGGAGCCGGACATCCAGGACCTCGCCGATCACATCGGCGACAGCCTGCAGCTGGCCCAGGCCGCTCGGGACACCGACGCCGACGTCATCCTCTTCGCCGGTGTGCACTTCATGGCGGAGACGGCCAAGATCCTGAACCCGGACCGAATCGTCGTGATCCCGGACCTGGCCGCGGGGTGCAGCCTGGCCGACAGCTGCCCCGCGCCGGCGCTCCGCGCCTGGAAGGCCGAGCACCCGGACCACGCGGTCGTCAGCTACATCAACTGCTCCGCCGAGACCAAGGCGCTCTCCGACGTGATCTGCACCAGCAGCAACGCTCGCAAGGTCGTGGACTCCCTGCCCCCGGACCAGCCGATCCTGTTCGCCCCGGACCGGAACCTCGGCTCCTGGCTGGTGCGGGAGACCGGGCGCGACATGACCCTGTGGCAAGGCACGTGCATCGTGCACGAGACCTTCTCCGAGCGGAAGCTCGGCACCCGACCGCCAAGGTCATCGCCCACCCGGAGTGCGAGCCCGAGATCCTGGCCTACGCCGACCACATCGGCAGCACGAGCTCCCTGCTCCGCTACACCTACGAGACCGACCACGACGCGTTCATCGTGGCGACGGAGAGCGGCATCATCCACCAGATGGAGAGCCGCAGCCCGGAGAAGACCTTCCTCCCGTTGCCCCCCCAGGACGACCACTGCGCCTGCAACGAGTGCCCGTTCATGCGGCTGAACACGATGGAGAAGATCTACCTGGCCCTGCGGGACCTGGAGCCCCGCATCGAGATGGGCGAGGACCTGCGGCTGGCTGCACTCGAGCCGCTGGAGCGTATGCTGGCCCTGAGCTGAGGCTGACGGACATGAGCGCGAACGCGCCAACGGTCGGACAGTGGGTCGGGGTGGAGCCCCTGCCCGGCGAGCACGGCATCGGCTGGTCAACGGCGACGACCACCCCTTCGGCGTGCTCAAGATCGCCCGGAGCCCGGAGGACCGGGTGCTGCTGCGGCGCGAGGCCCGCATCCTCGGGCTGTCGCCCCATCCCCGCCTGCCGCGCCTCCTCGATGCGGACACCGGTGGGGACTGGCTGGTCCACGACCACGTCGACGGCACACCGCTGTCGTCGGCCATCGGACGGCTGACCCTGCGGGAGGCGGTGGACCTGGCGGCCGTGCTGGCGATGGCCCTGGCCCACCTGCACCGCCAGGGCGTGCACCATGGGCACCTGGGGCCGGACACCGTGCTGCTGGACCGACGGGGCGTGCCGCGGCTCCTCGGGCTCGCCATGGCATGGACCCACGAGGACGGCCAACACCGACACGGGACCCCGGGTCACACGGCGCCCGAGCAGGTGCGCAGCGGGCGTCCATCCCCCGCGTCCGACGTCTACAGCCTGGGGGTGCTGCTCTACCTGATGGTGACCGGGCTCATGCCCTACCGCACCTCGGATCCGGCAGCGCTGACCTACCTCCCGCTGACCAGCCTGCCGGAGCCGCCCGCGGCCCAGCGCACGGACCTGCCGGAGCTGCTCAACGACCTCATCCTCCGCATGATGGCCCGGGACCCCGCCCACCGGCCGGGGCCGACCCGAGACCTGCCGGCCCGGCTGCGCTCGACCCTGCGCAGCCGGCCCTCGCGCCCGGTCGTGGGCATGCTCCAGGAGCGGGAGGTCCTCCGCCGGATGGTGGCCCTGGCCGCCAATGGCCACCCGGAGGTGGTGGTGCTGCACGGTCCCCGCGGCTCCGGCCGCACCACCCTGATTCGCGAGGCGCTCACGGCCGCCCGGCGCCAGGGGCTCCAGGTCGTCCGGGTCGAGGACGTCGCGGACCCGCTGGACACAGGCGGCCCCCCCAGCGTGGTGGCCCTGGACGGCAACCGCCCGGAACACGTGGAGCTGGTCGGGCGCATCCTGTCGGCGGACCTGCCCTGGCTGGTCCTGGTGAGGGCCGACCGGCCCTTGCCGAGCCTGGTCGCCCTGGGCTCGCGGCAGGTCGTGCCGAGCCCCCTGGACCGGGAGGCGATCAGCGTGCTCCTGGAGCACTACGGCCAGCCCACCGCCGACGCCGAGGTGCTGCTCGAGCGGACCGCGGGACTGCCGGGAGAGGTCCGCAGCTGCATCCGCGAGGCCACCCAGCCCCACCGATCCATGAATCGGCTCCAGCGGGGCCTCCTGGACGCCGTGGCCGACGGGCCGATGCGCCTGCCCGCGCTGGCCGCCACCCTGGGCATTTGGGAGCACGAGCTGCTCGATGTCGCCGAGCCCCTCCTGGACAGCGGGCGGCTGGTGGAGCTCGATGGCGGCGAGGCCCTGGGCCCGCCCCCCCGGACGGATCAGCGGTCGTCCAGGTAGGCCCCCAGCGCTTCGTTGACCTTCTCCAGGTTGGGCGTGATCAGGGACACGATGAAGCGCTCGACCTTGGGGCCGAGGCGACCGGCCATGAGCCTGGGCACCCCCCGGACCTTGGCGAGATCGATGTGCAGCGCGCCCTCCAGGAGCACCCGGGTCGCGCCGTCCTCGGTCGCGTGGAAGGAATTGGTGCCCTCGCAGGTGACCGCTTCGCTGAAGGCCCGGATGTGCAGCTGCCAGCGGACCAGGCTCTCGGCGTCGGACCAGTCTGCGTGGTCGTCCCAGCACATCATGTCCGGCTTGATGAAGGCCCTGGCGAAGCTCGGGACCTCGCGATCGGCGACCCACAGGTTGTGCAGGCGCACCGTGCCGTCGCCCTCCTCCCGCGCCAGCACGCGGATCTCCTGGACGTCGGGGATGTACGCCGCCACCTCGGAGAGCCGGTCCCGGTACGCCAGGTAGACCTCGTCGCGAGGGTGGGGGATCAGCGACTCGGAGTGGATGCGCATCGCGGCCTCCAGGCCCGGCACAGTACCGCAGGCTGTCGACCCGGCCGGCTGGGTGCCGACCCGGCGGGATACGAGGCGACATGGCGCGCAAGCAGCGGCGGTCCGGCCCCCGGCCGGTGGAGCGGATCTGGACCCGGGGCGAGCCCTCCCTGGCGGAGCCCCTGGCCGCGGCCCTGGCGCGCACCGGCAGCGAGGAACGCTGGACCCACGGCTTCCACACCTACCCGGCGGGACTGCCGGCGGACGCGACGGCCGACCTGCTGGCGCTGCTGCCCGAGGGCCCCGTCCTGGACCCGTTCTCCGGGGGCGGCACCGTGCTGGTCGAGGCCCAGGCCGCGGGCCGACTGGCTCGGGGGGCCGATCTCTCCCCGGTGGCCGTGCTCGTGAGCGCGACCCGGACCTGGCGTCCCAGCCTGGCGGAGATCACGGCGATGCGGTCGGCCGGTCGGCGCATCACGGCCGCGGCCCGTGAGCAGCCGGTCGCGCCACGGGACCCCCGCCGGCGGGAGACCGGCGACTGGTTCGAGCCCCACGTGATGGCCGAGCTCGAAGCGCTGCGCCTGGGCATCGAGCGCGTGCCCGAGCCGCTCCGTGATCCACTGCGCTGCTGCCTCTCGTCGCTGCTCGTCAAGGCGAGCCACCGGGCCAGCGACACCTCGATGAAGCGGGTGCTGCGCCACCGGCCGCCGGGCACCACGGCGGTGCTGTTCCACAAGAAGGTCCGGGAGCTCGGCCGAAGGCTCGAGGCCTACGTGGCCGCGATGCCCGAGCACGCTCCCCCGGCTGAGGTGGCGCTGGCCGACGCGCGGACCTGGGACCCCGGGCTCGAGGCCGTGGGCGTGCTGACCTCGCCCCCCTACCCGGGCGTCTACGACTACGTGCCGCTCCAGGCGCTGCGCATCGCCTGGCTCGACCTGGACGACACCCTCGGGCGGCGCAAGGAGATCGCGTCCCGGCGGGGCTTCCGGGCGGACCGCAGGCGCGCCCTGCAGACCTGGCGCACCGACAGCCGGGCGTGGCTCGGCAACCTGGCGACGCGGGTGGCGCCCGGGGGCCGGGCCCTGATCGTCATCGGCGACGGCCAGGTGGGCAGCCGCCACATCGACGCCCTAGAAGAGACCGCGAGCGCCGCCGAGCACGGCGGCTGGCGGCCCCTGGCGAGCGCCTCCGGCGAACGCCCGGACCCGGGCCGTCGCAGCCGGCGGCGTGAGCACATCCTGTTGCTGGAGCGCCCGTGACCGACGACAGCACCCTGCGCCAGCTCAAGGCCGCCGTGCAGGCCTTCAACGACGCCCGCGACTGGGGCCGGTACCACTCGCCGAGAAACCTGGCGATGGCCCTGTCCGTCGAGGCGGCGGAGCTGCTCGAGCTCTTCCTGTGGTCGGCGGACGACGGGCCCCAGCCGCCGGTCGAGGGGCGCGCCGAGCGGGTGCCCGAGGAGCTGGCCGACGTCCTGATCCTGGTCCTCAACCTGGCGAACCGGCTGGAGCTGGACCTCGGCGCAGCCGTGGCGCAGAAGCTCGCCCGGAATGCGGAGAGGTACCCGGCCGAACAGGTGGCGGGCCGGTTGGAGAAGTACGACGAGTACTGACTCAGTTCAGCGTCAGCGGATCCGCCAGCGTGAACGGCGCGATGGCGGCGTCGAATTCGTCGCCGACGTCCGGGCGCATCTGGTAGGTGCCGTGCATGGTGCCCATCGAGGTGGTGAGCGGGCAGCCCGAGGTGTACTCGAAGCTCGCGCCCGGCTGCAGCAGCGGCTGCTGACCGACCACTCCCGGCCCCCGCACGTGCTCCTCGTGGCCCGTGGCGTCGGTGATGATCCAGTGGCGCGACACCAGCTGGACCGGCGCGTCGGACTCGTTCGAGATGCGCACGGTGTAGGAGAAGAACCAGAACCGGTTGCCCGGATAGGACTGCTCCTCGTGGTACCGCGAGCGCACGTGCACGCGCACTCCCTGGGTCACCGCCTCGGACACCGGGCCTCCGCTCAGTGGGAGTCCCGCGTATCGACGGGAGGGCGCAGAGGCAAAACCGGGTCAGTCACATCGGTCGTCGTGGTCGATATCCTCGCAGCCCCGACCGACCAGGGCCTTGGTGATGCCGCCGGTCGGCGTGTCCGGGGCACTCACGAACAGGTCCGCCGGAAAGCGCCCGATGGCCGGCGGCTCGAAGGTGACGGTGACGATGAGCTCCTGCCCCGGGTGCAGCCGCCCGGGGACGCCGTCGACCGGCACGAGGTCGAAGTCGTCTGCGTAGCTGCCCTCGATCCAGAGGTCCTCGAGCAGTGCCGGGGCGTCCCCGACGCTGGTGATGGTGACCTCGGCCTGGACCTCGACCCCCTGAGGGGCCCGGTTGAAGCGCACCTCGTCGGCGGGGATGACCTCGAGGCGGGCGCCGAGGGCGTCCTCGTCGGCGAAGTCGTCGAGACCCGGGGTCCCACAGGCGATCAGGGCGGCGAGCAGCACGTGTCCTCCTGGCCGCTCCTCTAGCAAGCCGCGTGCCGGCTGTGGAACCGCCCGGGGCTGCGGGACGCCGGACCGGGGGGACGCCCGTGCCCCACTCCTCGCGACCTCGAAGTCGCACGGGGCGGCCCTGGTAAGCTGGCAGCCCGTGGCCGACCGACCCTCGATCTTCCGTCCGCCCCGCCCGGACGACGTCGCCGCCGCGCTCGTCGCTCGCCACAAGGCCCGCGTGGCGCCGCTCGGCGACAGCGCGCTCGTCGAGCTGCTCGAGGACACCATCTACCACGAGCACCACCGCTTCGAGGAGTACGGCGGCAGCGACGAAGAGCAGCGCCTCATCGACCAGGCGACCCGGGCGGTCCTGGACGGCCACCGCCACGTGATGGAGGCCAGCGGCGAGGCGCTGGTCCGGGCCTATGGGCTCGAGATCTACCGGCCCTTCTCCAGCTCCGCCTTCAAGCTCGCCACGCGGGTCCTGCCCGGCGCCCTGACCCGCCTGGTCACCGCCACCGATCCCCCCCGTCTGCTGACCGGGGACTTCGATCCCAACCGTCGCCTCAAGGTCCAGGGCGCCGTGGACCACGTGCGGGCGCTGGCGGAGCGCGGGACCATCCTCCTGGTCCCGACCCACCTGAGCAACCTGGACAGCCCGCTCCTGGGCTTCGCGCTCCACGCGGCCGGCCTGCCCCCGTTCACCTACGGGGCCGGTCTCAACCTGTTCAGCAACCCGGTGATGGACTTCTGGCTGAGCCGGCTCGGGGCCTACACGGTGGACCGGCGCAAGCGGAACCGGCTCTACAAGGACACCCTCAAGGACTACTCCGTCGAGGTCCTGCGCCGGCGCTGCCACCAGATCTTCTTCCCCGGGGGCACCCGCAGCCGCTCCGGGCTGGTGGAGAAGTCCCTGAAGAAGGGCCTGCTGGGCACGGGCCTCACCGCCTGGCAGGAGGGCCTGTCGGCAGGGGCCGATCGCCCCGACGTGTTCGTGGTGCCCTGCACGATCTCCATGCACCTGGTCCTGGAGGCCGAGTCCCTGGTCGACGACGCCATGGCCCGGGACGGTCGCTCGCGCTTCATCATCGAAGACGACGAGTTCTCCCGCCCCCGGGACGTCGTGTCCTTCACCCGCCAGGTGCTGAACCTCGACGAGTCCGTGTTCGTGACCCTGAGCGAGCCCATGGACGTCGTGGGCAACCCGGTGGACCGCGAGGGGCGGAGCCTGGCCCCCAGCGGAGCGCCCGTGGACCGGCGGGACTACGTGCTCGACAGCGCCGGTCAGGTCCGCCGAGACCCCCAGCGGGACCGGGTCTACACCCAGCGGGTGGCCGAGCGCGTGGTCCAGGCCTACCACCGGGACAGCGTGGTGCTGTCCACCCACGCCGCGGCCTTCGCGACCTGGCAGGTCTTCGCCAGCCGCCACCCGACCCGGGACCCCTACCGGCTCGTCCGGGTCGATCCACAGCGGCGCATGGTCCCGCGGGCCGAGGTGCTCCACGAGCTCGGCCGGGTCCTGGGAGAGCTGCGGCGCCAGGCCGACGCCGGCCGGGTGCGACAAGCACTCGCCGCCACCCCGGAGGCCGTGCTCGAGCACGCCATGGCCACCTTCGACAGCTTCCACACCCGGCGAGCGCTCGCGCCGGTGGATCGCTTCCTGCAGCTCGATCCACGGCTGGTCTACTACTACCGCAACCGCCTCGTGGGCTACGGGCTCGGAGAGCGCACGTGAAGCTCGCCGTGGTCGGTGCGGGCCCCTGGGGACAGGCCCTGGCGACCCTGGCCAGGGCAGCCGGCGGCGAGGTCGCGCTGGCCGGGCGCGAAGACGCGGCCGCCACCGCCTCAGAGGCCCGCCTGCTGGTCCTGGCGACCCCATCACCCACCCTGCGGGACGTGCTCGCCCAGGTGGACCCCCAGCCCCGACACCTGGTGGTGCTGGCCTGCCGCGGCCTCGATCCGAAGCACGGGGGCTGGCTGACCGACGTGGTGCTCGCTCGCACCGCCGCGGTGCGGGTCGGCGTGCTGGCGGGTCCGGCCCTGCCCGAGGACCTGGCCTCCGGGCGGCCCTGCGCCCTGGTGGTCGCCAGCGCCTACGACGAGGTCTGCCAGGAGGTCACACGCGCCCTGCACTCCCAGCGACTCCGGATCTACCAGACCCCCGACCTCCACGGCATCCAGCTCGCCGGGGCGATGGTCCCGATCCTCGCCGCGGCGGTCGGCCTGGCCGACGGAGCCGGCCTCGGGCCGGCCGCCCGGGGCCTCGTGGTGGCCCGTGGTCTCGCCGAGGCCCGCCGCCTGGCCCGGGCGCTGGGGGCCGACCCGAGCACCCTCCAGGGCCTCGCAGGACTGGGCGACCTGGCGAGTGCGCTCTCCCGCAGCGACCACCCGGACGTGCTGCTGGGGCGGGGTCTGGCGACGGGCGAGCGCTCGCCCGAGCACGAGACCTTCCAGACCGCGGCCGCGGCGGTCGCCGCGGCGACCAGGCTGGGTGTCGATCTGCCCCTCACCGCAGCCGTGCACGGCGTCGCCTCGGGGGCGCTCGACGTCGACGCCGCCGTGCTCGACCTGATGCGCCGTGCGCCCCGCAGGGACGGAGAGTGAGGCCAGGCGCGCGAGGGTCTCAACTCCGGGTCAGCGGGGCCGATCCCTGTCCAGGGGGGCCACCGCCGCTGCGGGACCCGAGGAACGTGTGACCCGTCGACCCCGGATCTTGATCGTCGACGACGACGCCGGGGTGCGCCGGACGGTCGCGGACGCGGCCCGAGAGCTGGGACTCGATCCGGTCGAGGCCGAAGACGGCGTTCGGGCCCTGGCCTTCACACGCACTCAGCAGCCCGATCTCGTCGTGACGGACCTGCGCATGCCCCGGCTGGGCGGCGAGCGGCTGGTGCAGATGCTGCGAGCCATGCCGCGCATGTGCGACGTGCCCATCCTGGTCCTGACGGCCGACGACACCCGGGAGGCCAAGGTGCGACTGCTCGAGGCGGGTGCCGACGACTTCCTCTCGAAGCCCTGGGATGCCGAGGAGCTGCGGGCCCGCCTGCGAGCGCTCTGTCGGCGCTCCGTGGTCGTGTCCTCCCTCGCCACGGTCACGCGGGAGCGGGACCACGCCCGCCAGACCCTGGAGGCACGGAACCGGGAGCTGGAGCGACTGGCCTTCGGCCTGGTCGCCGCCCTGGAGCGCGCCAACACCCTCAACGACTCCGACACCGGGAACCACATCCGCCGGGTCTGCGCCTACGCTCGGCTGCTCGCCGAGGCCTCGGGCTGCTCCGACGAATTCGCCGACGGGCTCTTCCGCTACGCCGGCCTGCACGACGTCGGCAAGGTGGGCATCAAGGACGCCATCCTCAAGAAGCCCGGCCAGCTGACGCCGGAGGAATTCGAGGAGATGAAGCACCACACGCTCATCGGGGCGGACCTGCTCCGGTCCGCGGGCCTCCCGTCGATGGCCTCGAACATCGCCAAGCACCACCACGAGCGCTGGGACGGCTCCGGCTACCCCCACGGTCTCGCCAAGGAGTGGATCCCCCTCGAGGCCCGCGTCGTCGCAGTGGTCGACGTGTTCGATGCCCTGATGAGCCGCCGCTGCTACAAGCCCGCCTTCCCCTTCGAGCGGGCCTGCGCCGAGCTCCGAAGCGCCGCGGGCACCCACCTCGACCCCAACCTGGTCGAGACCTTCCTGGCCCTGGAGCCACGCATCCTGGAGATCGTCCGCTCCCACGCCGACGACGAGCTGCGGGCCGAGGCCTGGCTGTGATCGTGGCGGGTACCGGCCCATGAGCACCCAGCCGGGACCGGGCCACCAGATCGGTCGGTGGCGCCTGCAGGCGCGGCTCGGACAGGGGGGGTTCGGCACGGCCTGGTCCGCGGTCGACGAGGACGGGCGCGAGGCCGCGGTCAAGCTCCTGAGCGCCCCGCCCGGGAGCGAGCTGAGGGCCCTCGCCCGGGTCTGCCACCCGGCCGTCGTTGGGGTGCTCGATGGGGGCTCCGACCCCATGCCCTACCTGGCGATGGCGCTCGTGCGCGGCCGGCCCCTGACGGCCTTCCTGGCCTCGGGCGCGGCCCCCGAGTCCATCACGATCCAGGTCGGCGCCGTGCTGGCTGATGCCCTCGCGGCCGTGCACCACGCTGGCGTGCTGCACGGGGACATCAAGCCCGGCAACATCGTCGTGGAGGACCTGTCCCGGGGCCGGGTGAGCCTGGTGGACTTCGGCCTGTCCGATGGCAGCGCCGGCGGCACCCTCCAGTACGCCCCGCCCGACCGCCTCGGCGGCGGTCGCCTGACCCCAGCCTCCGACGTCTACGCCCTGGGCATGGTCCTCTTCGAGATGGTGCACGGCCACCCGCCGTGGCCCGACCAGTCGCTGTCCGAGCAGCTCACCCGCCGGCGGCGGGAGTCTCCACAACCCTCCGCCGGGCCGGCGTGGCTGCGGGAGCTGTTGTCTCGGATGTTGGCCCTCGACGCCAGGCTGCGACCCTCCAGCGCGATGGTGGCCGACGCCTTCGAGGCCAACGGGGCCCGTCTGCCGCACCCGGGCCCGGAGCTCGTCCGACGGCGGGCCCGCACCGTGCACGTCCCGCGACCCGAGGCCGACCGGGCCATCGAGGCCTGGCTGACCGGCGGCGGTGTCCTGGCCCTGGTCGGCGAGCAGGGCAGCGGACGCACGCACCAGCTGGATCGTGCGGTCCGAGAGCTCCAAGCCAGGGGCCTGCCGGGGCTGCGCATCACCCGCCAGGGGCGGCCCTGGGGGGCCATCGCCGAGGCCCTGCAGAGCCCGGTGCTCGTGCACACCGTGGGCATGCCCTCGGGCGATCAGGATCCGGGCCACAGTGTCCAGACAGCGGCCGCCCTGCTCGAAGAGGCCGCCCCGCCCTACCTGGGAGTGGTGGTGGACGACTGGGACCTCCTGGACCCCGGGAGCCGGGACACCATCGAGGCCCTGGCCCGCCGAGGGACCCTCGCCCTGCTGGTGTCGTGTGCCCAGCCGCCGGACTGGGCCGGCAACGTGGCGCGGCTGAGCCGCCTCGACCGCGCCGGGCTGGTCCAGCTGGCGAGTGACCTGTTGGGCCGCACCGGAGACCTGGATCGCTTCGCGGAGGCCCTGTACCAGGCCACCGGTGGCCTCCCCGCGCCCGCCGTCGACTGGATGGTGGCGGCGGTCAGCAGCGGCGCCGTGATCCGCCGCTCCCACCGCTGGCTGGTCGACGAGGAGCGCCTGGACGACCTGGTGGTGAGCGGAACCCTGGAGGCGCCGAGGGGCCTCACCCTGCCCCCCGAGACCCAGCGGGTGGCCTCACTGACAGCCCTGCACGACGCCCCCCTGGGCATCGAGCGCCTGCGCCAGCTCACGGGCCAGGACCCGGCGGGGCTGCGACGAAGCCTGGCCCTGCTCCGCGAGGCCCGCCTCGTGCGGGTGGAACGGGGTCGCGTGCAGGTCGTGGACGCCCGCTCGAGCCGTCGCATCCTGGCGTCCTCCCCGGACCTCGCCGCCCGCCATCGGGAGCTGCTCGGCTGGCTCCTCGACCAGGATCCGGTGGCCTGGGAACGGCTGGGCCCCCACCTCGCAGGCGCCGCGGACCCGGCGTTGATCCGGCTGCACGGTCCCGCCTGCCTGGCCGCCAGCAGCCGCGAGGACCCTCGCCGGGCCGGCCGGCTGGCCGAGTCCCTCTGGCGCATCGCACCCAGCCCGGCGCTCGCGGCGGCCTGCGTCGAGGCCCTCGTCGACGGCGGCCGCCCCCAGGACGCTCCCGACCTGGGCGGCCACCTCGCCGCCGGCGAGGAGGCGCCCTGGCGGGCCTGCCTCGCCCTCGCCCGGGCCGCCAGGGAGGCGCGTCGGGACACCGAAGAGGTCGAGCGCCTGGTCCAGAGGGCCCGCGATGGCCTGGGTGATGACCCTGCGCCGCTGGAGCTGCTGGTGCTGCAGGTCGGCCTGTTCAAGGACGCCGAGCGCTACCCCCAGGCGATCCAGGTCGCGCGCACCCTGGTGGACCGACCGCCGCCGGACCGCGCAGAGGACCTGGAGCACTGGCTGATGGGCCACGTGTTCCTCGGGCAGTGCCTCGAGCAACAGGGCCGGCGCCCGGAGGCGCTGAGCGTGCTGGAGAGCGTGCCCGCGACCGTCGGACTCGGCAGCCGGGGCCGGGCCAGCCTGGACTCCGACCTCGGCCGCCTGTTGTGGGGAGCCGGTCGGGTCCGAGAGGCGGGAGAGGTCCTGGCCCGGGCCGCCCGACAGGACTCCGGCCTCACCCTCATCAACCGCGCCCGGACCCTGAACAACGCCGCGGTGGCCACCTACAGCGCGGGGGACCGGACCACGGCCCTCACGCTCTGGGAGGATGGCCTGCTCATGTTCGAGCGCCTCAACGAGGTGGTCGAGCAGGTCCGCATCCAGGTCAACCTCTGTCACGCCTACCGCGAGGTGGGGCGGTGGGAGCGCGCCCGGCAGAGCGGGGTCCAGGCCTTCGAGACCGCCCGGCGGCTCGGCCAGGTCGCCCTGCAGGCCCACGCAGCGAGCAACCTGGCCTCCCTGCGCATCTGGCGGGACGAGCCCGACCTGGCCCGCCCCTGGCTGGACACCGCGGACGGCCTGGTCGAAGACCACGAGCTGACCGAGCTGGCCCCCGAGCTCGCACGGCTCCGGGCCGAGCTGGCTGCCCTCGCCGAAGGTGGCGATGCCCTGACCCTGGCCCAGCGGGCCGTGGCCCTCGCTGCCCGCCAGGACCAGCCCCTGGAGCTCGCCCGGGCCCAGGTGCTGGAGCTCCTGGCTCGGGTCCGTGCGAACCGCAGCGTCGACGTCGATCGCGACATCGCGGCCATCGAGACCCCGGTCAAGGACCTGGGCGCCGCGGCCGACCTGGCAGAGCTGCGACTGGCCTTCGCCCAGGTCTACCTGCTGGCCGGGCGTCGCCGGGACGCACTGGCGCAGGTGGCGCGGGTCGTGGTCTACGCCGACGAGGTGGGCCACGTGGCCCTGCGCATCCGGGCCGATCAGCTCACCGCACAGGCGGGAGCGGGACTCTCCCAGGGCCTGGACGATCGCTCGGAGCTCCTGCTCGACCTGGCCGTGGCTGTGACCCGGCACGGCAGCCTGGACACCCTGCTCGACGCCATCGTCGACGGGGCTCTCCGGCTGCTCGAAGGCACCCGGGCCTTCGTGGTGCTCGAAGAGCACGGCGAGCTCCGGGTCGCTGCCGCCCGGCACGTGGACGACCGCGACCCGGGAAGCCCGTCGATGACCATCGTGCGCCGGGCCATCGACACACGCAGCGAAGTCATCGCGGCGGATCTGGGGGAGCGCGGCGATCTGCGGGCAGCCCAGAGCGTGCTCGACCTGCACCTCGGCTCGGTGATGTGCGTGCCGCTCATCGACGGCGAGACCGCCCTGGGGGCCGTGGTGGTCGACAGTCCCCAGGCGAGCGAGCAGGAGCTCATGCAGACCGCCCGGCTGCTGCGGGCCCTCGCGGCCCACGCGGCGGTGGCGGTCAACAACGCCCGGCACCTGAGCGAGACCGCGGCGCGGGCCCGCTGGGCCGCCGAGGTCGCCCACGACATCCGCGGCCCCGTGGCGGCCATGATGACCATCGCCACCGAGCTGCGCAGCGCAGCGCGCTCCCCGGAGTGGGAGGCGCAGGCCCTGCAGGACGTCGTCGAGTTGGGGCAGCGGGTCCTGGACCTGACCGGCTCGCTCCTGGGTCGGCCGGCGGTGGCGCTGCGCGTCCTCGATCTCGCAGCCCTCGCGGCCAGCGCGACGCACCGACTGGCGCGGCAGGCCGCCGAGGAGGGCCTGAGGCTGGTGGTCGAGGCGCCGGAGCCCTGCTGGATCCGCGGCGACCGCGTGCAGCTGGGGCGGGTCCTGGCCAACCTCCTGGGCAACGCCCGGAAGTACTCACCCGCGGGCGCCGAGGTGGTCGTGACCGTGGACACCATCGACGACCAGGTGGAGCTGACGGTCCGGGACCACGGGGTGGGCATCCGAGCCGAGGAGCTCGAGGCCGTGTTCGGCTCGGGGGTACAGGGCCAGGACAGCCTGCCCGGCCATGGCCTGGGCCTGGCCATCGCGCGCAGCCTGATCGAGGAGCAGGGCGGCGCCATCACCGCATCGAACCACCCGGGAGGGGGCACGCTGATGCGCCTGTGCTTCCCTCGCGCAGTGCCCGCGACGAAGCCACGCTGACGACCCCCCTCGTTGAGCGGATCACCTGGGTCGACCCGGTCGATCAGAACGTCCCCAGGGGACCCCCGAGCCCGGTCTCCAAGGCCACGACCAGCGCCCAGTCTCCCGGGCCGTGGCGGACCTCGCTCACCCGCACCCCGACCCCGAACAGCTCCGCCCGCGCGTAGACCAGGGGGTGGAGGCCGGCGGGCTCGCTCCGCAGGTCGAGCTGGCCGTCTTCGACGGCTCCGGTGCGGCCGAAGGTGACGGCGAGCCCACCGCCCGCGTCGAGGCTGGTGCTGAAGCGCCCCCGTCCGACCCGCACCCGGGCCGCCCCGAGGACTTCGAGGCCGGTCCACCGGGCCCGGCCGAGCTCGGCCGCCATCCAGTTCACGCCGAGGGCATAGGCCCCGTGGGCGGTGAAGACGAAGGTGTCCCGGAAGGCCACGTGGACCCCCAGCCCGAGGCTGGGCGCCGTGCCGAAGTCCACGGGCATCAGGGCGACCGCGTGGGCGCCGTAGCTGCCGCCGATGGGGAAGGGCCGGTCCTCGGAGTCGAGCAGGGCTCGCACGGCCGAGGACGGCGCCAGGAAGCCGATGTTGTCGGCCCGCAGCTTGCGGGAGGTGATGCCCAGGATCCGACCGTCCGCGTCGACCACCGGCCCGCCGGAGTTTCCGGGATTGACCGGTGCGTCCACCTGGATCAAGCGCTCCCCGACGGCGGACACGATGCCACGGGACACCGACCAGCGCAGCAGGCCGGAGGGGTGGCCCAGGGCCCAGACCTCTTCCCCTTGCTCCGCTGGGGCCTCCCTCAAGGACAGGAAGGGATGCCCGGCCAGCTCGGGCACTTCGAGCACCGCCAGGTCGTCCCGCGGCGCAGTGCGGAGCACGCGGCCACGGGCCTCGGTGCCATCGCGAGCGGTGACGGTCGGGCGCCGCCCGCTGGCGACGCAGTGGTAGGCCGTGACCACCGTGCCGGTGTCGTCGACCAGCACGCCCAGCTGGTCCTGCAGGCCGGGTGCGGCGGCGGCGGGGCGAGGGCAGGCCAGCCACAGGCCGATCAGCCACCAACGGACTATGCGCATCGGGCCAGCCTATCCCCTCCAAGGAGCTGCCCCGATGTCCCTCTCCGCGATCGGCCTGCTCGTGCTCCTCGCCGGCTGCACCGACGACACCACGACCACCGACACCGGCACGCCCACCCCAGCGGACGACACCGGCACGGACACCCCCACCGGCGACTCCGGCACCACGGAGCCCACCGGCGACTGCCTGGAGCAGGACGGCACCGGCACCCTGCACGCCGTCCAGGGCACGGTCCTGGCCCCGGAGGGTCCCCTCAGCGACGCCCAGGTCGTCTGGGACCAGTCGACCGGCCTGATCACGTGCGTCGGTGACTGCGACCTCACCGACGTCACCCTGACCTGCACCGGCGGGGTCATCAGCCCGGGCCTGATCGACACCCACAACCACCTCCAGTACAACCACCTGCCCCCGTGGGACCACGGCGGCGAGCTGTTCGACGACCGGTACGACTGGCGCAGCGACGGCGGCTACCGGGACTTCACGGACATCTGGGACGAGGTGTCCGACGTCGCCAACTGCGAGGTCATGAAGTGGGCGGAGCTGCGCGAGCTCTTCGGCGGCACAACCGCGGCCACCGGCTCCTACGGCGACAGCTGCATCGACGTCCTGGTGCGCAACCTGGACGAAGAGGACGCCAGCCACGGGCTGAGCGGGTACGACCTCTACTACTCCGCCCGCACCGTCACCAGCAGCGTCGACGAAGACGAGGCCGAGGACATCCTGGGGGACCTCGCCAGCGGGCGCCTGGACATGCACCTGGACCACGTCGGCGAGGGTGTGCGGGGGCACGTGAGCGACGAGCTGGACCACATGATCGACCTCGGGGTGGTCGGTCCTGGCATCGCCTACGTGCACGCCACCGACGCCACCGCGGCGCAGCTCGCCGCCATGGCCTCCACCGGCACCAGCCTGGTCTGGTCTCCCCACTCCAACCTCGACCTCTACGGCGACACCACCCCCGTGGCCCTCGCTGAGCGGCTGGGCGTGACCGTGCTCATCGGTCCGGACTGGACCCCGTCCGGCACGGACCATCCGGCGGAAGAGCTGGCCTGCGCCGAGACCTTCCTGGACGCCGCCAACCAGGCGAGCACCCCCGAGGCCCTGTGGGCCAAGGTCACCCACGACGCCGCCCTCACCATGGGCCTGGACGGCGTCCTGGGCAGCCTGCGCGTGGGCGCCCGGGCCGACATCGCCGTGTACGCCACCGACGGCGACGATCCCTACTCGGCGCCGATGGGGCCCGTGGCCGAAGACGTGCTGCTGGTGACCATCGACGGCGCCGCGCTCTACGGTCGCAGCGAGTACGTGGCGCGCACGGCCCTGGAGCCCGACTGGTGCGAGAGCCTCGACGTCTGCGGCGCGGACCAGTCCGTCTGCGTCCAGGCCGACCTGAGCGGCAGCGACAGCGACACCCTGGCCGACGTCGAAGCCACCCTGCTCGCCGCCCTGGCCGGGGTGAGCACGAGCGGTGACCTGGACTATGCCACCGAGCTCTACCCGCTGTTCCACTGTGAGCAGGACCTGGCGGTGTGCGATCCGACCGTGCCCACCGGCAGCGACGCCGACGGCGATGGCGTGGACGACAGCTCCGACGGTTGCCCGGCGCACTGGGATCCGATGCAGTCCGACCACGACGGCGACGGCACCGGCGACGCCTGTGATCCCTGCCCCCTGGCCGCGGACCTGGAGACCTGCGATCACGACCCGACCGACATCGACGGCGACGGGGTCGACAACACCGCCGATCTCTGCCCCTACCTGTACGACGACCAGTCGGACCGGGACTCCGACGGCCAGGGCGACGCCTGCGACCCCTGCCCGGACGAGGCCTCGCCCGGTGGCTTCTGCACCACGGCGGTCCGGGACCTGGCAGACGAAGACAGCCCAGACCACCCGGCCGAGGGCAGCACCGTGCGCATCACGGGCGTGGTGGTCATCGGTGTCGAGGACGGCAGCGGCTTCTACGTGCAGGACCCGGACGAGGAGGACCACGGGGGTATCTTCGTCTACGACCCGGGCAGCGACGCCCCCGCCGTGGGAGACCTGGTGAGCGTGTCGGGTGTCTACGAGGAGTACTACGGTCTCCAGGAGATCGTGGCCGAGGAGGTCTCGGTGGACGGCACCGCCGAGGTGCCCGCGCCGATCGTGGCCAGCGACCCCTGCGACATCGCCACGGGCGGCGCCGACGCCGAGCGCTACGAGGCCATGCTGGTCCAGGTGAACGACGTGACCGTCACGACCGAGAACCCGGACGATCCCGACGACTACGGCGCGATGGTCGTCGCTGGCTGCCTCTGGGTCGACGACGACCTGTGGGAGTACGATCCGGCCGTGCGAACCGTCGGCACCGGGTACAGCCTCGTCGTGGGGCCTCTGCACTACACCTTCTCCCAGACCCGGGTGCTGCCCCGGAGTGCCGACGACCTGGTCGCCCAGTGAGTCCGGTCCTGTGGGTGGCGCTGGTCGGCGCCTGCGGGGGCGAGCCGCCCCCGTCCACGCCGCCCCCGGCGACGGCGCTCCCGGAGGCCCCGCCCTCGCCCGAGCCCCCGGCCGAGCGACCCGAGCGCATCGCCGCCCGGCACATCCTGGTGACCTGGACCGGGTCCGAAGGTGCCCCCATCGGCACCCTGCGCACCCGGGCCGAGGCCCGGCGGCGGATCGAGGACGCCCGCGCCCGCATCCTGGCCGGCGAGGCCTTCGAGGCCCTGGCCCAGAGCCTGAGCGACGACCCCTCCCGGGCCCGCGGGGGCTTCCTGGGCAGCGGCGAGGCCGGGACCTGGGCGCCCGCCTTCGAAGCGGCCGCCTTCGCCCTGGCCGTGGGCCAGGTCTCAGAGGTCGTGGAGACCGACTTCGGCTTCCACCTCATCCGGCGTGATCCCTTGGAAGAGGTCCGGCTGCGCCACCTTGTGGTCCAGTTCGAGGGGGCCCTGATCAGCGACAGGGAAGCCCCTTCGGCGGGCCGCACGCCAGCCGAGGCCCGCGCCCTGGCCGAGCAGGCCCACGCGGCCCTCGAGGCCGGAGAGGACTTCGTCGCCCTCGCCGCCCGCACCTCCGACGGCCCGATGGCCTTGCGGGGCGCCGACCTGGGCTGGTTCCTCAGAGGGGAGCTGGGAGAGCGCTTCGACGTCGCCGCCTTCGCCCTCGAGGTCGGCGAACACTCCGGCGTGGTCGAGACGCCCTATGGCTTCCACGTGATCCAGCGGGTGGAGTGACCGCCTGGCTGCTGGCGCTGGCGTGTGTCGAGGCGCCGGCCCCCCACCCGGCCGAGGCCTGGGCACAGGCCCTGTCCGACCCCGCCGCCGCGGACTGCACCGCCCTCGGACCGGAGTGCGAGGCGCTGCGGGCCCGCGCGCTGGCGAGCTCCGACGAACACGCCGCGGTGGCCAGCTGCGAGGCCATCGAGCCCGGGCTGTGGAAGGACGAGTGCTTCTTCGGGCTGGCGGATGAGCTGGACGCCACCGGGGAGAAGGCCCGGGCCTTGTGCGACCGCCGGGCGGTTCAGCCACCAGTGCCTGAGTCATGCTCGGTCCCGGGAGACCCGGGCGCCGGGGGTGCTGCGCCGGTCCTCCCCATAGGGACCAGTCCCCTACAACAGCCCGTCGACGGCGTCTCGGATCTCCGGATCCGTCGGGGTCTCGATCTCCTCGATCGCCACCCGCAGATCCTTGCCGATGATCATCACCCGCGGGTAGCTGTTGTCGGTGACGATCTCCTTGCGGACCTCGGCGGGATCGGTGAGCACCGGCGCCTCGATGCCGAATGCCTCGGCCCACTCCTCGCAGTTCTCCGAGGTGGAGTCCTCGCCCTCGACGTCCTCACCCAGCACCGTCAGGTAGGTGAGCTCCTCTCCGGCGTAGTGCTCGACGGTCTCCTGGACCCCCCGTGCGAGGTCCTGGCACGGGGCGCACCACATCGTCGAGATGTCGAGGATGACGAGATCGCCGTAGAACTGCCAGAGGCAGACCTCGTCGCCGTGCTGGTCGAAGCCTCTCAGGTCGGGGGCGACGTCGCCCGCGTACCAGCCCTCGGCCACCAGGCCCGACGGCGGGCCGTCGCCAGTCCAGCCGTTGTCGCCACAGCGCCAGGCACCACCGGAGTCGCTGGTGTCCGTGTAGAGGTGGGGAATGCACCCCGTCAGCAGCAGCAGCGTCACGGCCATGGCCCCGAAGATAGCGCGATGCTCCAGGGCTCGCCTTGACGAGCCGGGCCCGCGGAGTGAGGTTGCGCCATGACCACACCCCTGTCGCGCGACGCACTGATCGAGGCCTTCCACCACTACGGCTGCCCCCGGGAGCGCTGGCGCATCGGTGGCGAGTTCGAGCGCCTCCCCCTGCACACCGACGGCCGGGCCGTCGCCTACAGCGAGGACCACGGTGTCGCCTGGCTCTTGGAGCAGCTCCACGAGCGCTATGGCTGGCACCCCACCATCGAAGCCGGCAACGTGATCGGTCTCTGCCGGCGGGGGGGCTGCATCACCCTCGAGCCCGGCGCCCAGGTCGAGCTCTCCGGGGCCCCCCACGCCACCCTGAGCTCCCTGGCCGAGGAGGCCCGCCGGACCCTGCACCAGCTGCTGACCGTGCTCGATCGGGCGGGCACCGGGACGGTCTGGACCGCCCTGGGGCTCACGCCCTACAGCCGGATGGAGGACATCCCCTGGGTCCCCAAGGGCCGCTACGCCATCATGCGCGAGTACCTGCCCGAGCACGGCGACCTCGCCACCACCATGATGAAGGGCACGACCTCGTTCCAGGCCAACTACGACTACATCGACGAGGCGGACTGCGCCGAGAAGTTCGAGCTGCTGCAGCGCCTGTCGCCCCTGTTCACGGCCATGTTCGCCAACAGCCCCATCCAGCACGGCCAGGAGACCGGGTTCATGAGCACCCGGGCACACGTGTGGACCCGCACCGACCCCGCGCGGACCGGCTTCCCCGCCCAGGTGCGGGAGCGCTACTCCCACGCGGCCTGGGTCGACTACCTGCTCGACGCTCCCATGATGTTCCTGCGCCTCGAAGACGCCTACATCGCCGCCCACGGCCGGACCTTCCGCGACTGGATGACCCACGGCATCGACGGCTTCCATCCGACCTGGGACGACTGGGCCCTCCACCAGACCTCGGTCTTCCCCGAAGTGCGGGTCAAGCACACCCTCGAGGTGCGAGGGTGCGACGCCGTCGACCTTCCCCTGGCCCTGGCCGGCATCGCGCTCTGGACCGCCCTGCTCTACGACGACCGGGCCCGGCGGGAGGGCCTGGAGCTCGCCCGGGACTTCACCGCAGACGGCACCCCCGAGGACCGCCTCGCGCTGGCGGCTCGGCTCGGCCTCGAGGCGGAGACCAAGCGCCACTGGGCGGACTGGGCGTTCGACCTGGTGGACATCGCGGACCGCGGTCTCGCGCGCTCCGAGCCCCGGGACCGGGCGCTGCTCGCCCCCCTCCAGGCCCAGGTCGCCCGACGGGAGAGCCCTGCGGTGGAGACCCTCCGGCACTTCCGCGCGGACCCGCGGCCCGAGGTCTTCCTGCCGAAGGTGGCCTACTCGCCGCCGCCCCTCTGAGCCAGCTGCCGGACCCGCTCGAAGAACAGGATCCCGGCGGTCACCGACACGTTCAACGACTCCAGCCCGCCGGACAGGGGCACACCCACCACCTCGTCGCAGCGCTGGCGCAGAGTGGGCGTGAGTCCCTTGGACTCGCCCCCGAGCACGATCGCCACCGGCCCGGTCAGGTCGACGTCCCAGGGTGCTGTGCCCGACATGTCGGCGCCGACCACCTTGAGCCCCTGCCTCTTGAGCTTCTTCAGGGCGGAGAACAGGCCCTCCCGGACGATCGGGATCTCCTCGGCCGCGCCCATGGCGACCCGCGCGACCACCGGGGACAGCCCCGCTCCACGGCGGGTGGGCACGATCAGCCCGTGCAGGCCCGCCCCGAGCCCGGACCGCAGGATGGCGCCGAGGTTGTGCTCGTACTGGACCTCGTCCGCCAGGGCCACGAAGGGCGTCTCGCCGCAGGCGAAGGCCCGGTCGACGACGCCCAGGACGCTCGACCCCTCCAGGGGCCGGGCGTCGGCCAGGATGCCGTTGTGCACGTCGCCCCGGGCCCTCCGGTCGATCTCCTGGCGCGCCACCCGCTCCACGCGGACCCCCTGCTGCCGGGCCAGGTCCAGGATGCGGCTCAGCTTCTTGTCCGGCCGGGCCTGGCGATCGAGCCAGATCACCTTCACCGGACGACGCTTGCGCACCAGGGCCTCCAGCACCACGTTGCGGCCTTCCAGGCGATCCATGCCAGCTCCTGTGTGTGCGGCGCCTGCCGCCGTCCTTGAGTATCTTCCCGGGCAGGATGGCTCCTCTGCTCCTCGTCCTGTGGCTCGCCGCCTGCCAGGGTGAGGGCACCGACACGGCCAGCCCGACAGCCCCGCTGGACAGCGGCGGCGACAGCGGGACGGACTGCCAGGCCGCGATCGAGCTCTGCGACGGTGTGGACCAGGACTGCGACGGCGAGGCCGACGAGGGCCTGCCCCTCACCACCTGGTACCTGGACGCGGACGAAGACGGCCACGGCGACGACGCCGCCACGATCTCGGACTGCCACGACGCACCGCCAGAGGGCCACGTGTCGGCAGGCGGCGACTGCGACGACACCGACCCCACCGTGCACCCGGGAGCCGCCGAGGTCTGCGACGACGGGGTCTGGAACGGCTGCGTCGCCGACCCCTCCTGCCGGCTGGGTGGCCTGGTGGACCTGGCCGAGGCGGACCTGGTCATCGCTGGCGAGGCCGAGGGCGACCTGGCGGGCCGCAGCGCAGTCTGGACCGGGGATCTGGACGGCGACGGCTTCGACGACCTGCTGCTCGACGCCCAGGAGTCCGACGTGGCCGGCCCCGAGTCAGGCTCGACCTACCTCTTCTCCGGTCCGCTCACCGCGGGCAGCGCCAGCCTGGCCGACGCTCCCACCCGGCTGCGAGGCGACGACGCCCTCACCTGGTCCGCCCGCTCCATCAGCGGGCTCGGCGACACCGACGGCGACGGCCGCGGAGACGTGGTCGTGGGCGTCATCCGCGACGCCACGGCCGGCTACCGGGCCGGCGGGGTCTACGTGATTCCAGGTCCCCTGCCCTCGGGAGAGCTCGCCCTCGCCGACGTCGACGCCGCCCACCTGGTCAGCGAGGGGGAGCTGGAGGCTGCCGGGTCGTGGGTCCGCGGCGCCGGCGACGTGAACGCCGACGGGCTCGCCGACGTGCTGGTCGGCGCGATGTACAGCGACCGGGCCGGGCTCAACAACGGCGCGGTCTACGTGCTGCACGGGCCGGTCACCGCCGACGGCGCCCTGGTCGACCATGCCGCGGCGATCTACGACGGCGAGCCCCTGCGGGACAACGACTGGGCCGGTCGCACCCTCGACGGGGTCGGCGACATCGACGGCGACGGCTACGACGACTTCGTGGTGGGCGCCGACGGCAACGACCGCGGCGGCGACTCCGCCGGCGCCGCCTACCTGGTCCTGGGGCCGGTCTCCGGGGTCGCGAACCTGGTCGCCGCCGACACCATCTGGACCGGCGAGGTCTCCGAACACCGGCTCGGGGGTGCGGTCGCTGGCGCCGGCGACACCGACGGCGACGGCCGGCCCGAGATCCTGCTGGGGGCCTTCGGCCACAGCCAGGAGGAGAAGGAGGCCGGCGCCTTCTACCTCGTCGACGGGACCGAGCGCGGCATCGTCGACATCGCCGCCCACGAGCCCTTCCGGTACAGCGACTTCCCCGGCGACTGGTTCGGCTACTACGTCGACGGCGTGGGAGACGCCGACGGCGACGGCTTCGACGACGTGATCGTGGGTGCCCCGCGGCACGACGGCGGCGGCCCGGACAGCGGCGCGGCCTTCCTGTTCTACGGCCCTCTGACCGGCACCGACCTGGCCAACACCGCGGACCTCTTCCTGGCTGGCGCCGGGGAGTACGACTACGCCGGCTACAGCTGCGCCGGGGCCGGAGACCTGGACGGCGACGGCCGGCCGGACCTGCTGATCGGCAGCTACGGCAGCGACCTGGGCGGCGAGGAGAGCGGGGCGTTCCAGGTGGTGTTCAGCACGGGGCGGTGAGGTTGGGCGGGCGTCATCGGTCGCTCGGGACTCACCACAGAGAGCACAGATCGGGGGTCAGACCCCAGGTCCCAGATCGGGGGGTCAGACCCCAGGTCCTTGAGTCGGGGGGTCAGACCCCATCGGCATCGGGGGGTCATCGGCATCGGGGGGTCAGACCCCAGGTCCTTCCACTTGGGTCGTAGGTCGGGG
>CAYFPX010000078.1:0-31267 GCA_964344945.1 uncultured Enterobacterales bacterium
CCCGAGCCCAACCCAGATCCCCGCCTCGACCCCCTGGCCTGTCCCCCGCGGCCGCCCGGTCATGTCGGGTTCGGCGCACCGGCCGGCATCGCCTACTCCGTCGGCGACGCCCTCCACAAGACCGGTCGGTGCACGGTCTGGCTGCCCGTCGACACCCTCGTCCTGGTCGAACACGCCCGCACCTTCGAGCCCTGCCGCATGTCCCAGGACATGCGCTACCTCCCTCAGCGCAGGACCTGCGTACCCGCCGAAGCCGGCTGAACCTCAGGCCTCGGACCCGTCTGTCCGATCAAGAGGAAGTCAGCGGAAATCTCCCTTCGAATTCTGATACTCTTCGCCCGTTCCCGAGGCGCACCGCCCGCCCTACGTGACCTCGGTGGACACCCCACGGACGGCCGGTCGAGAGACGCGGTCGGAGGAGCCTCTTCGTGCCGACGAGCCGTCCTGGATCTTCTTCTGGCGGATCCCGCAGGGACACCATCCCTGCAGAGGTCCGGGAGCTGGTGACCGACTGCATGGCCCGGGCCCGGAAGGAGCCCAGGGAGGCGCTGGAGGAGGACCTCTCGAGACTGCGGGAGGCACGCCGGCAGCACCGAGGGCGCGGCTCGCGGACCTGGGGCTACCTGGAGGCCGGCATCGACCTGCTGAAGTCGGAGCTCGAGGCCCGGGAGGAGCTGGAGACCGACACCCTGTGCATCGGCGAGCGGCCGGTTCGCGAGCTCGACAAGGAGATCCTGCGGGTCCTGCCGGAGCAGGGACAACAGGGCCTGCGGCAGGGGCAGGTGCATGAGCGCCTCCTGCTCAAGAAGAAGCCCGGACCGCGCCGCATCGGCCAGGTCCTGACCGAGCTGGAGAAGGCCGGCTTCTGCCTCTTCAAGGAGCACCCCTACCGGCGTGGTCCGACCCGCTACTACCGGCTCTCCACCAAGGGCCTCCAGGCCCGCCAGGCCCTGTTCCGCAGCCCGAACACCGCCAGGCCGGCAACACCGGCTCCAGCGACCCGCTGCTTCCTGCCCGACGACCCCGGCTGGCGCGTGCACCTGGGCGAACGGCCGGACCAGGACACCCCCCAGAGCCTCTCCTTCGTGCGTCGTCCGATCCTGGCCTTCCACAGTCTTCGCGACTCCGCCTGGCAGGCCCGCCTGGTGTCGGCGATCGCCCACCGCATGGCCCGGTCCTTTGCCGTTGGCAAGGTCGTCGTGATCGACCTGGCCCTGGATGCGCCGGCCCTCGATGCCCACCTTGCTTTCTCCCCGCCAGGACACGAGGGCCAGGCACGGTTGCGGGCAGGCCTGCAGGGCGTGCGCGGTCTGGCGGGCCTGTGGCAGGACTGGCTGGCGGCACCGCGGACGGCGCGGCCGCAGTTCATGAGGGAGGCGCTAGCGGACCAGCGCTATCTCGGCCCGTGCGACCCGGTGGGGCCGGCAGACCTCTACTACCTACCCACCGGACTCGCTCAGGTGCGCGACCCCACGGCCCCCCAGGCCGCGGAGCTGGCGGCCGGCCTGCTGAGCCCCTTGGGCCAGACCTTCCTCGACCACCTGCACTCAGCCATCTGGGTCTTCGTCGAAGGCAAGGATCGCCTACCCCACGGCGGGGCCCTGGTGCACGCCCCCAGCGGTCTGGGGCGCTTGGCCTGGTCGGCGAGCGTGGGCCTGGCCAACGGTCTGGTGGCCTGCATCAAGCCCGACGAACCCTGGCTCGAAGGCCACCAGGCGGCCTTCGGTTCGTTCCTGCAGGGCAAGCGCTGCTACCTGAGGGACCCCGACCCTCCACTGAGTCTCATCCTCGGTCCGGTCTCGCCGGGCAGCGTCGACACCCACCACCTGGCGCCCTTCTTCCCCGGCGAGAAGTCCGCGCCAAGCCTGGACCCGCGCGTCCCCAACCGCCACCTCGTGCTGCTCGAGCAGGGCGAAGTCCCAGCGACGCCCTGGTCCGCACGCGACCGACGCCCCCGGGAGAGCAGCGGGCTGCATCGCCTCGCCAACCGGGTGCTCTCGCAATGGATCCTGTTGTCCGAGCGCCGCTGGACAGACGAACAGCGGGACGAGCTGGAGCTGCTCTTGACTGGGGACCCTCGCGGCCTGGCGCTGGTCAACCCGGACGACCCTCTCTCCTACCCGGCCTACCTGGCCTGGATCTGGGACCACTGGGAGCGTCACAGCGGCAATCCGCTGCTGGGCAACCTGGTCCACCAGGCGGTGACGCCGCTGGAGTGTGGCCGGGCCCTCGAGCTGCTCCTGCTGGACATCGCCAGCTCGGACCCCGACCGCTCGATCATCGCCGAGAACGCCCGGGCCTACGGCCTCCGCTGGGCGAGGTCGAACGGCTGAGCCGATGAGCGAGTCGCCCGACCCGAACTCCCATTCTCCGATCATCCAGGAGCAGGACTTCCAGACCAGCCTGCTCACGGCGCTGCTGGACACCCGCATCGAGAGTGTCCTTGTGTCCGAGGTCCACCCACGCACCGCGCCGGGACCCGAAGGCAGACCCTCACCCGTGGTCTACGTCAACCCTGGCGCACTGCGCTACCTGCGCCGTGCAGAAGCCGAGGTGCTGGGCACGGATGCGCGCCAGCTCTACTCGACCCAGGACTACGTCCGCGTGCGCCAGGCTCTCCAGGAGGTCTGGCGCAGCCGAGACCGGCGCCGGGAGTGCGACCCGATGCGGGTCGAGCTCCTGGTGGCCGGTGCACCCCCGCTGCCGGTCCACATCACGTTCCGCATCTTCAGCCTGAGCCGCGACGGCTCCGAGACCTGGTACGTGGCGGGCTTCTGGCGTGACATCTCCGACCTGGTGCGGGAGTCCAACAAGCACGCCCGCCTGATGGCGATGTTGACGCAGCTCGACACCGCGTACTTCCGGGCCGACGCCGACGGACGGACCGTCGAGACCAGCGAGGTGGAGCAGCGGCTGTCGGGGTACTCGGCCCAGGAGCTCAAGGGCATGAGCCGCGCCCGACTCTACGCCCGGCCCGAGCACCGCAGGCTGCTGCTGGAGAAGGCGCGGCTGTCCGGTGGCGTGCTCAACAACCACCTGGAGAGGATGCTCTCCCGAAGCGGCCGACACATCCCACTCGAGGTGAACCTCCGGCTGCTGGACGACGAAGACGGCGGTGGAGCGGAGGGGCTGTACCGCGACGTCGGCATGCGCCTGAAGCTCCAGTCTTTTCTGGACGCCGAGGATGACCGCATCCTGGAGCCGGACGAGCTCTTCGACGCGCTCCGGGAACACGAGGAGGACCAGATCACCCTGCTCTGGGGCTTCTCCCACCAGCTCTGTGGGCCCCTGGCGAGCATCATCGAGAACCTCCGAGACCTCGAGGCCGGCACCCTGTCCAAGAACAAGGGCGCCAAGCTCCTGACCACGACCCGACTGGACCTGGAGAACTGCGAGCGCATGGCACGCAACCTCTTCCACCTGGACGAGATCCTCGCCAGCAAGGGCGTGCACCAGGCCTCCAGCGAGACGGTCCACGTGGACCGGATCGCCCACGCGATCAAGAACATGTTCCGGGCCCGGCTGCAGAAGAAGAGCCTGGACTTCGTCATCAAGGGCCAGGCCCTGCGGGAGCACTGCACCCTCGCCGGCAACGCGCCGCTCCTCACTCAGGCGATCTACAACCTGGTCGACAATGGGGTGAAGTATTCCTACCCTTCGACCCAAGAAACCAAGTCATTTCTTTATGTTCACGCCTTCGGACGCCCCGATGGCGGCAGCGTGCTCGAGCTGGAGAACTTCGGACCCCACGTCCCTGAGAACCTCCGAAGTGACATCTTCAAGCGGGGTTTTCGGACAGACTTGGCCAGGAAGTGGGTCAGCGAGGGCACGGGCTTCGGCCTGTGGTTCGTGCGCCGGGTGCTCCAGCTGCACCAGGCCGAGATCCAGTACCGTGCCGTCGAGACCGGGGGCCGGTCCATCAACCAGTTCATCATCACCCTGCCGCACGAGCGCGTCTTGACGAACGTGCGGCACCGGGACCAGGACTCATGAACCCACCCTCGATCCTGCTCGTCGACGACGCCCTCTACGACCTCAGCTGGGTCGAGCGCGAGGCCGAAGCCCACGGCTACCAGGTCGTCCTGGTGACAGACGCCGAGGCTGGCAAGACCCGCGTCGACGCCATGCTCGCTGGCGAGGAGCGCTACGCCCTGGCCGTGATCGACCTCAACCTCAAGCTCGCGGGCATCTTCCAGCTCGAGCGGGGAGACCACACCTTCGACAATCCGGAGCGCGGCGGCCTGGACCTGATTCTCTACATCCGCGAGCACAAGCTGAACCAGAAGCAGCTGCCGGTCCTGGCGATCGCCACACCCAAGTCCAGCGAGCTGGTCCAGGAGGTGCTGGCCACCGGATCGGAGTTCAAGCTGCGCACCGACGCCCGGGAGACCCTGCGGCAGATGCTCGAGCGGCGCACAGCTGCTCCCTGAGCGGCTGGTGAACCAGCTCCGACCTTCCGCGCGTAGCCAGCCCGAACTGCCGCTCGCCTGAGCGTAGCCGCGTTCAACTGCCGCCCCGGCGCTCAAGACCCTCGACTTCGGGCGACCAGAGCCCTCACCACCTCCCCTTCGGGCCCCATGCAGGCCCTGCTTCGCCCCCAAGCGGCAGTTGAAGGCGGCTACGCCATGCGGAGCGGCAGTTCGGTGCGGCTTCAGTCGAGCTTCAACCCTCGCCGCAGCACCGCCCGCGCCTCCTCGTCGAGCTCCGTCGCCTCCAGCGCGGCGGCCAGCCCCGCGCCATCCCGGGCCACGGGGCGGAAGCCACACCCATCGAAGAACTCCGGCCAGGGCTGGGCCAGCAGGGCCCGGGGGTAGTCGCGGCACAGGCCCGGGCGGCTGCCGTAGCTGTCGCAGCGCCGGGTCTGGGGGTCGAAGTGGGTGCACCGAAAGGCGAAGGTCTGGGAGGCGCGGTCGGCCTCGACCAGCTCGAAGCCGTTGACCCGCCGCTGCCATCCCAGGAACAGCCGCCGCAGGGTGGGCCAGTACCAGGTGAGCTTGTCGACCCGGAGGGTGGGTCGCTCGCAGCACTTCGCGCAGCTCTGGCACGCACCGCCGAGCCGGTACCGGGGCGGGCCGCGCAGGCGGCTGGCTCGGCGACGAAGCCGCAGCTCCAGGGTCCAGATCCCCCGGACCACGGCCTTCAAGGCGATCCGAAGGGGCCCGTCGCGCACCTCGCCACCCTACGGCAACCCGACCCATCAAGTGCCCCCCGCCCGGATCCGATCCGCGCGACATGGCACACCCGCGCCTCGATGGACCGCTCGACGAGCAGGCGACCCTGCTGGACCTGATGGCCCGGCTGTCCGCCGAGCGAGACCCAGAGCGCCTGCTCCACCACATCCTGGCCGGCATGCGGCGCGTGGTCGGCGCGGAGGCCGGGACCATCTACGTCGTGGAGGAGGAGGCCGATCGCCGCTGGCTCGCCTTCCGGGTGAGCCAGAACGACAAGCTCGGCGACCTGCCGACCCCGGACGTCCGGCTGTCGATCAACCCCTTCTCCATCGCCGGGCGCGTGGTCTTGACGGGCGAGTGCCTCAACGTGGGCGACGCCTGCACCGACGCCAAGGTCACCCACAACAGCTCCTTCGATCGGGCCGCCGGCTACGAGACCCACTCGGTCCTGACCGTGCCGCTGACAGCCTCGGACGGCGAGGTGCTGGGCGCGGTCCAGCTGATCAACTGCCTCGAAGGCGACCGCATCGTGCCCTTCGACGACCGCCGACAGGAGCTGGCACGGCGCATGGCGGGCGCCGCGGGCATCGCCCTGGTCAACGCCCGGCTCTCCGCCGAGGTCACCCGGCTCTTCGACGGCTTCGTCCGCGCCAGCGTGGTCGCCATCGAAGCCCGGGACCCGACCACCTCCGGCCACTCGGTCCGGGTCGCCGCCCTGGCCCTGGGGCTGGCCGAGGCGGCCGGCGCCAGCGGTGTGTTTGGCCCTGCCCTGCCCTTCGACCCCGACCAGCTCCGCACCCTGGAGTACGCGGCCCTGCTGCACGACTTCGGCAAGATCGGCGTGCGGGAGGAGATCCTGGTCAAGGCGGAGAAGCTGCACCCCTGGGAGGTCGAGCGCCTCCAGGCCCGCTTCGAGATCATCGGCCTCACCGAAGAGGTCCGCCTGCTGCGGGCCGCCGTGCACCAGGGCCACGAGCCCGCCGCGGTCGAGGCCGTCATCGCCCGGTTCCGGGCCGAGCTCGGCGCCACCCTGGACGCCCTGGTCGCCGGGGTCTCCCCCAAGCCGGCCACCAAGGACCTCCAGGCCCTGGTGAGGGGCCTGGGCGGGCGCCTCTGGACCGACCGCCACGGCCAGGCCCACCCGTTCCTGACCGACCGGGAGATCGAGTGCCTCTCGCTGCCCTACGGCAGCCTGACCGACAGCGAGCGGACGGCGATGAACGAGCACGCCCGCCACACCGACCGCTTCCTCCGGGCCATGCCTTGGGGCCGCGCCTTCGAAGGCCTGCCGGACATCGCCGCGAGCCACCACGAGAAGCGAGACGGCACCGGCTACCCCCAAGGCCTGGTCGGCGACCAGATCCCCCTGCCCTCGCAGATGATCACCGTGGTGGACATCTACGACGCCCTGACCGCCTCGGACCGCCCCTACCGCAAGGCGATGGCGCACCAGCGTGCCTGCGACATCCTGTGGGCAGAGGCCGACAAGGGCCGCCTCGACAGCCGCCTGGTGACGGCCTTCGTCGAGGGCGAGGTGGTGTCGGTGCTCGGGGAGCTGCGGCCGGACCTGCAGGCGAAGCGGGCCTGAGGCTCGGACTCAGAACACGAACAAGTAGTTGTAGGTCTGCGCATCCCCCGAGAACGGCGGGAAGGCGATGGTCTTGATCGCCGAGGCCAGGCACTTGTCCAGGGTGGTGCCCGCATAGGCGCCGCCGTTGATCCAGACCTTGTACGGGGTGCCGTTCGGCTCGATGGCGATCTTCACCGGGATGCGGCCCGAGGGCAGGGAGCCGGTCTTCTCCTTGTAGACGGCGAAGCAGCTCTTCACCCGGCGGTTGTTCTTGACCATCGTGTCGAGCACGGTCAGCGGCACGCCCTTGGCGGTGGGCTGGCTGGAGCTGGACCCCGACGAGCTGCTCTTCTTCGACGACCCACTGGACTTGCTCGACGAGCTGGTGCTCTTCTTCGACGACCCGCTGGACTTGCTCGACGAGCTGGTGCTCTTCTTCGATGACCCGCTGGACTTGCTCGACGAGCTGGTGCTCTTCTTCGACGAGGAGCCGCTGGACTTGCTCGACGAGCCGCCGCTCCTGGCGCTGCTCGACGAGCTGCTCTTGCTGCCGCTCGACGTGCTGTTGCTGGACCTGGGCTCGCTCTTCACGGGCGCGGGCTCGGCCTTGGCAGGTGCAGGCTCGGCCTTCGCCGGCTCGGGCTCGGCAGCGGGCTCGGCGTCGGCCAGGGCATCACCCTCCGGCTCGGGCTCGGGCTCCTCGGCGTCAGCGACAGGCTCCGCACCCTCGACCGGCTCACCGGCGATCGGCAGGACCTCGGGGGGCTTGCTCGAGGCGGTGGCCGCCCCAGCGGGCGCCGGCACCGCGGCGGGCACCGCCGCGACCCGGCGCTCGGTGGCTCCGGAGCTGTGGAAGAACGCCGTGACTCCCGCCGACAGCAGCAGGGCCAGCGCGATGGAGACGACAGGCTTGCCCTCTTCCCGGCCGCGACTGCTCGTGGCGAGCATGAAGAGGCAGGTGAGCAGGCCGGCGAGGGCGGCGAAGAGCGCCATCGCGACCATGCCCACGTCGCTGCTGGTGATGAGCACGAACAGCGCGATCAGCGCCACGAAGACCCCGCCGAGCACCACCGCCATGTCGGCGCTGGGATCGTGCACCCGTGCCCGCTGAACCTGGGGACGGCCCTGGGGCGCGGCCGGCGGCGGCGGCGGCAGGCGCGGCGGCTGGGACGACGGCCCGGGACCCGAGGGGCCCACGACCGGCAGGCTGCCACGGCCGAAGGACGGCAGGCCCGGCTCCGGTTCCGCGGTGGGCACGCCGGCGTCGAGCCCCGGAGGGCCGCCCATCCACGGGGCGGTGGCCTCGCCGTCGGCCTGGGCGGTGTCCTGCTTGGAGACCACGGTCTCGGCGCCAGGCTCCTCGGTGGACCAGGCGGGCTCACCCGGCGGCGGGTAGGTCTCGCCGCCGACCGCCGGGCCGAAGCCGCTGGGGGTCGGGCCGCCGCGGCCGCTGCCAGAACGGGCGCGCGCCTCGATCTCCGCTGCGGAGGCGATCTGGGTGGCGTCGTCGGGGCTGATGGACTTGGCCGGCGCCAGGGTGGGCCCGCCGCCCGAGGCACCGGCCTTGCGGATGATGATGCCGTGACCGCACTTGCGGCAGGTGGCCTTGTTCACCTCCCGGACCAGCTTGTGGTCGGGGATGCGGTAGGTGGCTCCGCAGTTGTCGCAGACGACGCGCATGGGCTGGATCCCGGATCTTCGAAGGGCTCGATCTATGGGGCGAGCGGACCCTTCGCAATGGTCCCGCCCCTGGGTCCTGACACCTTCTTGGGATCCCCCGTTCCCGCGCTGGGGGTCAGTCCCCCGTCGCCAGGGTCAGGGTGTAGCTGGTGGCGTCCCCTCCTTCGGGGTCGTCCGAGGTGTCCCCACCGCCCCCGTCGCTGAGCACCACGATGGCCGCGACACCGCCGCCGACCACCACCCCGCCGGCCACCACGCCCCAGAACCAGGGCTGGTGGGTGATGGGGCCCGAGTCGTACTTCATCCGGCCCGTGCTGCGGATCCGCGCGTCCTTCTCGGTCGAGGTGCGGAACCCGGACTCCCGCTCAGCGTGCTCCGGCGGCGGCGGGTCGGTCTTCGGACTGCGCACGGTCATGCCGGGCTCGTCCTGGGCGGGCTCGTCGTCGAAGGCCGGCAGGTCGTCGTCGAAGGCCGGGATGTCGTCGAAGTCGCTGGAGCCGCCGCTGCCGCTGCCTCCACCATAGGGATCGGCGTCGTAGCTGTCCGTGGCGTAGGGCGCGGATCCTCCGCCGTAGTCCGGGGGCGCGACCATCGCGCCTCCCTCGCCCACCAGCTCTCGCACCAGCTGGCCGTAGATCGGCTCGCCCGGGAACGGCGGCACGGAGGTCGCCTGCCGCCGGACCTCGGAGGTGATGGTGGTGCCTCGGGTGATGCGGGCGAAGACGGTGCCGTCGGACTCGAGGTAGCCCACCACCACGGCGTCCACGCCGAGCCGGTTCTGGAGGTTCGCCGCCTCGGCCGAGCTCAGCACCCGCTTGGCGGAGCCGTCGATGGCCCGCTGGGCTTCGTCGAACAGCGAGCGCAGGCTGCTGCCCATCGAGGGGGCCCGGTGGTCCGGGTAGCCGGGGAAGAGGGTCAGGCACTCGACCAGGGCCTTCTTGGCATCGGAGCGACGCCCCAGGTTCAGGTAGGCCCGCCCGAGGAAGAACTGGACGTCGGCCAGCTCGGGGCGGCGGCCGAACTCGGAGCCGGCGGCGCGGTGGAGCTTGTCGGCCTGGCGCAGCTTGGAGAGCGCGGTGCTCGCCTGGCCGCGATCGAGGGCCTGGCGTGCGTCGCTCACCAGGCGCCTCGCCGAGGAGATGTCGGCTTCGTGGCCGGCGCTGAGCCGATCCGCGATGTCGAAGTCCGACAGGGGCAGCCAGCTGGTCTCGAGGAAGGCGTCGCGCAGACCCTGGCTGACCAGGGCCGAGTCGTCGAAGCTCACGCCGTAGCCGTCGAAGTCCACGACAGCGACAGTCGAGGCCAGGACCTGTGGACTCGCCACGAGCCCCACGAGCCAGACCAACAGCCAGCGCAGCGCCTTCATCAGCTCCTCATGGAAGGGGCGCATTCTAACCGCCCGTCCCTGGAGACTCGCCACGCCGGCCTGCCCTTCCCCGTCTGACAGGCCTCGAGACCCCGACCTGTGCCTCCGCCCACTCTCCCGCGATCCGACCTCGACCGCGGGCCGTCCCATCCACGACCTGCCCGTCCCCCCCTGGCTCCTCGCTCGCCCACGTGGTGGAGAGCACGGTGGTCTGCATCGTCGCCGTGGCGATCCAGCAGCGGGTGGCCACGCTGCGCAAGCGAGGGGTGCAGCCACAGCCCTGATCTACAGGAACCGCTCCACCGCCCGCTGGAAGTCGATCCGATCCGTCAGGCTGGTCAGGTAGTCCAGCCGCCCCGAGTCCCAGATCAGCACCGGGCTCTGGTCGTAGCCGGCGATCCACTCCTCGTAGAGCTTGTTGAGCCGCCGGATGTAGCTCACCGGGATCTCCTGCTCATTGGTGCGCCCCCGGGACTTGATCCGCCGCCGGATCGCCTTGGTGTCGCACCGCAGGTAGATCAACAGGTCCGGCGGCTGCAGGGCCTCGCGCATGGAGTCGTAGAGCTCCATGTAGGTCTCGTAGTCCCGCTTCTTCATCTTCCGGCCCCGGGCCAGGTTGCGGGCGAAGATCTCGGCGTCCTCGTAGATCGTGCGGTCCAGGACCACCGTGCCAGGATGCTCGTCCAGGGACAGGTGCAGCCGGAACTTGTGGGTCAGGAAGTAGACCTGGGAGTGGAAGGCCCAGGACCGCATGTCCTTGTAGAAGTCGTCCAGGTAGGGGTTGGTGGCGAAGGGCTCGTACACCGGATCGAAGCCGTACCGGGAGTGCAGGAACGACACCATCGAGGACTTGCCGGCGCCCATGTTCCCGGCGACGGCGATGAACTTCTTCATCAGAAGGAGACGGCCCCCCCGTTGCCGAAGGCGTCGGTCACCGTGACGCTCGTGGCGCCGCCGGGCGGGGTGACCGCGATGTGGGTCGCGCCGCCGGAGTGGGTGCCCTCGACGGTCTGCTCGGTGCCGTCGGACCAGGTCAGGGTGAGGTCGCCGCGGACCGGGTTGGTGCCTCGGCTGCTGCCCTCGAGGTCCAGGAAGCGGTAGCCGCTCGATGGGCCCTGGAGCCACAGGGTCAGGCCCTCGCCGGTGCGGCTCACGCTGAGCTCCGCCGGCACGACCTCGAACTCGCTGCTGGTCACGCTGTAGGGCTCGGTGGTCCAGGGCCAGGTGGTGTCGCCGCCGACCCAGCTCTCGCCCTCGGCCTTGAGGCGGTAGGTGCCCGCGGGCACGCCGAAGCGATCGACCACGTGGCCCACCGCCTGCCAGCCGGCCCACCACTGGTGGAGCTGGGGGTCCTGGACCGGCTTGAGCGGGTCGACCGCGGGATCCCCGCCGTACCAGGCGAACTGCACGGTGTCCTGGACCCGCCGCACCTGGGCCGGGATGTCCAGGTCCAGGGTCAGGTCCAGCGGGACCCAGAAGTCCTCGCTGGGCTCGCTCACGACCGCGCCCGCCTCGGGGTTCACGTCGGGCACGTTCTCCGGCAGGGGCTTGTCTGGGTACTGGGTCGCCTGCCAGTCGCCGAAGGGGTCCTCGGGTTCGTGCCAGGGGGTGGAGAGCACGGAGTCGGCGTACTCGAGCACCCCCTCCATCACGTGCTCGGCCTGGAGCGGCCCCCAGATGTTGATCTCCGGCTCGTAGCCACCGACCAGCCAGTCCTCCGGGATGAGGAAGTAGCCTTCGTGCTCCTGGGCGTAGCCGACGATCAGCGAGCGCGTGTCGCCGATCTCGTCCCGGACCCGGCGGCGCCACTGCTCGGTGTACATCGCCGTGGTCTCGGCGGGGAAGAAGCCGGCGAGCAGGTCCTCGGAGACCACGGTGCCATCCGGCAGCACAGTGCTCAGCGGGCCCAGGCGGGTGGCGGCGGTGCCGGCCTCGAGGCCCTCGGGCATCGGCAGAGGCACATGGTCCAGGCCGAAGATGCCCAGGAGCACCGCGCTGATCGCCTCGACGTCCACACAGCCCGAGTACGGGAAGACCGCCGCACCGATGCCGAAGCCGGGAATGAGCGGCAGGTCGGAGCCGCAGAAGGCACCGCCGTACTGGGTGTTGAACTCGTCGAAGGGCGACGCGAGCGTGCCGTCGGCGTTGTAGATGACGTCGTCCGGCGTGTAGTCCGGGTCGTAGGGGGCGTACTCCCAGTACACCAGGCCGTTCCGGGTGACACGGATGTCCTCGCGCACCTGGGTGATGTGCCGGCTCGCGGTCTCCAGGCTGATCGGGTCGCTGCTGACCGGGACCTGGTCGTAGAGCGCCATGACCAGGGGCCGAGCCCACTCGCCGATGGACTCCAGCCGGGCGTAGTCGCTGTCGGAGCCCGCGGGCGAGGCGTCGCCGCCGGCGCCCTGGAGGTGGATGACCACCACCTCGGAGTCGAAGGCCTCCTCGATGCCGTCTTCGAGCCCACCGGTGCTGTCCCGGCTGATCATCGGGTTGTCCCCGCCGAGCGAGGTCCCGTGCATGCCGAAGGTCATCGTCATCGCCAGGGGCGTGCCGTCGAGCCGATCGACGCGAAGGACGTGCAGGAGCTGGTCCTTGCCCATGCCGACCAGGTCGTCCCAGCCCTCGACCGTGAGGGAGTTGTTCTCGCCGCGGCGGTCCCGGTAGACCCGGTCGTCCGGGTCCCAGTCCTCGGCCCAGCCGGCGCCGATGGCGACCGGCTCGCGGCCCTCGAAGGCGTCCAGGGCGACCGCGGTGATCGACTCCCGGAACCGGGCGTAGATCTCCGGGTTGTAGAGATCCCCGCCCAGGTAGAAGTGGTACTGGTCGCTGAAATTGGCGATGCCGTGGTGGGTGTGGCTCGTGGCCAGGATCACGTTGCCGTCGAGGGGCAGGCCGGTCGCGGTCTCGAGATCGGCGGTGATGCCGTCGACCAGGCCGTCGAAGCTGTAGATGGCGTCGATGCGGATCAGGACCAGGTGGTCGTCGCCGTTCTCCAGCCACAGGACCTTGGCCTCCTGGGGGGTCTGGAAGCCGGTGCTCTCCGCCCAGTTCTGGGTGTAGTGGGACTGTCGACGGTCCTGTGCGCTGTCCCCGCCGAGGTAGCCGCAGCGGGAGGAGTAGCCGCCCATCGGACCGCCGGCGGGCACGTCGATCAGGCCCTCCGCCGCCCCCGCGACGGGGGCCCCAGGCACGATCTCCGCCCACCCGTCGAAGGGTGGCGGGTCACCTCCGCCAGAGCACGCGAGCAAGGCGAGGGACACGAGCATGAGCACACCGGGGCGGGAGGACGCGAAGACCATAGCCTCCCCCACCCCGGCGGGCCGCCGGTCGGGACGGAGGCGACCAGGCAATGGAGAGCGCTGCGCTACCGTAGGCCCCGACGTCCTTCCCAGAGGTCCGGATGTCCGACCCCGCCCCCGTCGCCGTGCTCGGCGGCGGCCCCGCCGGCCTGACCACCGCCTTCCTGCTGCGCCGGGCCGGCCACCCCGTGACGCTCTACGAAGCGGGGCCTCGCCTCGGCGGGCTGTGGGCCTCGCGGCTGGACGAGCAGGGCCGGTTCCTGAGCGACAACAGCTGCAAGGTCTTCCAGCCCGACTACCACTCGGCGCCTCACCTGTTCCGACTGCTCGGCCTGGACTGGCGGGACCACTTCGTCCAGCGACACGACCTGACCCGAGGCTGGCTCCGCCCCTTCGTGCGGGACTGCAGCTGGAGAGACCTCGCGATCCTGGGCCGGGCGATGGTCCAGCACCAGCTCGGTCGCGGTCGGCTCCACACCCGCTCCACCGCCGCCTTCATGGCCGAGGAGGGCCTGAGCGAGGCCTGCCAGCGCTGGCTGCGAGCGACCGCCCTGGGCGGCATCGCCGGCACCCTGCGCATGACGATGTGGGAGCTGTTCCACCGGCTGGGCAGCAACCTGACCGAGACCCTGGTCGGACCCCGGTGGTGGGTCTGCCTGCGCCACGCCTTCGACCTGGAGGGCCGCACCCTGGTCCAACGCTTCGAAGCCACCGGCGCCGGGGTCGGCCCCCTGTGGCGCTGGCTGGAGCCGGGCATGTCCCAGTTCAGCCGGCTCGGCGACGACCTGGCAGCCAGGCTCCTGGACTAAGCTCGTGCAAGAGGCCGCGGCTATGTCGGCCTTCGGAGGCAGACATGATCGGATCCGCACTGCTCATCGGCCTCGTCGCCCACGGGCCCCAGGCCATGGCCGACGATGACTTCCACACCGCCGGCGTGGGCGTGACCATCGGCGGGGTCGACGGTGTCGTGGGCCTCACCGGCAAGTACTACCTCAACCGCCGCAACGGCGTCGGCGCCTACGCCGGCGTCGGCTACAGCTACTACGGCCTCACCTTCCGGGCCCGGGCGGCCTGGGAGGGCAGCTTCTGGGCCTCACCACCCGAGCAGACCTGGACCGGCGGCTTCTCGGTCAACTACCTGGTCTCCCTCGGCGGCACCTTCACCACCGGGTACTACCAGAACATCGGGGTCACGGTCCTGGCCGGGGCCGGGGTCTCGTACTTCCTGCCGAGATTCCCCCTCGAGTTCTTCCTGCAGCTCCACTTCGGCATCGACGTGAACCTGGTGAACTCCTACTACTCGCTGCTGAGCTTCCAGGGCGGCCTGGGGCTCGGCATCCGCTACGCCTTCTGAGCCCCTACTTGGGGGGCTGAGGATAGAGGCCCTCGGTGCCTCTCTCCTGGCTGATCCCCGCTCTGCTGGCCTGTGCCGGCGACACCGGGACCGACGACACCGACCCCAGCACGAGCAGCTGGGAGGTGGTCATGCACGACCTCGACGGCACCCTGCTCAGCGTCTACACCCCAAACGAGACCGAGGTCTGGGCCGTCGGCTCCAACCCGGGGGACGGCCTCGGCGGCTACGCCTTCCACTTCGACGGCGAGTCCTGGGAGCGCCTGGACACCGGGGACGCCGGCATCCTGTGGTGGGCCGACGGCGACGACGCCGGCCATGTCTGGCTCGTGGGCGACGGCGGGGTCATCCTCCGCTACACCCCAGACCAAGGCTTCGAGACCTTCGACACCCCGGGCAAGGCCAACCTCTTCAGCATCTTCGCCCTCGCACCGGACGACGTCTGGGCCTGCGGAGTCGAGGCCGACGGCCTCAGCGCCGCGGTCGCCATCTGGCACTTCGACGGCGACAGCTGGACGGCCGACCCGGACGACCCGGGCGACCTCATCCCCGGCAAGACCCCCAACAAGATCTGGGGGCGGTCCAGCGAGGATCTCTGGATCGTCGGCGGCACCGAGGTCGGCCTGCACCGCAGCGCCAGCGGCTGGAAGACCGTCGACGTGGCCACCGACACCTTCCTCACGACCATCCACGGCAACGACGACCGAGTCGTGGCGGTGGGTGGCCCGAGCCAGGGCGGCATCATCGAGAACGACGGCTCGGGCTTCACCGAGGTGCTCTCCCGCCAGGAGGTCGCGAACCTCGCCGGGGTGGCCCTGCACCCCGACGATCGCGGCATGGCGGTCGGCTGGTACGACACGGTCGTGGAGCGCCTCGACGGTGAGTGGGTCGTGCTCGACGACGTGCCGGACCTGCGCATCGACTACCACGGCGCGGCGATCACCGCCGACGGCACGGTCTGGGCCGCAGGCGGGCTCTTCAACACCTTCCCCCTGCGCGATGGTGCGCTGATCAAGGGGCATCTGGCCGATCCGTGAGCGGTTAGCAGGGCCCTGTGATCTCGCTCCTGCCGCTCTCGCTGACCGCCTGGCTCGCCTGCCGCGACCCGGTGGAGACCGGCGAGTCCTTCGCCGACGGCACCTGGGAGGTGGTCATGGGCGAGCTCGACGCCGGCCTCATCGGCGTCTGGGCCCCGGCGGACGACGACGTCTGGGCGGTCGGCGCCGACCCTGGCGACGGCCTGGGCGGGTACGTCTTCCGCTTCGACGGCACGGACTGGGCCCGCATCGACACGGGCACCGAGGGCAATCTCTGGTGGGCCCACGGCGACGGCACCGGACCGGTCTGGCTGGTGGGCGAGGACGGCCTGGTCGTGCGCTGGACCGAAGACGGCGGCCCGGTCCAGCTGGAGACCCCGGACAAGGTCAACCTCTTCGGCGCCTTCGTGCTCGCCGACGACGACGTCTGGATCTGCGGCGGCGACAACTACAGCACCGACGACAAGCAGGTCCTGTGGCACTGGAACGGCTCGGTGTTCGAGGACCGCTCGGACATCGTGGCCCTGCGCAGCACCCACGCCGTGCTCACCAAGATCTTCGCCCGCGCCCCCGACGACCTCTGGGTGGTCGGCGGCCCCGACGAGGGCCTGCGCTACACCGGTGGCGACTGGGAGCCCATCAGCGTCGCCACCGAGGAGCCCCTGACCTCCGTCTTCGGCAACGACGACGTGGTGATCGCCGTGGGCGGCGCGGCCCAGGGCTACATCGTCGAGGACCGCGGCCACGGCTTCCAGGAGCTCCAGCTGCCCGACGCCCAGCCCCTGAACGGCATCGCCGTGTTGCCCGACGGCCGAGCGGTGGCGAGCGGCTGGTACGGCAGCCTGCACACCCGGGACAGCGACGGCACCTGGACCCCGGTCGCGGACACCGAGATCCGCCACCAGGACTTCCACTCCGCGTCGGTCACCCCCTCGGGCACGGTCTACGTGACCGGCGGGCTGTTCGGCGTGGCGAACATCCATGACGGCATCCTGGTCCGAGGGCAGCTGGCCCCGCTGGCCGGCGACACCGCGGGAGCGACGGAATGACCCCCACCCTGCTCACCCTGCTCGCCTGCACCGGCAACACCGGCGTGGAGCAAGGCACCGACTTCGGCGGCGGCTGGGAGGCCGTGCTCGGCGGCCTCGACGGCGGCCTCGTGGGCGTGTGGGCCCCCGCGGACGACGACGTCTGGACCGTCGGCGCCGTCACCGACGACGGCCTCGGCGCCTACGTCTACCACTACGACGGCGTGGCCTGGACCCGCCTGGAGAACCCCATCGACGAAGACCTCTGGTGGGTCCACGGCGACGGCGAAGGCAACGTGTGGCTCCTGGGCGAGAACGGCATGATCGCCCACTACCACCCCGACAGCGGCTTCGAGGTCCTGCCCACCCCGGACTCCGTCAACCTCTTCGGCGCCTGGGCCTTCGGCCCCGACGACGTCTACGCCTGCGGCGGCAACAACGTCAGCGTCGGCAACCGCCAGGTGCTGTGGCACTGGGACGGCACCGACTGGGGCGACCCCCCGCAATTCGAGAACACCCGGGACACCGACGCCGTGCTCACCAAGATCTTCGGCACCTCCACCGACGACTTCTGGGTCATCGGTGGCCCGGACCAGGGCCTGCACCACAGCGGCGGCACCTGGTCCGTCGAGGACATGGCCACCGACGAGTACCTCACCACCATCCACGGCAACGAAGACCTGCTCATCGCCGCCGGTGGGGACACCCGAGGGGTGCTCGTGGAGAACGACGGCACCGGCTTCCGGCAGGTCGACCTCGGGGACATCCAGCCCCTGAACGGCGTGAACGTGCTGCCCGACGGCCGCGCCGTCGCCAGCGGCTGGTTCGGCTCCCTGCACCTGCGAGACCGGGACGGGACCTGGTCCCCGGTCGAGGAGGTCGAGGTCCGCTCCCAGGTCTTCCACTCGGTCAGCGTGACCCCGAGCGGCACGGTCTACGCCGCGGGGGCGCTGTTCGGCGTGGTGGACATCTACGACGGCGTGCTGGTCCGGGGTCAGCTGCCGGAGTGACCCGCGGGCCCTGGCCCGCTAAGGCCCCCGCTCCTCGGGGATCTTGTCGTCGGGGACCAGCGGGATCACCCGCTCGATCTCCTTGTCCAGCTCGGTCCAGAGGGTGATGATCTCCGAGTCCGCGCTGTCGTAGACATCACTCTCCTCCCAGGGATCGGTGTCTCGGCGCCAGAAGCCCTTCTCGCCGTACTTCCAGCGGTACTGCAGCTTCGAGGCCCCGACCTGCAGGGACATCATGATGCCCAGCCGGGCGTCGCTGACGGTGTGGATCAGCCGGTTGTCGGGCGCCTGGCCCACGGGCTCGCCGGTGACCTGGCCCGGGATCGGCTGGCCCAGGGACTCGAGCAGGGTGGGCGCCAGGTCGATGTGGCTGGTGGGCTCGCTCCAGACCCCCGGGACCAGGTTCTTGGCCCAGAAGAACGCCAGGGCGTCGTTCTCGGCGAAGTCCATGGTGTAGGCGTGGGTGTGGAGCCCGTGCTCCCAGAACTGCTCCCCGTGATCGCTCCAGACCACGACCAGGGTGTCGTCGAGGGCGCCGTGGGCGTCGAGGCCCTCGAACAGACTGCGGAAGGTGTCGTCGGTGTACCGGACCGTGCCCTCGTACCGCACGTTGAGGTGGGCCAGCAGCAGCTCCTGGTCCTCGGGCTCGAGGTCCTCGAACATCTTCATGACGTCGTAGGTCTCGTCGCGGTCGGTCAGGTCCCACTTCAGCTCGGGCAGGTCCTCGAGGTCCGTGAGGTACTCCTCGGGCGGGTCGTAGGGCACGTGGGCGTCGCGGAAGTGGATGTGCAGGTACCAGGGGTTGCCCGAGCGCTCCATGTCGTCGAGGAGCTCCAGGCCCATGCCCACCATCTCCTCGCCCGGGTGGTAGGTCCCGCCCTTGACCCGGTCATAGCCCTGGGCCGTGTCGTACTCGTTGCCGATGTAGCTGTTGGAGCTCGCCAGGCCTGTCTCCCAGCCGGCGTCCCGCAGCCAGACCGGCAGCTGGCCGTGGCCTTCGGGCAGCGGCTCGCGCCGCGCCTTGTTCAGGGGCGGGATGAAGCCCATGTCGGTGCAGGTCTGGCCACCGAAGACGCAGATGGTCGACGGATAGGTCCAGTTCGAGCAGGACCGATGGTCGTCCAGGGGCACCCCCTGGTCCATCAGCGAGTCGATGAACGGGGTGAGGTTCCGGTCGCCGTACCGGCTCAGGTGGTCCTTGCGCAGGGTGTCGATGCTGAGCATCAACAGGTTGCGCGGGCCTTCGTCTTCGAAGGTGAGGAACGAGGTCGCCGGCGGCGGCGGACCGGGGGTGTCGCTGTCGTTGCAGGCGATCAGGACCAGCAGGAGTGGGGTCACCACGGGACTCTATCCCCCAAAACGAGCGACCTCCCAGACCCCCGAAGGGGCTGGGAGGTCACGCGGGCCCGGGCGCAAGGCTCGGGCCAGGGTTGCGCTACGGCCTAGAAGTAGTAGCGGGCGACCAGGCCGTACAGGCCGGCGTAGGTCACGATGCCGTAGTAGCTGCGGAGCAGGTTGATGTTGATACCCGGCTCCACCTGGAGGGCGACCTCCAGCGGGAAGGCGTTCAGGGCCAGCTGGTAGCCGACGACGCCACGGATACCGATACCGAGGTTCCGGTAGTAGCCGAGGGTGAAGTCAACACCCACACCGACGCCGTAGTACACGGCCTGCTCGGCGAAGCCGAACTCCCAGGGGGGAGTCCAGAAGTCCTTCTCCAGGTTGAAGCGGGCGTGGACGGTCAGGCCGTAGTAGTTCGAGCGGATGCCGACATAGGCAGCGGCGCCACCCGGACCGTCTTCGACGATGCCGGGGAGCATGTCCATCATGCCCCACTTCTTCAGCGTGACGGCGTAGTACGGGTACTGGAGCGAGACACCGACACCCATCTCCTTGTCGGCGACAGGCATGGCCGTGGCGGTGTTCATGGCCAGCATGGCAGTGAGCAGCATGGAAGAGACCTCCTGAGGAATCGCCGGGACCGTAACACAGGCGATCCGCTGTGCAAGACATGTCAAGACAACCTGTGGGGAAGGGGCCGCCAACCCCGCGGGTTGAGGGCTCTTGACGTGTCCATAGAAACGCTGTGATTGCGCCTGTTTAGCCATCCCACAGCGAATGCAACGATGGTTGCTTGCGCGGGTTTCCGGATGCAAAAAGCGCCGATCGGCGCGCGGATCCTCCTCGCGGCGCGTTTTCCCTCCCCTTCTCCGGGCGCTACCGACGCCAGCGCTGGACCCGACCGCTCTCCAGGTCTTCGTGGGCGACCTCGTCCGTGCCCAGGATCCACCCCAGCTGGGCCCGTCCATAGGGCATGCCGATGCCGCCCACGTTGAGGCACAGGCAGTCGTTCAGCCGGACGAAGCCCGAGGACTCGTGGATGTGGCCGCAGACCAGGACCCCTCCCCGCTCCTCGGCCAGGCCGCGGATCCACTCGCTGCCCACGTGCTTCTGGGTCCGAGGCACCCAGTCCAGCGGGGTCCGGGCCGGTGGGCAGTGCGCCAGCAGCACGTCCGCACGCGGCACCTTCTTGGCCTGGGCCTCGTCGCGCCACTCGTAGGGAAAGGACATCGCGGTCGCCACGCTGCCCCCGATGCCGGCGATGCGCAGGTCGCCGATCCGTCGCCCCTTGCCGTCGATGTTGCCGTCGCCGTCGACATACGGCAGGTCGTGGTTGCCGGGCACCCAGACCACCGGCGGGCCGACCTTGCGCACCCGCTCAAGCACCTTCTTCACGTCGGCGGCGTACCTCTCCAGTCGGTCCAGGCTCCGACGCCCCTTGCGGCCGGCACAGGCCAGGTCCCCGACCATCAGGATCCCGTCCACCTGCTCCCGACGCACCCTATCGAGGACGCGGCTGAGGTTGTGCCAGTGGGTGTGCACGTCTCCGAGGACGGCCAGCTTGGTCATGGGTGCGCGGGGCCGGGACTGGGTCGGAGGCGCTCGAGCAGCGCCGCGGCCTCGTTGTACCCGATGTCCGGCAGCGCCACCTGAGTCCCCGCGACGCGCACCAGCAGCCGACCCAGCCCGTGCCTGCGCATCAAGGGCCCCTGGACCAGGTGCACGGACTGCACCTTGTTCCGGGTGAGGATCGACGTGCGGCGACGCCAGAACCCTCGCCGGGACAGCACCACGTCGTCGGTGACCCGCCACCCCTGGGCCCGGTGATCGAGCCACTGGGCAAACCAGGACAGCGGCAGGGCGACCAGCGCCACGGCCCCCCAGGGCCCCAGGGTCAGGACACAGAACGCCGCCAGGGCGAGAGCCCGCCCGGTGGCGCTGTAGAGCGCCCGCAGCAGCGCCCGGGGGTGGGGAGGGTCCAGGGGCTCGGACCAGGCGTCGAAGGTCGCCGCGGGGATCGCCACCCGACTCACGCTGGCGAGCTCCTCCCGGGGCACCATCGGCACAGAGGCCTCGCTGGCCTGGGCGTCGTCGCGCAGCGAGCCCAGGCCTGCGGTCTCGATCGACAGCGTGCCGTAGCCGAGCAGCCGGCGCAGCAGGGGCTCGTCAGCGCGGGTCAGCTGGACCTTCTCCAGGGGGATCCGGGCCCTGCGCCGGGTGAACAGTCCCGACTCCGCGCTCAGCTCGGTCCGGGTGCGGGTCATCCGGTAGTTCCAGAACCGGGTCAGCGCGACCCCGACGCTGATGCCGAAGGACACGGCGAAGGCCAGCGCGATCACCGCGAGCACGATGCCCGCCTCCAGCCCCGAGGCGCGGTGGGCGACCTCCTCCGGCTCCAACAGCTCCAGGCCCTGGGCGGCGACGCCCCCGAGCACCGCGACCGTGCCCACCGTGCGGCTGGTGAGCCCGTAGGCGATCAGCTCGGGGATGCCGACGGTGATCACCGGCTCCTCGGTCCGCCGCTGCTCGGCCTCGGGCGCCCGACCCCGCAGGGCGTCGAGCTCTCCCATCAGAGCGGCCGCCGCGGCTTCGTCGAGGGCGGAGAGCATGCCCTCGGTGCGCATGCCGCCCGCCGTCTCCAGGCGGACCTCGACCAGGCCGAAGGCCTTGTGGAACAGGTTGCGGACCAGCTCGGCGTTCTGGATGCGCTCGGGATCGATGACCCGGACCTGGCGGTTCAGCAGGCCCTGCTTGATCTCGAGGCGCCCGGCGTGGACCCGGTAGCGCAGGGTCGCGAAGTGGATCAGGGCGCCGACGACCCCCAGGCCTGCCACGCCGGTCAGGCCGACCCCGATCAGGTCCGCGACCCCGCCGCCGCCGAAGACCGCGAAGAGGATCAGCCACCAGAAGCCCTTGATCGCCTGCCAGATCCGGGGTCCCAGGTTGACCAGCAGCGAGCTGGGGTGGAGCCCTCGCCAGGGGGTGTCCTGGGGTGCCGCCGCCTCAGACACCGTCGTCGCCACCCCGTCGGGCGAGCTCGTCCCGCAGGCCCTCGGCGGTCGCCTCGTCCAGCCCCGGCACCACCGCGTCCGCGCTCATGGTCGAGGCCGTGTAGACCAGCAGGCTGGACAGGCCGAAGAAGCGCTCCAGCGGCCCCTGGTGGGTGTCGACGTGCTGGATCCGGTTCAGGGGCACGCTGGTCCGGCGCCGGAAGAGCACCCCCCGCTGGAGCAGCAGGTCGTGCTCGCGGACGCCGTAGCCCAGGTAGCGCCAGGTGAAGCCGGGCCAGACCACGGCCTGGATCACCAGCAGGCTCGCGAGCACGACCACCCCGGCCACAGCGAGCACCGCCGGCACCTCGGTGGCCAGCTTGAGCACCACCGCGCCGGGCACCACCAGCAGCATGGTCGTGAACCCGGTGCGGATCAGGCCGCCGAGGCGCCACAGGGTCACGGCGTTGGGGCTGACGCGGGTGAGGTCCACCACGGGGAGCTAACCCCGGAGGGACCGGATTCACGCCGAAGCAGCAGCGCCACCTGTGCCAGCTCGTGGCAGAGGTGGCGCCGGGCCCTGTGGCGGGAGCGATCACTCAGCGTCGTCGACCGGGCACTCCGCGTCCAGGTAGGCCACGTCCCAGCAGGACCGCTCGCCGAGGTTGTAGCCGGGGTGGCGCAGCTCGCCGTCGCCTTCCTCGTAGACGACGACCCAGGCGTCCTCTTCGGAGCTGGCGTCGTGGTAGGTCACGGCGTTGTCGCCGTCCTGGCGCCACCAGGCCAGGAAGTCGCCGGCGTGCTCGCCGTCGACCGCCGCGATGCCGAACTCGGCGGTGCCTTCGCCGTCGGCGATCCACTCGACCACGCCCTGCAGCTCGCCGGCACCATCGTACAGGTCCCACCAGCCCAGGTGGCCGCCGGCGGACACGAAGCCCGTGAACCAGACGGCGTCGTCGAAGCGACCGTCGTCGGTCGTGACGCGCATCTCGGCCAGGTAGCCGACCACCACGTAGGCCACGTTGAGCTCGAGCGCGTAGGTGACCTCGTCGATGACGATGCTGTTGGTGGCCTGCCAGAGGTTGTCCTCGATCTGCGTGACGTCGCCGTCGGTGGCGACGCCGATGGCCAGGGACGGCGGGCCGACGACGGCGGCGGTGATGCCGCTGGCGGTGGCGACCATCATGCTGGCGGCGATGACGTTGCCGTAGCTGCTGGCCGGCGGCGCGTTCGGGTCGGGCTCGCCGGCGTCGGGCTCGGTGACCTGCAGGTAGAAGGCCTCGTTCTGGTTGGCCAGGTCCAGCTGCTCGCCCGTCGCGGCGTCCATGTAGTCGACGGCGCCGGCCAGGGCGGCGGTGCGGTCGACCAGGGTCAGCTCGGCGTCGGCGGCGTGGTCCACCTGGTCCAGGGTCGGGCCGGCGGCGGGCTCGGTGCAGGCGGCGAGGGCGAGGACGGACACGAAGGAGGCGGCTGCGAGGCGGGTCATGAGGACTCCGAGGCAAGGGGTTGTTCGCCTCGTTGGACCCAGGCCCTCGCCGAGAGGGAAAGAAAAAGTCAGCCGGCGGCTTCGGGAGCCCCCACAAGAGACCGGTCAGCGCTCGCGCTTCAGGGTCGGCGGACGCTTGAACTCGACCTCGAACTCGCCGGTCGTGCGCAGCTTGGCGTCGCTCTTCGGCCGCGTTTCTTCGGAGGGCGTGGACATCGACAGCGGCGCACCCAGGGAGCGACGCCGGGCCGGACGCCCACTCTGGTGGGCCTTCAGCAGCTGCTTCACCGTCAGGGCGACCAGCGCCGGGGAGGCGTTGTTGTGCAGCCAGTGGTCGACCTTGTACGTGTGGTCCATGTCGGCCCGCAGCCGGTCGCCGTCGAGGCTGTCGGGCACCGCGCCGTGCACGACCATCAGGCAGTCGCCGCCCTGGTACTTGCGGAGGCGGGTACACAGCGACAGGCCGTGGCCCTTTGCCTGGTGGGTCGAGGCCAGGACCACGTCCGGGTAGTGCTCCTCCAACAACAGCCGGGCCGCCTTCAGCGACTTGGGCTGCAGGAGGTCGAAGTCCACCCGCAGGACCCTCGCAAACAGCTTGCGGCGGGCCCCGACGGGGTCGAGGAGAAGGAGGAGGGGTCGGCTCAATGCCCTTCCTGGGCCATGAATCGGCAGGGACACATTACGCTTAGAAGCCCCCGAGGTCAAAATGGAAAAGCGGGAAAACCCTCCCAGGGAATCCCTGACATCCTACCAGAAGAAGCTGTTCTGGCTGCTCGGCGTGGCCACCTTCTTCGAGGGCTACGACATGATCGCCCTCAGCCAGATCCTGCCCCAGCTGCGGGCGGAATTCGGCATCAGCTTCAGCCAGGGCGCCACGATGGTCACCGTGATCAACGTGGGCACGATCATCGCCTGGCTGCTGATCCGCAAGGCCGACGTCTGGGGTCGCAAGCGGGTGCTGATGATCACGATCGGGGGGTACACGATCTTCACCCTGCTCAGCGGCCTGGCGCCCGGGGTGTTGCTGTTCACGCTCGCCCAGCTGGTCGCGCGGGTCTTCCTGATCGGCGAGTGGGCGATCTCGATGGTCTACGCGGCGGAGGAGTTCCCCGCGAGCCGGCGCGGCATGGTGCTCGGCGTGCTCCAGGGCTTCTCGAGCCTGGGCTCGGTGGTCTGCGCGGGTGTCGTGCCACTGCTCCTGGCCACGCCCTACGGCTGGCGCACGGTCTACTTCGTCGGTGCCGTGCCGCTGGTGCTGGTGATGATCGCGCGGCGCTCGCTCCAGGAGACCAAGCGCTTCGAGGAGGCCCGGGTCGAGGACAAGCCCTCGCTGATGGCCTTCTGGCAGACCCCGTACAAGAAGCGCATGCTGCAGCTGGCGGCGATCTGGTTCCTCACCTACCTGTGCACCCAGACCGCCATCACGTTCTGGAAGGAGTTCGCGGTCGCCGAGCGGGGGCTGACCGATGGCCAGGTGGGCGCGAGCATCACCATCGCCGCCCTGGCCTCGATGCCCCTGGTCTTTGCCGCGGGCAAGCTCCTGGACGTGATCGGCCGGCGCCGGGGCGCCGCGATCATCTACACCCTGACCTCGGCGGGCTGTGTCATGGCGTACACCGCCCACGGCCACGCCCTGCTGACCTTCGCGCTGGTGCTGGCCATCTTCGGCGTGTCAGCGGTCCTGCCGGTGCTGAACTCCTACAACACCGAGCTCTTCCCCACCGCGCTGCGGGGCGACGCCTTCAGCTGGTCCAACAACCTGCTGGGGCGCATCGGGTACGTCACGAGCCCGCTGATCGTGGGGCAGCTGGCGATCAGCTGGGGCATCGGCCCGGCCATCGCCAGCACGGCGATCTTCCCCATGCTGGCGTTGGCGCTGATCTGGCTGTGGCTGCCGGAGACGAAGGGCAAGGAGCTGGAGGAGACGAGCGCGCTGTGAGGGCGTAGAATGAGGGGGATGGACGAGCAGGCCAGGGCCAGGGTGCAGCGCGTGCGCGAGCGCCTCGCGGAGCAGGATCCGGACGTGCTGGCAGCGGTCGAGGAGGTCGACCGGGACCTGCTGGCATGGTCGCGCTCCCTGACGCCGATGGAGCGCCTGAGAGCCTGCACCCGAGCCACCCGCGGCCTGGGCCGCCTGCGTCGTGCGTCATCCTCAGGAAGCTGACCTTCCAGCGCTGCTCGCTGCCCTCGCCGACGCCGACGTGGAGTTCGTCGTCGTCGGAGGCGTTGCTGCCGTGTTGCACGGCGCTGGACTGACGACCTTGGACCTGGACGTAGTACCTCGCCGCACGTCCCAGAACGCCCAGCGCCTCCTCGGGGTCCTCCGTCAGCTGGACGCGCGGATTCTCGATCCGATGAACCGGGTCATTCGGCCCCGCGCCGCAGACTTCCAGGGCACAGGCCAGATCAAGATGACCACCACACTCGGTCCCCTGGATGTGCTCTGCCAGCTCCATGATGGCCGAGGCTTCGACCAACTCGTCGGCCACAGCCGCCGACTGGGAACCGTGCGCGTCCTCGACCTCCCCACTCTGTTGGAGGTCAAGTCCTCGACCGGGCGTGCCAAGGACCGGGTGGTCCTTCCAATCCTGCTGGCGCTGGTCGAACGCGAGGAGTGACCCTCACTGGGTGTTTTCAAGTCCTCCCGTCGCTGGGCTTGCTCTCGCAATCCCAGGCGTTTCCCCTCCTCAGTCGCGGGCTACAGCCCGCTCCCTCGTCGGCGACGCGCCGCAAGCGGCGCTAAACACCTGGAATCGCGATAGCTGTGCCCAGCTCGGTCCGGATTCAAGAACACCCAGTCAGAAGTCCAACCGATCGTTCTGGTGCGTCAAGATCTCGCAGTCCGTCTGCACCGTCGTGCAGCACAAGAGCCGGAAGCCCTGCTCGGCGTGCTTCTCGTCGAGCATGAACTGGTCGCCCATCTCCGCCTCGCCCTGATCCAGCATCGCCGCACACATGAAGCAGCCGCCGTTGAGACAGGAGTAGGGCAGCTCCAGGCCGTTGCGCTCGGCGGCGTCGAGCACGGTCTCGCCCTCGAAGCAGTCGATGGTCGTGTCCAGGCCCTGCTCCTCGTTGTAGAGGTGCAGGTTGAAGGTCTTGACCTCGAGCTCGGCCGGGGTCTCGGTGCTGGGCATCGACCAGGCGGGCTTGGGCTTCTCCTTGCCGTCGAAGGCGTCGAAGAAGCCATCGTCCAGGACCTGGGCGTTGGGCTTGTTCTTCTGGCTCCGACGACGGGGACGGGGGGCGTTGTCGAAGTCGTCCTCTTCTTCGTCCAGGTCGTCGTCGTCCCACTTGCGGCCGCGCTTGCCGGCGTAGCTCTTGGTCGACGCCGAGGTCGGCCGGGTGGTGTCGGCCCGATCCTCGGGACCCTTCAGCGCCCGCTTCAGTCTGTCTCGAAGTCCCATGGCGTCTCCATTTAGCCGATCGGATAGGGGCCCGGCGACATGAACGGCATCTTCCTCGGCATCTTCGGCATCGCCTTTGTCACCGCCGCGCTGCTCGGCAATTTCGAGGCCGCCAGCAAGGGCCTGTTCGACGGCGCCAAGGTCTCCGTGGAGCTCGCCATCGGGCTCATCGGGTACATGGCCTTCTTCCTGGGCCTGATGAAGGTCGCCGAGAGAGCCGGCCTGCTGCGGCTGCTGGCCCGGGCCATCCGCCCGCTCATGGTCCGACTCTTCCCCGACGTGCCCGCCGAGCACCCGGCGATGGCGGCGATGATCCTGAACTTCGCCGCCAACATGCTGGGCCTGGTCAACGCCGCCACGCCCTTCGGCATCAAGGCGATGCACGAGCTGGAGAAGCTCAACCGCACCCCGGGCTCCGCCACCAATGCGATGTGCCTGTTCCTGGCGATCAACACCAGCGGCCTGGCCCTGCTGCCGAGCGGCGTGGTCTCCCTGCGGGCGGCCAAGGACTCGGCGGATCCCTGGGGCATCGTGGCGCCGACCCTGTTCGCCACGGCGGTCGCCACGATCGCCGGCATCGTGATGGCCAAGTCGCTCCAGCGGCTGCCCCGCTACGCCCCGCCCGAGCCCACCCGGGACATCGACCTGGCCGAGACCGGCGACGCCGAGGCCGACCTGGCCGACCAGCCCGGCGCGGACTTCGGCGAGCGGGCCCACTGGGGCCTCGCCGCCTTCCTGGTGGTGGCCATCGGCCTGCTGGTCGGCCCCGCCGTCGGCGCCGCCTTCCTGCCGTCGGCCCACGAGTGGGTCTCGCCGCTGAGGGACTTCGCCGACAAGGCCAGCGACGCGGTCATCCCGGTGCTGGTCATGTCCATCGCCGGCTTCGGCGCCGTCCGCGGCGTGCGGGTCTACGAGGCCTTCGTCGAAGGGGCCAAGGAGGGCTGGAACGTCGCGGTGGTCATCATCCCCTACCTGGTGGCGATCCTCGGGGCGGTCGGCATGTTCCGCGGCTCGGGCGCGATGAGCCTGCTGGGCGGCCTGATCGGGCCGGTGATCGAGCCCCTGGGCATGCCCGCGGAGGTCCTGCCCCAGGCCCTGGTGCGGCCTCTGTCCGGCTCCGGAGCCTATGGCCTGATGGCCGAGCTCATCGCCGAGCACGGACCGGACTCCTACATCGGGTACCTGACCAGCGTGCTCCAGGGGTCCACCGAGACCACCTTCTACGTGCTGGCCGTCTACTTCGGCGCCGTGGGCGTCTACAAGGTGCGCCACGCGCCCTGGGCCGGGCTGGCGGCCGACGTGGTGGGGGCCATCGCCGCGGTGGTGATCGTGTCGGCGCTCTACGGGCACCTGGCCTGAGGTCGGCGCATGGAGCCCGCACGCTCCGCATGAGCGCCACACGCCGCAGGGGCTCGAAGCGCCCTGAGTCGGTGGTCTCTGCGAGGCCCGAAGCTTGCACTGCCCCATCGGGACCTCCACCAGGTGCCCGATGATCACGCTGATGTGCCTGCTCGCCTGCGGCGACGACACGACCCTCTCCGACAGCAGCACGGCCACGGACACAGGCACCTCCGCGACCGGGGACTCCGGGGACTCCGGCGAAGGCACTGCGGACACCGGCTCCGGCACCCCCGGCAGCGAGGACACGGCGCCCCCCACCGAGCCCGAGCCCGAGGACACTGGCCTGGCGTCCACCGGCACGGACGTGGTGCCGGACCGGCTCGAGCTCCTCACCGACAGCGACCTGGTCTTCCACGCCCCCGACGCGGGCGAGATGGCCGGCCGGGCCCTGGCCACCGGGGACTGGAACGGTGACGGCAGCACGGACTTCGCGCTGGGCGCCTGGGACAACGAAGGCGCGGGCGCGGTCTACGTGGCCCACGGCCCCCTGACGTCCGGCGGGGTCCTGGCGGCCGACGTCGGCTTCGGCTGGGAGGGCGTGCACCCCAGTCTCTCCCTGGGCACCCACGTCGGCGACGCTGGCGACGTAGACGGCGACGGCGTCAGCGACCTGGCGGTCGCCGCCCCCGACAATCGCGTCATGGGCCAGGGCTCGGGCTCCGTCTACCTGCTGACGGGTGGCGCCGACGCCGCCGGTCTCGGCGTGCCGACCCACCGCTACCACGGCCAGGAGGGCACCAGGCTGGGGGACGGCGGCGTGCTGGGCCTCGGCGACACCGACGGCGATGGGCTCGTAGACCTGGTGATCGGCTCCCCGCGGGCCGAGGACGACGACGGGGTCCTCCACCTGGTCACGGACCACCGCCCAGGGGACCACCCCATCGACGATCGGGCGATCCGCCTCCAGGGAGAACGGTCCCGCGGCGGCCTCGGTTCCCAGGTCGCCGCGCCCGGCGACGTCGACGGCGACGGGCTGGCAGACCTGCTGGTCACCGTGGACACGGGACACCAGGTCGCGCTGCTGCGGGGCCCGGTGGCCGACGGCATGGCCCCGGAGGACGCCCACGCGCTCTTCACGCCCGAGGACATCTACGACTTCATGGGCAACGCACTGGGGGGCGCTGACGACGTCGACGGGGACGGGCTGCCCGACCTGCTCATCGGAGCCGTGGACTACAACCGCGACGACGAGGCCCTGGACCACGAGGGCGCGGTCTACGTGATGAGCGGCCTGGCGAGCGGCACCGTGCCGCTGGACCAGGCCCTCGGCAGGATCGCCGGGACCGCCGACCTGGCCGGCTGTGGCGTCCAGGTCCAGGGCCTCGGGGACACCAACGGCGACGGACAAGCCGACCTGGCCGTGAGCTGCAACTGGCAGAGCAGCACCGGGCGGTACGGGGGCATCGTCGGCGTCTTCCGGGACGGCGTCCAAGGGGCCCGCAGCATCGAGAATGCCGACGAGCTCTGGTTCAACGAAGACGCGCTCGGCTACGCCGGCCAGGGCCTCGCTGCTGCAGACCTGAACGACGACGGCCTGTCGGACCTGTTGGTCGGCGACCACCGCAACAGCACCTACGCCCTGGACGCAGGGTCGGTCTACCTGCTCCTGGGGGCGCTGCCCTGAGCGATCTCAGGGATCGAGGAACGGCACCACGTACGCCGCTCCCGCGTACGTCCCGTTCGTGTCCTCGCCCAGCGCGCCCACCAACACGTCATCGACCCCGTCGCCGTCCAGGTCCCCGGCGTCGCCCAGGCCGTAGCCCAGGTAGTTCGAGGCGCCTTCGCCGGTGAGCCAGACCGCGGCGTCACCCACGTCGAGGCTGCCAGTGACCGGGCCCAGCAGCACGCCGACGGCGCCGGTGTAGCTGGTGTCGTAGGGCGCCGCGGCGATCACATCTCCGAGCCCGTCGCCGTCGACGTCGCCACTGGCGACCTCCATGCCCCAGTAGTCGAGGGTGTCCTGCCCCAAGACCACCGCGTCCGCGCCCGTCAGATCCGTCGTGCCCGTCACCGGGCCCAGCACCACGTAGACAGCGCCTGCCCGCGAGGCCGCCGTGTCGTCCTGGGGCGCCCCGATGGCCAGGTCGTCGTACCCGTCGCCGTTGGTGTCCCCGAGCCCGGCCAGGCCGTGACCCGCGTAGCTGCCGCTCTCGACACCGTACCGGGCCGCGTCGGCTCGGGTGTCCGTCAGGCTGCCGGTGACCGGACCGTAGAAGACGAAGGCCGCGCCCACCGACACGCCGGTGGTCGGGTCCTGGCCGTTGATGGCGCCGACGGCCAGGTCGTCGAGGCCGTCCCCGTCCAGGTCGCCCACCCCGGCGACCTCGTACCCCAGGTAGCCCCCAGACTCGGTGCCATAGACGATGCCCGTGGCGACGAAGACCGCGGCCGAGGTGGTGCTGATCGGCCCGGGCACCACATAGGCGGCGCCGCCCCCGGAGGCCCCGCTGTCCTCGTAGGGTGCGCCCAGGAGCAGGTCGGCGTACCCGTCGCCGTCGAGGTCTCCGGCACCGTCGACGCTCTGACCCAGGTAGTCGCTGCTGTTGTCGCCGTAGAGCACCGCGGTGCCCGATGCCAGGCTCTGGCTCCCAGTGGCTGGCCCGCTCACCAGGTAGGCGGTGCCCACCGAGCTGCCGTAGACACTGCTGTAGGGGGACGCCACCAGCAGGTCGTCGAGCCCGTCGCCGTCGACATCGCCAGCGCCCGCGACGGCTCGACCCTGGCTCTCGCCAGAAGTGGTGCCATACCAGGCGCCGTCGGCCGCGGCGAGCTCGCCGTCGGCCGTGACGGGCCCCAGGACCACGAAGGCCCCGCCCGCGTCGCTCACCCCGCCGTCGGTGTACCAGCTGCCCACGACCAGGTCCTCGACCCCGTCGCCGTCGAGGTCCCCGGCCCCGTCGACCGCGCCGCCGCTGTAGTCGCTGCTGTTCTCGGCGAGCCAGGTCCAGCCGGCGTCCCCCACGCCGGTCACGCCGCTCAGCACGCAGCCCGACGCATCGCCGCTGCAGTCGTTGTCGCGCTCGTCACCGCACACCTCGGTGGCGCCGGGGTACGTGCCAGCGTCGCTGTCGTCGCAGTCGTCGGGCTGGGTGGTGTACCCCGAAGGCTCCTCGCACTGGGCCGTGGACGA
>CAYFPX010000079.1:0-16266 GCA_964344945.1 uncultured Enterobacterales bacterium
GCGGGATCCGGCCCTGGACCCCAGCGCCCGTCCCCTGCACGTCCTCGACCCCGACGGCCAGGGCCCCGACGCCGGCGAGAGCCGCAGCGGCGCCGGGCGCGGCGGCATGTCGAGCAAGGTCGAGGCCGCCACCATCGCCGCCCGGAACGGCTGCCAGGCGGTCATCGCCTCGGGGCTCGCCGCCGGCACCCTGGAGCAGGTGCTGCGCGGGGAGCAGGTCGGCACCCACGTCGTGGCCCGACCGGGCCTCGCCGCCCGCAAGCGCTGGATCGCCTACGCCACCGCCACCAAGGGCCGGCTCCACCTCGACGCCGGCGCCGTGAGCGCCCTGCGGGACAAGGGGGCGAGCCTGCTGGCCATCGGCGTGCACAAGGTCGAGGGCCAGTTCACCGAGGGGGAGGTCGTGGAGCTCCTGGGCCCCACCGGCGAGCTCGTCGGCCGCGGCCTCGTGTCCTACGACGCCCCCACCGCCCGCCGCTGGTGCCAGGGCATCCGCCCCGAAGGCGCCCGGGACCGCCACGCCCTGGTGCACCGCCGGGACCTGGTGCTCGCTCGCTCGGAGACCCCATGAAGACCGTCGCCCTGGCGGCCCGCGGCGCCCAGCGCGTGCTCGGGTCCGCCCCCGCCCCGGACCGCACCGCCGCCCTGCGCCACCTGGCCCGCCTGCTCGCCGAGCGCGAGCCCGAGCTGCTCGCCGCCAACGCCCGGGACCTCGCCGACGCCGAGCGGGACGGCGTCGCCGCCCCCCTGGTGAGCCGGCTGCGGCTGACCCCGGCCAAGCTCGCGACCCTGCGGGAGGGCTGCGAGACCCTGGCCGCGTCGCCGGACCCCCTCGGGGTGGTGGAGCGCCGCACGGAGCTCGACGAGGGCCTGGTGCTGGAGCGCGTCGCCAGCCCCCTCGGCGTGCTGCTCATCATCTTCGAGAGCCGGCCCGACGCGGTCATCCAGATCGGCAGCCTGGCCCTGCGCTCGGGCAACGCCGTGCTGCTCAAGGGCGGCTCCGAGGCCACCCACAGCAACCGGGCCCTCGTCGCCTGCCTTCGCGACGCCCTGACCGCCGGGGGCCTGCCCGCCGACGCCGTCGCCGGGGTCGAGGGCCGGGAGGCCGTGGCCACCCTGCTCAACCAGGACGACTGCATCGACCTGGTCATCCCCCGAGGCTCCGGCAGCCTGGTCCGCCACATCCAGCAGAACACCCGCATCCCGGTGCTGGGTCACGCCGAGGGGGTCTGCCACCTCTACCTGGACGCCGCCGCCGACCTGGCGGTGGCCGCGCACCTCGCCGTGGACGGCAAGTGCGACTACCCCTCGGCCTGCAACGCCACCGAGACCCTGCTCGTGCACCGGGACTTCCTGCCGCACCTGGCGGGGGTCGGCGCGGCGCTCCAGGCCCAGGGCGTGACCCTGCGGGCCGACGAGCCCGCCCTGGCCGTGCTGCCGGGCGCAGAGCCAGCGACCCAGGAGGACTGGCGCGAGGAGTACGGGGACCTGGTGCTGGCCGTGCGGGTGGTCGAAGATCTGGACGCCGCCATCGAGCACGTGCACCGCCACGGGAGCGCCCACACCGACGCCATCGTCACCGAAGACCCGTCCGCCGCCGAGGCCTGGCTCCAGCGGGTCGACAGCGCCAGCGTCTTCCACAACGCCTCGACCCGCTTCGCCGACGGCTTCCGCTACGGCCTGGGGGCCGAGGTGGGCATCTCCACCGGTCGCATCCACGCCCGGGGGCCGGTCGGGGTCGAGGGTCTGCTCACCACTCGCTGGTTGCTGCGGGGTGCAGGCCAGGGCGCCAGCGACTACGGCGCGGGCAAGCGGGCCTTCACCCACCGGCCCGTCCCGATCACTCGCTGAGGGTCCACAGGGCGACGATGTCCTCGTAGCGCACGCCGAGCCCCTGCCCGCTCGGGTGCCAGGCCACCGCGACCGCGCCCGGGTCGATCGACCACTGGGCCGGTGCCGGGTGCTCGGGGGTCGGCAGGGCGACCAGCGCGGTGCCGTCGCAGGCCCGCTGCAGCACCAGCTCGCCCTCGGTGTCCAGGATGGCGAGCAGGGTGCCGTCCGGGGAGAGCGCGACGGGGGTGGTCGTGGCCGGGTTGGCGTAGAGGTCCTCGTTCACGGTCGTGCTGCCCGCGGCCCGGTCGGCCGCGGTGGGCTCCAGCGTGTCCGCGTGCCACTGCCGGAGCCAGCCGTCGGGCCCAGCGGTGAGCAGGAGCTGGTCGCTGTCGACGAGGCGCACGGTGTGCACGGCGCCCGAGTGACCCCAGGGCAGATCCTCGACCGGGGTGTGGGCCTGGAGCACATCGACCCCGCCGCTCCCGAGGGCGAAGCGGTAGACCTCGCCTGTGTCGGCCAGGCCGGCGTAGAGCAGGGCGCCATCGTGGGACAGGGCGACCTGGTGGGGGTTGGGCGGGAGGTGGCTGCACCCGGTCTGCACCTCGGTCTCCGCGATCCGTCGCCCGCTGCGCAGGTCCCAGGCCAGGACCCGAGTGGTGCCGTCGTCGCACCCGACCGCTGCCACGGTGCGGCCGTCCCCGGAGACCAGTCCATGGCCTCCGGACCAGACATCGCCCAGTGCGTCGTCTTCGACCAGGGTGCGGCCGGTGGCCAGGTCGACCACCTGGCCGCCGTCCCAGTCGTGGCTGCGAGCCTCGACGGTCCAGTCCTCATCTCGGCTCCACGGCCAGATCTCGCCGCTGGTGACGGTCACTGCGCCCGTGAGGGTGTCGAAGGTGAGCACCTCGGGGGTGTAGACGTCCGCGGCGGTCACCAGCTGCTCGCCGTCGGGAGAGAAGGCGTGCAGGCCGAGCCAGTCGCCGTAGGTGGTCAGGCCGTGGGACCAGGCCAGCTCTGCGGAGAGCGAGGGGGAGACCGTGTCTTCGCAGGCGACGGGCTCGAAGAGCGGGTCGTCGCCAGGGCCGAGGACGAGCACGCCGGGGCAGCCGGCGAGGAGAGACAGGAGCATCAGCACCTCCGATGTCGCCAGGGTGGGCCCGGCAGGAGGACTTGTGAATCGGGATTGTCCGAAGGTCGTTGTTCGTGCATGTCGAATAGTCAGCGCAAGGGCAGGACCTTCAGGTCCTCGGCCAGCTGAGCGAGCGCGTCGCTCCGGGGGTGACCCTGGCGCCAGACCAGGCGGAAGGCGTCGGCCTGGAGCGTCACGTCGGGCAGCAGCTGGACCAGGCGACCGGCGTCCAGGTCCGGCTGGACGAAGTAGGCCGGCAGCACGGCGACCCCGGCGCCTTCGAGCACCCGCAGCCGCATCGCGCCGATGCCGCCCAGGTACTGGCGGTCGCCGAAGGGCCAGTGGGTGATCTCGGGCAGGGCGTCGAGCAGGTAGCGAAACAGCGGGAGGTCGGCGGAGACGTCCAGCAGGCGCAGGCCTTCGACGGCGCCGGGGGCCGCGACACAGCGCTCGGTCGCCACGAAGACGTAGCGCTCCGGGTGCAGGGTCACGTAGGTCAGGCCCGCCCGGGTCAGCCGCGCCGAGAACACCACGGCGTCGAGCTCTCCGCGGACCAGGCGCTCCTCCAGCGCCGGGGTGTCGCCCATGTAGAGGTGCAGGCTGCGGTGGGGCGCCTGGTCCCTGAGGGGGCCCAGGGCCGGGGTGAGCCAGGAGAGTCCGAGCTCGAAGCGGGTGCCGATCACCAGGGACACCGGCAGGTCGTCGCCCTCGGCGCGGGCTGCCGCGACGCAGCGGGTGGCCTCGTCCAAGGCCCGCCGGGCCTGGGGCAACAGGCGAGCGCCGGCGGCGGTCAGGGACACCCGGCGAGTGGTGCGCACGAAGAGCGACACGTCGAGCTGCTCCTCGAGGTTTCGGATCCGCTCGCTGAAGGCCGACGGCGACAGGCCGACCCGGGCCGCCGCCGCCCGGAAGGACAGCGTGCCGGCGGCGGCTTCGAAGCAGCGCAGGGACTCGAGGTCGGGCAGCACGGGGGCAGTGTAGGCTCGAAGCATGGTCCTCACCGGGCTCGCCTGGCCCGCCCTCGCCGCCCGCCCGGCCGCAGTCGACCATCTGGACTCCGTCGAGGCCGGGTGCGCTGCCACGAAGAAGCCGACACGCCCGAGGGGCCGCTACCAGTCCAGCTCCGCCGGCAGGTGCCGGTCGATGAGCTCGGTGTAGTACCCCCGCAGCGCCGCCGGGTCCGGCTCGGCGTCGGCCTTGGAGTACAGGTCGAAGGGCTGGAAGGCCTTCACCCAGCGGAACAGGTCCCGGTCCCGCTCGCTCATCAGGTGCCCGTAGGCCCCACCGCTGTGGGCGGCGTAGAACGAGTGGTAGCGCAGGATGTAGAGGGCCTCGTCGGGCAGGTGGTCCCGCATCACCCGGTAGAGGTACTCGTCGTGGCCCCAGGACATCAGCACGTGGTCGAGGCCGCAGCCCTCCTCGTAGATCCCCAGCCGGGTGCTGTAGACCGGGTGGTCGTGGTCCGGGTTCTCGGCGAAGAACTCGTGGAAGACCACCGCCTCGTCGAAGCGGCAGCCCACCGGGAAGGTGTCGCCGACCACGGCCCACTGGGGCTCGCCCCACAGGCAGAGCACCTTGCCCAGGTCGTGCAGCAGTCCCGTGAGCTGGAACCACTCGGGGTGGCCTGCGGCGCGGATGGCCTCGGCGGTCTGGAGCAGGTGGGCCTGCTGGGAGAGCGCGGTGTCCGGGTCGGAGTCGTCGACGAAGGTGTCCAGGAAGGAGATGGCCTGCCAGACCCCCATGCGGCGGCGGCCCAGGGTGCCGAATTCGGCACGCTTCGCCCGGACGAAGTCCACGGTCTGGTGGCGGTGGTTGAGCTGATAGAACGCCTTGACGCTGGCGCGGCGCTCGGCGCTGTAGTCGCGGAAGCGGTGGTCCATGGCGATGCCCGAGAAGAAGAGCTTCAGCGGAACTGCCTATGCCCGCATCGGGCTGCTGGGCAACCCGTCCGACGTGCTGATGGGCAGGGTCCTGTCGATGACCTTCCAGCTCCGGGCCAGGGCCCGTGCCCACTGGGGTCCCACCCGCCAGCTGCCCCTGGTGGCGCGCACGATCGCGCTGTACAGCGAGCAGGTCGGGCGGCCCTACGCGGGTCCCCCCCTGGTCATCGACACGGAGATCCCGAGACAGTCGGGCCTGAGCGGCTCGAGCGCCATCGTCGTGGCCACGCTGCGCGCCCTCTGCGCCTGGCACGACGACGCGCTGCAGCCCGAGCTCCTCGCACTCCTGGCCGTCGACGTGGAGCGCGGCATGGGCATGGCCGGGGGCATGCAGGACCAGGTCATCCAGAGCCACGAGGGCGTGATCCTCATGGACTTCGCCTGCAGACCGGAGCCCTGCCTCTACCCCCTGGACCCGGAGACCCTGCCGCCGCTCCTGGTCTCCTGGCCGCCCCACGACGGCGCCCCCTCGAGCGAGGTCCACGGCACCCTCACCCACGTCCTGCCGAGCCTGGGCCCCGCCGGGCACATGGGGCGCCTGGGCGACCTGGCCTGGGAGGGGAGGCGACGGCTCCTGTCCGGCGAGCGCGACCTGCGGGACCTCTTCGACGAGAACCTGCGCCTGCGCGGCCAGCTGATGTCGATCGCCGAAGACGACCTCGCCACAGCCGCCCTCGCGCGGGACCTGGGCTGCGGGGCCAAGCTCGCAGGCAGCGGCGGCGCCGTGATCGCCACGGCCCCGGACCCGGCGTCGCTGGAGGCGCTGGCGAAGTGCTGGCAAGCCGCCGGGCGCCACACCCTGGTGCCCGAGGTCAGTACAGCCGCTGGACCTTGACCGGCTTGATCCCGCCGGGCAGCACGTCGGCGTAGAGGGAGTCGGGCACCTGGGCCCAGGCGGTGGCGTCGCTCTCGACCCGGGACACCTTGCCGTGGCTGGCCCGCAGGCCCCCGAGCCACCACCGGGCGTCGGTGACGTAGACGATGTCGCCCTCGCCGGCCTCGATCTGCCCTGCGAGCATGCTGGAGATCACCACCGCTGGCAGCTTGCCGGACCCGAGCTCGACCACCTCGCCGCCACCTCGCAGGTCCACGGCCACGAAGGCGCTGGCGCTCTCGGTGCCCGGCTTGCCCTTGTAGTGCTCGAGCGCCGCTGCTTGCGTGCCCCAGACCAGCCCGCGCTGCTTCTCCTCGGGGGGCGGGGTCGTGAACCAGGTCACGGCGAACCCGATGCCCGCGCTCACGCTGAGCCCGAAGAGCGCCCGCATGTACTTGTACTGCTGGGCGCCCTCGAACAGGCCGTCGCCGATCTCCTTGGGGGGCACGCCGTGGGCGAAGGGCGCGACCAGCTCGGGCATGAAGATGCTCGCCAGGATGCAGCCCGCGCCCCCGACCAGGGTCGCGACCGCGGCCTTCTCGGTGAAGCGCCGCCAGAAGACCGAGAAGAGCAGCGCCACCACCAGGGGCGGGGTGACCGCCGCGGTGAAGGCGCCGTGGGCCGCGTAGATGCTGTCGAATTGGTTGAAGATCGGGACCAGGGAGATGCCCAATAGGGTCACGCCGATCGAGGTCACCCGGGCGACACGGAGCAGGTCCCGCTCGGTCGCCTGGGGCCGCTTGGGCATGTAGACGTCGTTGACCACGATCGCGGCGACCGCGGTGATCAGGGTGTCGACGGTGCTCATCAGGGCGGCGGTCAGCGCGGCCATGATCAGGCCGAAGACACCGGGCCGGGCCAGCAGCTCCGAGGTGATGAAGAACACCTCGCCGCCGTCCATGCCCGGCGGCAGGATGCCGGCGGTCTCCAGGGCCTTGCCGACCCAGCCGCCGCTGGCCACGACGATGGCCGCGATGGGCATCAGCACGACCAGCACGCTGATCACCGCCTTGCGCCCTTCCTCCACGGAGCGGGCCGCCATGAAGCGCATGAGCATGCCCTGGTTGAGGAAGTAGAACGTGGCGGAATTCGCCATCGCGTCCTGCCAGAAGATGCCGACGGAGTGGTAGGCCGGGTCCACGTTGAAGTTGGTGAAGCTGGTGCGGTGGCCCCGGGGCATGTGGGACCACAGCTCGTCCATGCCGCCGAGCATCTGGGCGCCCAGGAACACGATCAGCGCCCCCGTGGCCAGCAGCATCACCCCCTGGAACAGGTCGGTCATGATCACGCTGGTCTGCCCGCCGAAGGTCACGTAGACCGCGGAGATGCAGGCCACGCAGACCGCTCCCCAGAACACGTCCCAGCCCAGCAGGATGTGCAGGGCCTTGCCCATCGTGAACAGGTTCACGCCGACGTACCCGATCAGGTAGACCAGCAAGAGCCCGGTCACGACGTTGCGGGTAGACCGCCCGAACCGGCGCTCGAAGTACTCGGGGATCGACGTGAGCCGGCTGAAGTACAGCAGCGGCAGCCAGCCGAAGATGAACAGCGGCAGCCAGAACCAGTCGTTGAGGTAGGTCTGGGAGCTGGCGAGCCCGTAGTTGTAGGCGATCTTGCTGTACTTGACGAAGCTGTAGGACCCGATGGTCGTGGCCACCAGCGAGAACGCGATGAGCCACCAGGAGAAGCGCTGGCCGGCGAAGAAGAAGTCCTTGGTGCTCTTCTGCTTGCGGCCGAACCAGGTCCCGATCGCCAGGATCGCGACGAAGTACGCGATCATCACCCCGTAGTCGAGGCCGGTGCCGAGCATGCCGGGCTCGAGGCCCTCGCCGGTGTAGGGCACCGCCGTGGCCTCTGGCATGTCGCCGTACTGGAGCCAGCCCTGCAGCGAGGCGAAGAAAGCCAGGCCCGCGAGCATGGTGAGCAGGTTTCGCAGCGGGCGGCCGCTCGGCCCGACATAGCCCTGGCGCCAGGCGTAGAAGAGGCCGACGGCGAAGACGATGCTGCCGAGGCTGTACTGATAGACGAACGGGTCCATGTCGGGACCCTAACGACGATCAGCTGGCTGATGTAGGAGGCGGACCGAGCAACGCGAGGCTATCTCCGCCGAGGTTGGCGAGCCGGCGGTTCCGGAGGAGGGAGCGTGCTTCAGCACGCAACTGACGACGGGCGCCGACCTCGGTGGAGAGAGTCCGCGGGGCGATGGGAGCCTTCTTCATCAGCCAGCTAGAGGGTGGGGGTCTCCGGGAAGGCCGCCAGGGTCGCTCGCACGTCGCGGGCGAGCCAGCGACGCGCAGGATCCGCGCACAGGCCCAGGGCCTCGTCGAGGCGCTGCCGGGCCCGGGCGGGACGGCCGGCGTTGAGCAGGGCGCGACCCTCGAGCCAGAGGCCGATGACCACGGTGTCCTGATCCTGGAAGCCCTCGGCCCGCTCGCGCGCCTCCGCGAGCAGGCTCAGCCCCGCTTCGTGCTCCCCCCGCTCGGCGCGCAGGAAGCCGAGGAAGACCTCGTTGTAGGCGACCGCCTTGTCCAGGCCGACGGCCCGGGCGGCGTCGCGGGACTGCTCGAAGGCGGTCCAGGCCCGGGCCAGGCGGCCGAGGCGCAGCTGGACGTCGCCGATGTTGTGCAGGTTCACGATGCGGCCCGCCTGGTACCCGGTGTCCTCCCGGCGGCTCAGGGCCTCCTGGAAGCAGGCGAGGGCCAGCTCGAGCCGGCCGGCCTGGAGGTGCACCAGCCCCAGGTTGTTCACGACCCGCCCCACCAGGATGCGATCCTCGCTGGCGTCGGCGAGCACCCGAGCCCGCTCCAGGTACTGCCGGGCCCGCAGGTCCTCGCCCTCCCGGATGAGCAGGTTCGAGACCGCGACCAGGGCCTCGGCCGCCAGCCCGGGGTCCTCGAGCTCCGTGGACAGCCCCAGGGCCTCGTCGCAGCTGGCCTGCGCCTTGGCACTGTCGCCCTCGGCCATCGCCAGGGCCGCCCGGGTCGTCAGGGCATCGACCTGGCGCCGTTGGTCGCCCAGCAAGCGGGCCTGGTGCAGGGCCTGGTCCAGGTGGGCGCGGGCCAGCACGTGCTTGCCGCGCGCCAGGTAGAGCTGGCCCAGGCTCAGGTGGCAGCCGGCCTCCACGTCCCCCAGCAGGCACTCGTTGGCCAGCTCCAAGGCGACCTGGAGGTGGCGCTCGGCGAGCCTCTGGCGGCCCAGCAGTCCAGCGACCTCGCCGGCTCGGTGGTGCAGCACAGCCTCGCCCTGGAGTCGCAGCGCCAGGTCGTCGTCGCTGCGCCGGCGCGTAGAGACCGAGCTCTGGGCCGAGGCCGCTTCGCCCTCGCTCGCCTCGAGCCACCGGATCGCCTTGCGATAGCTCGACAGCGCCCGCTCCAGGAAGGAGGATCGCCGGTGAAGGTCCCCGGCCCGCTGCCCGTAGCGGGCGGCGTCGACCAGGCGACCCGCCGCCGCACAGTGGCTGGCCAGAGACTCCAGGTGGGGCTCCAGGCGGTCCCGGAACAGCCGCTCCATGCCGACCGCGACCATGCCGTGGTGGTCGCGGAGCTGCACCCCCAGGATGGAGCTGCGCACGACCTCCCAGACCATGTAGCTGGCGAAGGTGAAGCGGTGCTCGCCGTCGGCGGCGACGAGGCCCTGGTCCACCAGGTCCTCCAGCAACGGCGAGGCGTCGTCGAGGCCGAGGGACTGCCCCAGCAGCTCGGCACCGAAGGACATGCCGATGGTCGCCGCCAGCTGCAGCGCGCCCTTGGAGGCCGGGTCCAGGGCATCGATGCGGGCGCTGATGAGCCCCTCCAAGGTCGGTGGGAGCACGCCCTCCACCGACCCCGAGACCAGGTCCACCACGCCGCCGTCGACACTGAGCCGATCCGCCTGGAGCAGCGCCTTGACCAGCTCCTCGACGTAGAGCGGGTTGCCCCCCGAGCTGCGCGCCACCAGCCCGGCCAGGGGCTCGGCGACCAGCTCCGCGCCGACCAGGTCCGCCACGAGGCGACGCTGGTGAGATGCGGTCATCGGGCCCAGGCGAATCACCTGCACCGGCCGCGGCAGCGCCAGGCCCGGATCGCCGCCCCAGGTGAGCAGCCACAGGATCGGCACGTCCTCCGTCAGCCGGAGGAGGTGGCGGAGCAGAGCCCGCTCCGTGGGGTCCATGTAGTTGATGTCCTCGAGCGCCAGCAGGACCGGCGTCTCCCGGGCGAGCCCACGAAGCAGGCGCAGGCCCACGTCGAAGAAGGCCTCCCGGGGCGGAGCGTCGGCCTCTCGCAGGTCCACGGCGAAGAGGTGGGCCAGGGTGGCGGCGTCCAGCGCGGTCAGGTTGAGCTCGACCAGGCGGTCCAGGGACCCCTTGACCACCTGCCGGTCCGCGTCGGCGTCGATGCCCAGGATGTCCGCGACCAGCTCCCGGAAGGGCGTGAGCGGCCGATCGGAGCCATAGGGCTGGGTGCGGCCGCGGAACATCGGCAGGCCCGCCCGGCCGGCCAGCTGCTCCAGCTCCCGGACCAGCAGGCTCTTGCCGCTGCCGGTCTCGCCGCGGGCGGCGATCACGCCGCCGCGCCCGTCGGCCAGGGTCCCGAGCCCCTCGCTGAGCCGGTCCACCTCGTCGGCCCTGGGGATCCAGCGCACGTCCGGGCTGCTCCGGGCCCGGCGGCGCCGATCGGCGAGCACGAAGCAGGGGGTCTCGGCCCGGTGTCCCTGCTGCCGCAGCCGCGGCCCAGCGGCGAAGCGCCACTCCCCCGAGGCCCGCGCCGCCACGTCGCCGCTCACCAGGATCTGGCCGGGCTCGGCGGCCAGCGCCAGGCGGCGGGCGAGCTTCAGGGCGTCGCCCCTGGGCAGGCAGGTCCAGGCGCCCTCGACCCCCGACAGGACCACCTCGCCGGCGTGCACGCCGAGGGCGACGTCCACGGCCACCCCCTGGCGCCGAAGGCGGACCAGCCCCCGCAGCAGGAAGCGCGCGGCGTGACAGGCCCGGTCCACGTCGTCCTCGTGGGTCCGGGGCACGCCGAACACCAGGGTGAAGTGGTCGTCGTCGAAGCGCTCGAGCCAGCCACCCGCGCGGCGCCCGGCCCGCTCCACGAGCCTGCGGAGCCGAGCGTAGCGGCGCACCAGGGCGTCCGGATCGAGCACGGCCGAGACCTCGGTGAGCCCGATCAGCTCCCCGCTGAGCACCGTCACCGGCTTGCGCTCCGCCAGAGGCCCCCGGGCCAGCCCTGCCTCGCCGCTGCCCGTGCCGGTCTGGGTCCCCTGGCCATCAGGGGTGCCGGTCCGGAGGCTGATGTCCGAGCGCGGGTCCAGGTCGGGCCCGGTCTCCTCCCGGGCCAGGCCCCGGATCAGGTCGCCCATCTGCAGCGCCGCCCGGTCCGGCGCCAGCTCGTCCTGCCAGACCTCGCGCACGTGGGCCCCGAGGGCCGCCTCGTCTCCCACCAGGCCTTCGGCGTAGAGCAGGGCTCGCAGGTCTTCCTCGAGGGCGGTGGCCGTGGCGTAGCGCTCGTCGGGGTCGCGGGCGAGGGCTCGCTGGAGGATCTCCCACAGGCGGTCCGGGATGGCGGGCTGCTCCGCTCGCGGGTCCGGGACCACGGCCTCGCGCACCAGCCGGAGCTTCTCGTCGGGGTCCGGGTGGGCGAAGAGCCGGTGGTTCACCAGCAGCTCGTAGAGCACGATGCCGGTGGAGAAGATGTCGGTCCGGTGGTCGAAGGCCTCGCCCCGCGCCTGCTCGGGACTCATGTAGGCGAACTTGCCGCCGCCGGGTCGGCCCGCCGCGCCCGCGGGGTGGGGGTCCACCTCGCCCGCCAGCCGGGCGATGCCGAAGTCCAGGAGCTTCACCTGGCCCTCGAAGGACACGACCACGTTGTGGGGGGAGACGTCCCGGTGGATGATGCCGAGGGGGCGGCCTTCGGGATCCGTGCGGCCGTGGGCGTAGGCCAGGCCCCGGGCGAGACCAGCGGTGATGAACACGGCCAGGCCCAGGGGCAGCCCCTGGCCCTGGGCCCGCAGGCGCTTCACGGTGCGGGTCAGGTCCCGGCCGTGGATGTGCTCCATGGCCATGTAGAAGTCGTCGCCGACCCGGCCCAGGTCATGGACCTGCACGATGTTCGGGTGGCTCAGCAGCGACCCGATCCGGGCCTCCTTGACGAACATGGAGACGAAGCGCTCGCTGGTGGCCAGGTTCGGCAGGATGCGCTTGATGACGAGCTTCTTCTGGAAGCCCTCGACCCCGAAGGCCCGCGCCAGGAACACCTCGGCCATGCCCCCCGTGGCGATGCGCTCCAGGAGCTCATAGTCGCCGAACTGGGCAGGAAGGTCCATGCCTCCCTGGCGTATCCAGTCAGGAGGCGCGGGGGTCGTCCGGGTTCAGCGCCGCGAAGCGGCGAATGAGCGCCTGGCTCTCCTCGTCGACGACGGCCGGGGGCACGACCCGCAGCTGGACGATCAGGTCGGTGGGCGTGCCGTCGTGGGCGTCGGGTCCCTTGCCCCGGAGTCGCAGCCTGGAGCCGCCCGCGGTGCTGGGGGGCACGTTGACCTTGACCGTGCCCTGGGGGGTCTCGACCGAGACGACCCCCCCGAGCACGCACTCGGCGATGGAGATCGGCACGACCTGAGGTTCCGGGTGGGCCGTGCCGGCGCCGGGCGTGGCACCGCGGCCACCGCCGGACTTCACCGCCTCGACGTGCACGTCGCACACCAGGTCGCCGTAGGGCCCGCCGTGGACCCCGGCGTCGCCCATGCGCGGCACCCGCAGGGTGTCCCCGTGCTCGGTGCCCGGGCTGATGCGCAGGTGGTGGATCTCGTCGACCCTTCCGAGGGCCTGGCTGTGACCATCGGCACGCACCAGCCGGCTGTAGTCGAGGCGGATCGTGCCGCCGTCGCGGGCCAGGTCCGACCCCAGCTCCACGCGGAGCACCACATCGCTGCCGGGCTGGGGCACCTTGGGGCGCTCGGAGCGGGGCGGGGCGCCGCCACCCGGTGCGCTCCCCGGGTGGCCCGATCCGCCGAAGCCGAAGTCCAGGATGCCCCCGTGGTCCCCGAAGATGTCTTCGAGGTCCATGTCCGAGCGGGAGCGGGTGTGTGCCGTGTTCGCCTGCTTGGCCGTGAAGCCGGCGGACTGGAAGCCGAAGCGGCCTGGGGGGGGCCGGGTCGGGCCCTTGCGCCGACGGTCGTAGCGCTGTCGCGTGCTCGGGTCCGAGAGCACCTCGTAGGCCTGGCGGATCGCCTTGAAGCGCTCCACCACCGCGGGATCGTCGCCGGCCACGTCCGGGTGGGCCTCGCGCGCCAGGGCGCGGAAGGCCTTCTTCACCTCGTCGGTCGTGGCGGTCTCGGAGACGCCGAGCACCTTGTAGTGATCCTGGATGCCGCCCTCGCTGGAAGATCGCCGGATTGTACGGGGTCCCATCCCGGCCCGTCAGGATAGGCACTCCTGCCGCGTGGGAATTCGGTGGGCTTTGCTTGAGGCGAGGCCCATCCGGTCCGACTTCATTGACGTGGTGATCCGGTGAGGGCTATCGTGCGGCAGCGCGGGCTTGCCGGCCGATCGAGGAGGGTATGGGCAAGTACAGCAACCCAGGCGGGCTGAGCTGCTCCTTCTGCCACAAGCCGCAGCGCGAGGTCGACAAGATCATCGCGGGCCCGAACGTCTACATCTGTTCGGACTGCATCAAGCTGTGCCTGGACATCATCCGGGAGAACGGCCAGCACAAGCCCATCGCCTGGGGCCACCAGAAGATCCCGCCCCCGGCCCGGATCAAGTCCTTCCTCGACCAGTACGTGGTCGGCCAGGACCAGGCCAAGCGCCAGATCAGCGTGGCCGTCTACAACCACTACAAGCGCCTCGAGGCCAACAAGCGCTCCAGCGGCACCGGCGACGTCGAGATCCAGAAGAGCAACGTGCTGCTCATCGGTCCGACCGGCACCGGCAAGACCCTCATCGCACAGACCCTGGCCCGCTTCCTCGACGTGCCCTTCGTCATCGCCGACGCCACCAGCCTCACCGAGGCCGGCTACGTCGGCGAAGACGTCGAGAACATCATCCTGAACCTGTACCACGCCTCCAACAACAACCTGGAGCGCACCCAGCGGGGCATCGTCTACATCGACGAGGTCGACAAGCTGGCCCGGAAGAACTCGACCAGCAGCGTCGGCCGCGACGTGTCCGGCGAGGGCGTGCAGCAGGCCCTGCTCAAGATCCTCGAGGGCACGACCGCCAACATCCAGGTCCGCGGCAACAAGCGCCTGCCGAACCAGGAGTACATCCAGGTCGACACCACGAACATCCTCTTCATCTGCGGCGGATCGTTCGAAGGGTTGAGTCGGCTCATCGCCGAGCGGGTCGGCTCCCGGAGCGTGGGCTTCCTGGCCGAGCACCACACCCAGCCCAAGGACCCGCGGGAGTACCTCAAGCAGGTCAAGACCGAAGACCTCACCGGCTTCGGCCTGATCCCCGAGTTCATCGGCCGCATCCCGGTCACGGCGGTGCTCAACCCGCTGGCGGTGCCGGACCTGGTGCACATCCTCAAGGAGCCGAAGAACTCCCTGACCAAGCAGTACCAGAAGCTCTTCCGCTACGAGAAGGTCAAGCTCTCCTTCGACGAAGACGCGCTGGTCGCCATCGCCGAGAAGGCCGTGGAGCGCCGCGCCGGCGCCCGGGGTCTTCGCACGGTGATGGAGCAGATGATGCTCGAGCTGATGTACGAGATCCCGTCCCGGGACGACATCAAGGAGGTCGTCATCACCGAGGACATGGTCAAGAACGGGATTCACGGCGACCTGGCCCTCTCGGAGCTGCTGACCGCCCCCGCGTAGCGGTCGCTCGCACCCCCGATGGGCCCCGGCATCCTCATCGCCTCGCCGCAGATGAAGGACCCCAACTTCGAAGGCACGGTGGTCCTGCTCTGCCAGCACGACGGCGACGGCGCCCTGGGCGTCATCGTCAACCGGCCGACGCCCTTCTCCATCGAGGACGTGATCGAGCGGATGGAGGTCGAGCCGGTGCCGAGCCACGACGACCAGGTCCTGTGGGGCGGCCCGGTGGAGCGGGGGGCCGGGTTCGTGATCTTCTCGGGCCAGGTGCCCGAGGACAGCGGCTGGAACCTGCCCGGTGGCGTCGCGGTGTCGCCCAGTCGGGAGCAGCTGGAGAAGCTGATCCGCAGCGACGCCCGGTACCACCTGTGCCTGGGCTACGCCGGCTGGGGGCCCGGGCAGCTGGAGCAGGAGATCGAGACCGGGTCGTGGCTGTACACCGACGTGGACCCGGGGCTGGTGCTGACCGGCGAGGTCGAGGGGCGCTACGAGAGCGCGCTGACGAATAAGGGGCCGTGAGGAGTCGCAGATCCTGAGTGGTTTTGATAAGATCAACACACACCCTTCACCCACTGCTGCCCCCGCCTCCTGGACACGTCAATGTCTGTCTCCCGCAGCGCCTTCACCCTGTCCGCCCTGGGTGTCATCGCCTTCACCGGCTTCAAGCTGGCCCACACCAACGCCGGGCTGCCGGACCCGGTTCCGGTCCCCGTGCTCGTCGAGGAGCCCGCCGTGGCCGAGCTCGAGCTCGTCCAGGCCGAGGCCCCCACGGTGGAGAAGGTCGTCAACCACCGCATCCTGAGCGGCGAGACCTTTGGGGGCATCCTGTCCCGCTACGGGGTTAGCGGCGTGACGGCCATCGTCGACGCCGCCCGGGACCACAAGGACCTCACCAACATCCGCGCCGGACAGGAGCTGACCTTCCGCTTCTCCGACGAGACCCCGACCGCGATCGCCTACGCCCTCGACGAGGACCGGACCCTGGTCATCCACCTGGACGGCGAGATCCCCCGGGTCGAGCTGGACGAGGTCGCCTACGACGTGGGGCTGGAGACCCGGGTGCTGGAGCTCGACAGCAGCCTGTGGGCGGCGGCGATGGACGCGGGCCTGCGACCCGGCGACATCGTGCGGCTGGCGGAGATCTTCGAGTACGAGGTGGACTTCAACACCGAGCTCCGGGCGGGAGCCCGCCTGGTGCTGGTCGGCGACGGCCTGTTCGAAGGCGGCGAGTTCGTGAAGCTCGGTGAGATGCGGGCGGTCCAGCTGGAGAACGACGGCGAGACCTACACCGCCCTGCACCACGTCCACGCCGACGACGACACGGGCTGGTACCACCCGGACGGCACCGCCACCAAGCGGGCCTTCCTGCGCTCTCCCCTCGCCTTCTCCCGGGTCACCAGCGGCTTCAACCCCAAGCGCTACCACCCCGTCCTCAAGAAGCGCCGCCCCCACAACGGCACCGACTTCGGCGCCAAGACCGGCACGCCGGTCCGCGCGGTGGCCGACGGTCGTGTGAGCTTCTCCGGCCGCAACGGGGGCTACGGCAACCACGTGAAGCTCGATCACGCGGGCCCCTACGAGACCAGCTACAGCCACCTCCACCGGATCAAGGTCAAGCACGGCCAGCGGGTGAAGCAGGGCGACATCATCGGCACCGTGGGCAGCACGGGCATGTCCACCGGCCCCCACCTGCACTACGAGAT
>CAYFPX010000079.1:16276-21663 GCA_964344945.1 uncultured Enterobacterales bacterium
GGTCAACGCCATGAAGGTGGACCTGCCCACCGCCCTGCCCCTGCCCGCCGCCGAGCGGGGCCGGTACGAGGCGACCCGGACCGCCTGGCTGCCGGTGCTCGAGGCCGCCGCTGCACCGGCCGTGGCCGCCGCGGACTGATTGCCCGGATCACCTCGCTGGCTATGCTGCCAGCGTGCTGATCGCCCTTCCACTGCTGTCCTGCTCCCCCAGCGCCCCCTTCGAGGAGGCCTGGGTGGCGGTGCCGGACGAGGAAGCGGCCGCGGCCTTGAGGGCGCTGCCCGTGGGCTTCGCCGAAGGCCGCGAAGGGGCCCGGGTCAGGGTGGTCGGCACCCCCGCGGAGCTGACGGCCGTGGCCGCCGCGGGCTTCGAGGTCCAGTCCCTGGGGCCGCCCCCTCCCCTCGCCGCCCACTACCCGACGGCGACCGAGGTCGGCGACACCCTCACGAGCTGGGCACAGACCTGGCCCCAGCGAGCGGAGCGATGGCAGGTGGGCCAGTCGGTGGAGGGCCAGCCTCTCTGGGCCGCCCGGCTCGGTCCCGCCGAGGCCCCGGTCCTCCACCGCATCGTGGCCGGCACCCACGGCGACGAAGCCGCCGCGGTGTCCCTGGCCCTGGCCCTGGGCGAAGCCCTGCTGGCCGAAGACCCGGGCTTCGAAGGCCTGCTGGACCACCAGGCCGTGCTGCTGCTGCCCCTGCTCAACCCCGACGGACACGACACAGCCACCCGCTTCAACGCCAGCAACGTCGATCTGAACCGCAACTTCTCCCACCTGTGGAGCCCCAGCGAGTACGCCCCAGGCCCGGAGCCTTTCTCCGAGCCGGAGACCCGAGCGGTCCGCACCCTGTCCCTCCACCTGGGGGCCCCGCTGGGCCTCAGCCTGCACAGCGGCGCCACCAACCTCGGCTACGTGTGGAACCACACCACAGACCCGACGGTGGAGGAGGCCCGGCTCGAGGCCCTGGGCGCGACCTACACCGAGGCCTGCGAGCAGGCGGGGTTCTACCTGACCAACGGCGCGGACTGGTACACCACCCGGGGCGACCAGAACGACTGGTCCTACGCCCTGCGCGGGACCCTGGACCACACCCTCGAGGTCTCGGCGACCAAGTCTCCAGGCGCGGCCGAGCTGGAGGACATGCTGGCCGACCACCTGCCGGCGCTGGCCGCCTGGCTCGCCGAGCCGATCCGCCTCCAGGGGCAGCTGGTGAGCGCCGAGACCGGGCTGGGGCTGGAGGGCACGGTGCAGCTCCCCGGCGCCACCGACCCCTTCGCCACCGACCCCGAAGGTCGCTTCGCCCGCTGGCTGGAGCCCGGGACCTGGGCGCTCGAGGCGACCGCCCCGGGCCACGGGACCCTGGCCACCACGGTCACCGTGGGAGGAGACCCCGGCGACTGGACCCTGGCGCTGTCGCCGGAGCAGCTGGCTCAGGTGCGTCCGGAGCCTGGGATCCTGAGTGTCGGGGCCGGCGACGCGCGGCTGACCCTGCCGGGCACCGACCCGCCCGACAGCCTGCGCCTCAGCCGGCCCGGGGTCGACGACCTGTACCTGGCCTGGGACGGCGAGGCCTACCCGGTGAGCCCCGACGTGCTCGTGCCCGGACCCTACACCCTGAGCGGCGACGCCTGGGTCGCCCCCCGGGCCCTCTTCGCCGGCGCCCACGACGACCGGGTCGCCGTGTCAGCGGTGACCTTGGAGCCGGACTGCGTGATCCTGGCGGGCCACGGCTTCGCGGAAGGCACCCGAGCATGGGCCCTCTGGGGCGACGACCGGGCCCAGGTGCCGCTGGCCGTGCTCCAGCGGCGAGACGGCCAGCTGGTCCTGGACCGCACGCCCTTGCCCTCGGAGGGAACCGTCGACGTGCGGCTCGTGTCCCAGGGTCGAGAGGTCGCCGTGCTCGACGTGCTGGGAGATCCGGAACTGGATACCGCGCCTCCACCCGACAGCGGGTGGGCGGCGGACACCGGCTCGCCGAGCAGCGATCGTCCGGGTCGCTGTGCGACCGCCTCGCCGGGCCCTGTCACCGCGCCGCTGGCTCTGGTGGCGCTGGCCCTGCTCTCCCGCCGCACCCGCCGGACCTGGTGACCCCGTGACCCGCATCGCCCCGCTGCTCGCCGCCGCCATCCTGCTGACCGCCTGTGACCGCGACGCCTGGGTGCCGGAGTCCAGCTTCTCCGAGTCCGTGAAGGAGGCCTACTCCGAGTGCAGCGAGGCCGAGGTCCGCTTCCTGGCCGCCAAGCACGGCATCCAGACCGCCTTCGAGAACTGCGGCTCCAACAACTTCGTGCACTTCGCCTGGTCTCCGGACGGCATCCGCATCTACTTCCAGCTGCCCCTGGCCGGGCACGTCATGAACGCCGAGGACAAGACCATCGGCTCACTTCCGGTGGAGCAACCCGTGGGCAACGCGGTCTGGCTCGCCTCGGATCTGCTGGCGCTGCCACTCGGTCCAGCCGAGGGCGGCGAGAGCGCCCGGATGGTGCTCTACAACCTCGCCCAGGCCTCGCTGGAGACCCTGGAGCTCGGCTTCGCGCGGCCGGCACTGGTCCAGGCGGTGGGCAAGCGAGACCAGGTGCTCCTGGCCAGCCTCGAGGGCGACGGCCGCACCCGCTTCCACCGGGTGGACTTCACCACCCGCCAGGTGACCCCGGCCCTGACCTGGTGGACCGGCACCGCCGAGAGCTTCACCTACAGCCCCGAGCACGACGCCGTGCTGATCGGCCAGGACGACAGCGTGACCTGGTACACCGGAGAGACCGGCGAGGTGGTGCGCACCTTCCCCCGCGCCTCCCGGGGCGTCCTCCACCCAGACGGCCGCTACGTCGCCCTGGAGACCCTGGGGGACCCGATCAGCCCCTTCGACCAGCGGGCCTGGGGTGAGCTGAGCCCCGAGGCCCAGGAGCGCGAGCAGCGCCGCAGCCAGGAGTGGCTCGAGCGGCAGCCCGACTGGGTCCCCAAGACCGTCCAGCCCCCAGAGCTGCACGTGGTCGACCTGGAGACCGAAGCCCGCTGGCGCTTCACCGGCTTCTACGGCGACCGCTTCCAGTGGTACACCGCCAGCCCGGACCCGATGCGCCACGCGAGCTTCGTGATGTGGGGGATCGAGGGCAAGGAACTGAACAAGAACGTCGCTCTGACCGATCTCTCGGAACGACTGCGCTATGCCGCTTCGGGCAACCTCCCCCTCGGCCTCGAAGCCTGGACCTCTGGAGAGGCCCAAACCGTATCCATTGAGACCCCCTCGGCGGACACCGAGTAGGGAACGATACGGGCAGCTTCGCCTGCCGTTTTCCAAGTAACTGGAATTCCATTGCTTTCGACCTGGCACACCCCTTGCCTTGTGCGTGGGTGTCCCAGGAGGAAGTCATGGCCCAGACCGCCCGCATCACCACCGAGGAGCGCGAGCGCCTCATCCTCGAGCACTACCCGATGGTCCGCCGCGTGGCCTACCGGATGGTCTCGCGGTACCCCAGCTGCGTCGAAGCAGACGACCTGATCACGATCGGCACCCTGGGCCTGATCGACGCCGTCGACCGCTTCGAGGAGAGCCGCTCGATCAGCTTCAGCGCCTACGCCCGCATCCGGGTCCAGGGCGCGATCCTCGACGAGCTGCGGAAGAACGACTGGGTCCCTCGCTCGGTGCGCAACCGCTCCAGCCGCATCCGCGACGGCAAGGCCCACCTGACCAAGGAGCTGGGCCGCGAGCCGACCATCGGTGAGCTGGCCATCCACCTCGAGGTGGACGAGAAGCGCCTGGTCGAGATGATCCAGTCCAGCACCGTGCGCACCCTGGTGAGCATGGAGGAGGGATCCGACGAGGACGACGCCGTGCACCAGGGCCTGGTGAGCGACGAGCCGACCCCGATGGAGGTGTCCGCCCGACAGAAGGTGCGGGACCTGGTCAAGGGCGCGCTGCACGAGCTGCCCGAGCGCGAGCGGCACATCGTCGACCTGTACTACTTCCAGGAGCTCACGTTCAAGGAGATCGGCCAGATCCTGTGCGTGACCGAGAGCCGCGTCTCCCAGCTCCACTCCCGCCTGAAGCGGCGCCTGCTGTCCCGGCTCGAGGGCCAGCTGGTGGCGAGCGACCTGGCGTAGCTACTGGAAGCAGCGGCGGAGCACGGTGAGTGCGTCCGCCTCGAAGAGGAGGCCTGCCGGTGTCTGGGACCCGCAGGCCTTCTTGCCGTTCAGGGTGAGGCACGGGTCGAGCTCGGAGCCGTCTGGCGGCGGGGTGCCGCCGATGCCGATCCGGCACTGAGCCGGGCCCTTGGTGCGGTCCAGGCCGACCACGAAGGACTGGATGCGGATGTCGAAGCGGCCCGCGATGGCGTCGCGGTAGGCCGCCAGGGCGACGGTGATGGGCGTGAGCTGGGCGACCGAGAGCACCTCGCCGGTGACCCGGGGCTCCTGGACGAAGCCGCCCGGAGGGACCTCGAGGCGGATGCCGCCGAGCATCTCCTCCTGGTTCCAGGAGATGTGGAGCTGGGCAGGCGGCCGGACATGGGCACCGAGCCGCTGGGCGAGCTCGGTCAGGGGCTCCTGCTCGGTGAAGAAGCCCTTGTAGAGCGGACCGATGCCATGCCAGATGAGCTCCAGCTGGATGGGATCGGTCCCGGCCGGGATGACCGCGAGCTCCTCGGCGGTGGGCGGCGGCTCCGCGGGGGCGGTGGGCTGCGCCGGCTCCAGCGGAGGCGGCTCTTCGCCGCCGCAGCTCAGGACCAGCGCGAACAGGAGCGCTGTCAGATGAGGCCCCGGCGCTTCCGGACGTCGCGCAGGGCGCGGCTGAACGCCATCTCGTACTCGACCGTGCCCTCGTTCACGTTCTTGATCAGGCCACGGGCCTCGTCGCGGAGCTCGCGCTCGTCGACGTCGTGGGACTTGATGACGGTGAGGATCTTCTTCCACAGGCTGTGGTCGTCGGAGTAGACCTCTTCGATGAAGCGGCTGATCATGCAGTTCTCCACGAACTGGCGGGCCAGGAAGCGCTCGACATCGTCGCCGGTGGGGTGGTTCCACTCCTCGGCCATCTTGGAGCGGATCTTGGGGTACTGGTCGGCGCCGATGCCGGCCCGGGCCATCATGTCGCGGGCGTTGTTGCGCAGCTCCATGTCCCGGCGGAGGTACTCCTCCATGATCGAGATGAGGTCCTGCTCGGCTTCGGACTTGTTCTCGGGCTCGACCTCGATGTCGCCGTCGACCATGAGCCGGTTGATCACGTTGATCGCGATCTCGGGGATGCGGTTGCGGTAGAGCTTCACGGTGCCACCTCTCTCGGTCAGAGTGGGATGGCCAGCCCAAGCCCCACTCGCGCCACGTTCAGGCCATACTCCGCCCGCTCGACCTGGAACTCGGAGAGGGTCTTCCGAACTGGGGCTGCGGGCACGAACG
>CAYFPX010000079.1:21673-22613 GCA_964344945.1 uncultured Enterobacterales bacterium
TGTAGCCCACCTCGAAGACCAAGTCCACGTCGAGCACAGGCAGGTCGACCCGCAGACCGAGCGCACCGCCGGCCGCCGTGACCCACTGCGCGGTGTACGGATCGAGGTTGGTCGGAGAGTCCAGATCGTTCTGCTCGGGGTCCATCAGGGGACCCGTCGCGTCGCCGAAGCTGTGGTGGGTCCAGACCCGACCCCCTCCGACCCCCAGGTGCACGGTCGGGGTCACGGGCAGGCTGTCCGGCACCGGCACTTCGACGCTCGGGCCGACCAGCAGGCGCGCACTCCAGGCCACCGCCAGGTGGTCCAGGTCGTAGTACCGGGTGTCATCGTCGACCCACTCGATGCGGTCCCAGCCGGCCCCGCCCTGGAGCTCCAGCCCGACCTGGAGCCGCGCGGGCGCGTCTTCCGGCCCCACGCCCAGGGCCAGGCCCAGGTGGGGCCCGGGTCCGAAGCCCGCGGTCTCACCGTGCTCGAAGCGGTCTCGCCCGTCCCAGGACGCGGCGACCACCGGCACCAGCTCGGCGGCCTGCACGGCCCCGGCCCAGAGGCACCAGGCGAAGGACATCGTCACCCCTGCTGTGCGACCGCCCCCATGCGCTCCAGGTCGATGCCCTCGGGCTCGATGCCGGCCGGCAGGTCACCGACCAGGTCCGTCCGTGGCACGAAGCCCTCCTCCACCTTGTCGAGCAGGAACTGGCGGTAGACCTTGTCCTTGTCGCCCTGGAACTCGTAGACGTGTCGGTCGAGGACCCGATCGCCGTATCGGCGACCGAAGACCATGCCGGACTGGCCGTCCAGGTAGTGCACGTAGCCGTCGAAGAGGTAGCGCAGATCCGCCATGCCCAAGCCGAGGGTCGCCGGACTGGCGGGGGCGTCGGAGTCTTCCAGGCCGCTGGCTTCGTCGGCCCCGACGGTGTCGCCACCGACGCGCTCTGGCAGA
>CAYFPX010000079.1:22623-31014 GCA_964344945.1 uncultured Enterobacterales bacterium
GCCGCTGGCTTCGTCGGCCTCGTCGAAGAGATCGCCGCCGGCCGCCTCGATCTCGGGATCCGGCCCGTTGGCCGACGCCCAGACGTCCCCCCCGGGCTCGCTGGACTTGCTGGCCTTGCTGCTGCCGCGCCGTTCGGTGAGCGAGAAGCCACCGCCACCTTCATCGCCTTCCGGTTCGAAGACCGGAGTCTCGAACTTGAAGGTCTCCTCGGCACCCTCGAAGTCCGCAGCGCCAGCGGCCTGGTCGTCGCTGAAGCGGAACCCGGCACCGCCCTCCATGGCCGCGAACTCGGCCTCGGAGTCCTCGACCTCGACGCTGTCGCCGTCGGCCACCTCGAAGGCCGCGAAGGGGTCGTCTTCGGCGGGGGCGCCGAGGGGCTGGTCCTCGTCGTCGACCTCGGAGTCCTCGTCGTCTTCGATCTCGTAGCCGCCGTCGCTGACGGCGCCGCTGTCCTGGTGGTCCTGCAGCTCCTGGTCGGTGGGCGGGGGCAGCATGAAGGTGCCCTCCACCGGCTCCGGCTCCGAGGCGGCGAGCTCTTCCTCGGTCGGCGGCGGGAGCATGTACAGGCCCTCGTCGGCGCCAGGATCCGGCGCCGCTTCGCCCTCCGGCGGCGGCGGCAGGTAGAAGGCGTCGTCGGCGTCGTCCTGGGGAACGTCCTCCGCGAAGTCCACGTCGGGGGCGGCGCCGAGGGGCTCGTCTTCGTCGAAGGCGTCGTAGTCGTCGGCCGGATCCTCGGCTGGCGCCTCGGGCTCGTCCGGAGACACGGAGGCCGCGAAGGGATCGAAGTCGTCGTCGTTGCTGAAGGACGGCCCCGACGCCTGAGCCGGCGCGCCCCCGGGAGAGTCTCCCCCGAAGGGGTCGGGCCCGCCACCCGTGTCGGCCGCCATCGCGGCCAGACCCTCGAGGCCCTCGTCCTGATCGTCGCTGAGACCACCACCACCGCCCGGGAGGGCTCTCGCCACGGCATCGCCGGCGGCCCAGAGGTGCTCGCCGTCCCAGCCCGCGACGCACCGCCCCGACGCGATGTTCACGTCGATGGCCCCACCCGAGGGCAGGTTCACCCCGTCGCCGAAGGGACCGAGCCCCAGCCGCAGCGGGGGCCGGAAGGCTGAGCGCACGGCCTCGGCCCACTTGTCCGCGCCGGACTTCGAGGCAAAGAAGCCCAGGCCGTCGGAGCCCAGGCTGGTGGCGAAGCCGCCGTGCTCGGTCGCGCCCGAGCAGACCCCGCGCCAGAGTCCCTGGGCGGCGGCCAGGACCAGGGGCTCGCCCTGATCCACCGCGTGCTTGCGCACGGTCTCCCAGAGACCATCGAGGCGAACGCCCACGACGGTCAGATCGGCCTGGCCGCCGTCGCCCCGAGGGGTCAGCAGCGGCCAGGGCAGCTGGCCCTGGACCCGCCCGAGACGGCTGGTCCAGGCGCCGCCTTCCAGCTCCACCGGCAGGCAGCGACTGGCCAGCGCACCCAGGACGTCCCAGGCCCGCAGGGCTCGTGCGGCCTGGCCGTACAGGGCACCGGCCGCCGAGGCGCCCTCGCGCTTCAGCAGGCGCTTCTGGGCGCTCTTGGAGACGCCCGCGCCCTTGAGCTGCTTGGTGTCGACCAGGTCCGGCAGGGCCTGAAGCGCGAGGCCGATGACGCGAGGGTCCAGCGCCAGGGACGCCACCTGGTTCCGGGTCCCGGCCAGGCTGCGCAGGGCCGCTCCGGCCGCGTCGCCGCCACCGGCGAGGGCGACCTTGAGCACGGCGCAGACCGCGAGGTGGGTGGCGCCCAGCACGCCCTCATCGACCTCGATGCCGAGCACACCCGCGACCAGGTCCAGGTCGTCGGTCGGCGACAGGGCGCCCGCAGGCGCCACGAGCACCAGGCGGTTCGCCACGAGGGCCTGGTAGAGCCGCGTCGGACGCACGCTCGGGTCGAGGCTGGCGGCCAAGGCCCACGCCCCCCCGAGGCGCACCGACAGCGCCCAGGCCAGGCCCTGCAGGTACTCGGTGCGGACCTTGAGGCGGTCGGGCATGTCCTCGAGGGCGCGGCGAGCACGGGCGGCGGAAGCCGGGCTGTACCGGGTCAGCTCGTCGAAGTCGCCCCAGGCGATGGCGGCGGCCTGGCGCACGGTCTCGAGCATGACCAGCGAGGCGGAGCGCGGGCCGCTCCGCCAGGCCTCGATCAGCAGACGGGCGAGGGTGGCGGTGGCGGCGTCGTTGGCCAGGACGTCCAGGGAGAGCTGGGATGGGTCCGACGGCGCCTGGCCCGCGGTGACCTCGGTCATCGCTTCGGCGACCATCATGCCGAGGGGCTGCCGCAGGACCTTCGCGAAGCCCACCGGGCTGCCTCGCCACGGCGACTCACCCTCAAGGGGGATGTCCTGGGTGTGCGGCGCGTCCAGGCCGAGGGACGGCACGAGGGCGAGCGCCTCTTCGGCGGAAGACACCAGCCGGCAGTCCCCGAGGAGGGTCTCCAGCCACTTGACCACGTCCATCGGAAGGCTCCAGGGGACGGACGAATCTACCAGATGCCGGTCACTCGGCGGCGGGCGCCCCCTGGAGCGCGGCCTGCAGATCCGCCGCGATCGCGGGATCCGGCAGGTAGACGAAGAGCAGGGTGTCCGGGCGCGGGTCCAGCGCGACCTCGGGGTGAGGGACCAGGCGCCCCTGCCGCCACACGAGGATCGTCCCCACGCGCAGGGGATCGTCGTGGTGCGTGGCCGCGGGGTGGGCGGCCAGGACCTCGGCCAGGCAGTCGGACAGGACAGGGTCCGAGGGCGCCAGGGCGGGGTCGGTGAGCCGCCCGTCCGGATGCCAGATCAGGCTCAGGGAGTGCTCGACAGGGGCATCGCCCAGCGCGGCGTAGCAGGGCGCCAGGGCCGGCAGGACCCGGTGCAGGCCCGCGCGCACCGCCGGCACGTCGAGGTACAGGCGCGGCCCCTCCTCGGCGAGCGGGAGCTCGGACGCCAGCGCGGTGCCCAGCCACAGGATCACGGGGCGTCCCCCTCGGGCTGGCGGGTGGCGGTCGCAACCAGGGTCTGGGCCTGGACCAGGGTCCCCCCCGGGCCCTGGAGGACGAAGGTCCGGGTCATCTCCAGGTGGGTCTCGACCAGCCCCCCCTCCCGGGAGCCGACCAGGTGTCCGCTGTGGGACCCGGCACAGGACAGCGCCAGCCCCTGTTCCTGACCCTCGCACTGGAGCTGGCCCTCGAAGGCGAGCGCCTGCTGCCTGCCCCGCTCGCGGTCCTCCCCGGGAGTCCAGGCCGTGACCAGGGAGACCTTGTGGCGGCGGCCGTCGGCCACGCGCACCGGGTAGCTCGACGCGATGACCACCCGGTCCTCCCGGCCCAGGTCCGGCACCTCGGGGGAGAACAGCGGGAGCATCAGGTCGAGGACCTCGCCGTGGCGGCCGGCGCCGGCGACCCCCTCCCAGCCCGACACCACCAGCACCTCGCCGCTCTCGTGGGACCGGAGCTCCAGGGCCCGGCCCTGCAGCCCGTGGGGCTCGCCGGTGGCGGCGTCCACCAGGGTGTGGAGGGTCAACACCCGGCCGACGGAGCCGTCCCGGTAGCGCACGGCCTCGACCAGGCTGGCGGTGCCCTGCAGGGACAGCGCCAGCGGCGGCACGTCCACCGCCAGCCCGTCTTCGCCCCGGGTCTCGAAGCGGCCGCTCAGCGCCAGCTCGAAGTGCTGCGCCACCGGCGGCGGCGGTGTCCGCAGGCCGGGCGCCTCCCGGACCGCGCACGCGGACAACAACAGCCAGCTCCATGCCATGGCCCGCTGAGTACCGTGTCCTGGCAGGATCGGGTAGTGCCCGCCCCCGTCCCCCTCGGCGTGATCCTGTCGGCCGGCGCCAGTCGGCGCATGGGCCGGCCCAAGGCCCTGCTGCGGCTGGGGGACGGCCGGACCCTGCTCGCGGCCCACGTCGAGGCCCTCGCACCCTGGTGCGCCGAGGTGATCGTGGTGGGCGGGGCCCACAGCCAGGTTCTCGGCGATCACCTGCCAGCGGAGGCTCGCCTGGTGCACAACCCGGACTGGGGCCGGCATCACCTCTCGGACAGCCTGGCGCTGGCCCTGGGGGAGACCGGGGCCGAGGGAGCCCTGGTGACACCGGTGGACGCCCCGCCAGCGACCGGGCGGGAGCTGGCCGCGCTGATCGCCGCCCCCGCGCCCGCGGTGCTCGCCTGGCAGGGGGCCCCGGGTCACCCGGTGCTGCTCTCGGCAGAGGTGTGCGACCGCCTCCGAGCCGGACCGGTCGCGGGGGGACTGCGGGCCCTGCTCGCGGGTGCCCACGCGGTGCCCGCCTCATCCGCTGCGGTCCTGCTGAACCTCAACACGCCAGAGGACTGGGCCGGCTGGGTGGCCGACCAGGAGCCCTAGGAGCGTGCGGTGGGCATTCGCCGAACCACTGCTGACCCCCCTTCGACCCCGACTTCACCGCCGATTTTCGGACTCGACCCACTCGTGTCCTGTCTCAGAAGTTCGAGAGTCAATCACGCAGCCATCGCCGCGGCTGGTGGTCTGCTCGAGCGGCCGGTGTGGCCGAGTCACATCAACGCGAGAGCGGGCCGCCAGGCGTGGCGAGGGCAAGTGAGTGTCCACGAACTTCTGAGACAGGACACTAGTCCTTCTGGTCCTCCCAGCTCGGGCAGTCCGCAGCGTCCTCCTCGCCCGGCTCCACCGTGCAGACGATGCTCAGGCTCGTGGTCCCGGGGGCCACCACCCACAGATCGATGGGGTTGGTGGTCTCCTCGGTGGCGGGGTCGAAGTCCAGGGCGCCCGAGGTGCCGTCGACGTCGATGGCCGTGCCCTCCTCGAAGGTCGCCACCACCGTGGACCAGCTGGTGGGCCGGATGGGCAGGGGCTCGCCCTCGGCGGCGCTCCAGGCCGAGTCGGCGACCCGGCGCAGGCCCCGGGCCACGCCCAGGCCGGTGATCTCGCCTTCCTGGAACCAGCTCCAGGCCGTGCCGTAGATGGCCAGCCAGGAGGCATCGAAGGCGTACGCGGTGAAGCCCGAAGAGGTCGCGTCGTCGCCGTACTCAGCGGAGAACGCGGCGACGAAGGCGTCGTAGATCAGGTTGTCCGGCGAGCTGGGGGCGGTGCCGCGCACGTCGCCGAACTTCGGCCGGCCCTGGGTGGCCTCCTCGAAGATGGCCAGGTCGAAGCCGCCGTCGGGCAGGAAGATGCCCAGGTCCTCGTACTCGGAGATCGACCCCGCCGAGTTCAGGAAGGCGATGGTGTCGGTCTTCTCCGAGGAGATGAACAGCACCTCGTGCACGTCGGTCGCGCCGGCATCGACCACCTGGTCGTCGCGGGTGCTGTCGTTGTCGAAGGGGTACCGGGTGGCGGTGCCCCCGCGGTCGGTGAACTCCTGGGCGAAGACCTCGGCGAGCCCCTCGCCATAGGCTCCGGTCTGGTGGACGACGGCCACCGTGCGCACACCGCGGTTCCACATGTCCAGCGCGATGACCACCCCCTGGAGCGAGTCCGGCGGCGCGGTGCGCCACAACAGCCCGGGCTCGTCGTCCGACGGGCTCAGGCCGTCGAGGTCCGTCAGGGCCGGGCTGGTGGCCGAGGGCGAGATCAGCACCGTGCCGTAGGGCTCGATGGTCAGGTAGGCGTCCTGGGTGCGGCCCGAGGTGGCGGGACCGACCAGGGCCGGCACGCCGACCTGGTCGGCCAGGAACGAGGCCATCTCCTCGTTGGCGGTCTCCTGGTCGAGCTTGTCCAGGGCCAGGTCTTCGACGTTGGTGCAGTGCACGAAGCCGTAGCCCCGGCCCTGGAGCCCGCCGTTGTCGTTGACCTGGCGGACCGCCAGCTCGATGGCCTGGACCTCGAGGGAGAAAGCGTCGTCGTCGTACACACTGCCGAGCACGAGCAGATCGCTGTAGCCGACCGGGTCCTCGAGCAGGTCCGGCGGCGTGGTCCGGGTGCAGCGCACGTCCGGCTCCAGCGGCCCGCAGAGCCCTTCCTCCCCGCAGACCATGCCCCAGCCGAAGGCGTCCCGGCACGCCTGGTTGGACGTGCACTCCGCCGGGTCGACCCGCGAGAGGGTGCAGGCCGGCAGCAGGAGCAGGAGGGCCGAGGTCACCAGCGGAGTCTCCTAGAATCCGGTGGTCAGGGCCACCACCCCGCCACCAGGCACCGGTGCCAGACAGGCCTGCACGCCGGGCGCACCTCGGCGGGCCCGGACGAGCAGAGCCACCCCCGCCGCGGCGAGCACGAGGCCCGTGCCGTAGGAGACGTCGGCCACCATGGCGTAGCGGCGGTCCCGGTCCAGGGCGTCCTGGGCGCTGCTCGGGCACAGCAGGTCGTCGTCGGAGCCGACGCACAGCGCGGTCGCGTCCTCCCGGGCACCGAGGGAGAGCACTCCGAAGGTCGCGCCGACGCCGCCGCCGGCGAGCCCGCCGACCAGCAGCGCGACCGGCAGGCCCAGGCCAGGCCGGGACGTCGCGGTGGGGGCCGGTGCCGGGGCCGGCTGTGCGGCGGGCTGGGTGGACGGCGTGACCTGCTCCGCCAGCCGGCGCTCCAGGTTGGCGATGCGGCGATCCAGGGCGTCCCGCTCGTCCGCGGGCGCAAAGGCGCGGTAGCGGTTGAGGGTCTCCAGGGCCTCGCGCCACAGGCCCAGGCGCTCCTGGGCGTTGGCGATGTTGGTGAGGATCAGCGGCCGCTCGCTCAGGCGATAGGCCTCGTTCCAGGCGAGGATCGCGTCCTCGTACCGCCCCTCGCTGTAGAGGATGGCACCGTTCTCCCAGAGCTCACGGGCGCGGGAGTCCGTGGCGGCGGTCGTGGACATGCCGCCGTCCTGAGCGAGCGCGGGCGCCGCCATCAGGGCCCACAGGGTGAGTGCGCCGAGCAAGCCTGCTAGTCCCCCGTCTCAGAAGTTCGTGAGGATCTCTGGTCCCCTGTCTCAGAAGTTCGCGAGGATCTCTGGGACATCGGACTCAGTCTCCCCAGGGGTCCCTCAGGTCGCCGCCCGCCTGCTCCCAGGACCTGGAGGAGTCGTCCTCGGACTCGGAGGACGCGGCCGGTTCGGCGCCACCTTCCCACGGATCGGCCAGATCGGTGGCCGGGGGGCTCCGGGTCGAGGGTGGCTCGGGCTCCGCCTCGGCCGCAGGCTCGGCGGTGCCTTCCGGCTCGGCGGGCGGGGCTTCGGAGGCGGTCGACACGGTCTGCTGGCGCGGCTCCGACGCCGGCTGGGTCGCGCCCCCGGAAGAGGCGCTGGACCGGCCGCTGCTGCGGCGCGCGGACTTCGTGCCGCTGCCGCTGCGGCTGGAGGACCGCTGCGGCTCCGGCGCCACCGCGGGCTCGGGATCCGCTTCCGGCGTCGGCTCCGCGGCGGGCTCGACCGGCGGCAGCGGGGGCGGCGCTGGCAGGGCCCGGGGCAGGTCGCGGGTCGTGTCCACGTGCTCCACTGGGCCAGTGGGCCCCCGGACCGTGCGCCAGACCCCCAGCAGCACCGCCAGCGCCAGCGCGAAGCTGGCCACTCCCACCACCCCGAGCACCCAGCGCCTCGGCCGGGTCGACGCCGGCTCGGGCGCGTGCTGGACCAGGGTCTCCGGGCTGGCGAGCCCCATGGACGGCAGGTCGCCGGGGCCCGAGGCGAAGGGCATCAGGCAGCTGATCAGCGCGTCCATGTCCTGCTGGCGCTCTTCGGGCTCCTTGCTCAGGGCCTGCACGACCACGGCTTCGAGCCCGGGCGGGAAGCGCCGGTCGGGCACGAGCTCCGAGAAGGCGGGCACCTCTCGAGAGAGGTGGGCGGTCATGGTGGCGGTGCGGCTCGCACCGTGGAACGGGTAGCGACCGGTCAGGGAGCAGTAGAGCAGGATGCCCACCGAGTACAGGTCCGCCCGGTGGTCGATGTCCCCGCCGCGAACCTGCTCAGGGGCCATGAAGTGGGGAGAGCCCAGCACCAGGCCGTGGCTGGTGAGCTTCTGCTCGTTGCCGGTGATCTTGACCAGGCCGAAGTCCACGACCTTGGCGTGCTCCTCGCCGTGCTCGTCGTTGCCGATGAGCACGTTGCTGAGCTTCACGTCCCGGTGGATCACGCCCTTGGTGTGGGCGTAGCGCAGGGCCCGGCAGACCTGGATGACCAGGTCCACCGCCCGGTTCGTCTCCAGCGGTCCCTGCTTGAGCAGCCGAGCGAAGCGGGGACCCTCGACGTACTCCATCGCGATGAAGCAGTCGCCCTCCTCGGTCTCGCCGTAGTCGAAGACCGTGACGATGTGGGGGTGGCTCAGGCTGGCCAGGGTCTTGGCCTCGAGCCGGAAGCGCTCGACGAAGGCGCCCCGGTCCTCGACGTCTTCCTCGGCCGGATGCACCAGCTTCAGGGCGACCGTGCGATTCAGGCCCAGCTGCCTGGCGAGGAAGACCGTGGCCATCCCCCCGCGCGCCACCAGGCGCTCGATCTCG
>CAYFPX010000080.1:0-30261 GCA_964344945.1 uncultured Enterobacterales bacterium
CCGAAGAGCGCGGTCCCGACCCGAACCCAGGTCGCGCCGTGGCGGACGGCCACCTCGAAGTCGTGGCTCATGCCCATCGACAGCTCGTCCAGCGGCAAGCCCCGTCGCCGGCCTTCGGCCTGCAGCTCCTGGAGCACCTGGAAGAAGGGCGCGACCTGTTCCGGGTCCTCCCGGTAGGGCGGGATGGTCATCAGGCCGCACAGGGTGACGCCGGGATGGGCCATCACCTCGTCGCACAGCGCCAGTGTGTCCTCCGGCGTGACGCCCGACTTGCTCCACTCGCTGCCGGTGTTCACCTGGACCAGGACCCGCTGGGGCACGTCGTACCGCTTGGCGAAGGCGTCGGCGAGCTTGAGGCGGTCGAAGGCGTGGAAGAGCCAGGTCCGCCCGGCGACGTACTTGACCTTGTTGGTCTGCAGGTTGCCGATGAAGTGCCAGCGCGGCTCGGGGCCCAGTGCGAGGGCCTTGTCCCGGAGCTGCTGGGCGTAGTTCTCGCCGAAGTCCCGCTGGCCGGCGGCCAGGGCCTCGGCCACGGTCTCGGCGGGGTGCATCTTCGAGACGGCCACCAGGGTGACCGACGCCGGGTCGCGCCCAGCGGCCTCGCAGGCCCGCTGGAGACGCGCCTGGACCACGGACAGTCGCTCCCGCACGCTCACGCCCCCCCCTCCATCGGGTCGGCCACGCCGAGCTCCGCCAGGACCTGCACCACCTCGGCCAGCGGGAGCCCGACGACGTTGGTGTAGCTGCCCTCGATCTCCGCCACGAGCCCGGCCCCGAGGCCCTGGATGCCGTAGCCGCCGGCCTTGTCCAGGGGCTCGCCGCTGGCGATGTAGCCCCAGAGTGCCTCGGGAGAGACCGGCCGGAAGCGCACCCGCGTCGTCACCACCCCCTGCTCCGTCCGATCGTCGCAGCGGACACTGAAGCCGGTGGTGACCTCGTGCCAGCCACCGGAGAGGGCGGTGAGCATGCGGGCGGCATCGACCGGATCCCGGGGCTTGCCCAGGAGCGCCGACGCCACGTGCACCACGGTGTCCGCCGCGAGCACCACCTCTCCCGGTGCGGCCAGCACGGCCCAGGACTTCTCCAGGGCCATGCGGACGGCGAAGTCCCGGGCGCCCTCCCCCGCCGTCGCCCGCTCCTCGACGCTCGGCACGCGCACGTCGAAGGTGTACCCGTGCCGCGCCAGGAGGTCCTTGCGGCGGGGGGAGCCCGAGGCGAGCACCAGCTGGGTCACCGGGCCTGCCCCTTGCGCTGCCGCCGCACCTCGAGCCGATGGACCCGGCGAGCCTCGGCGTCGGCCCGGCGGCGGGCGCCCTCGTCCGGATCGTCCACCCCGAGCGCGGGCAGCGGGCGCGGCCGGCCCTCGGGGGTCAGGGCCACGAAGGTCAGGTAGGCCGTGCAGCAGACCTGGCGCTCGCCGGTGCGGGGGTCCTCGCTCTCGGCCTGGACGCCGATCTCCATCGAGCTGCGCCAGGCCTGGTTCACCTGGGCTCGCAGGGTCACGATCATGCCCCGCTGGACCGGCCGCAGGAAGTGCAGCTCGTCCATCGAGGCCGTGACCACGTCCCCCCGGCCGAAGCGCATCGCGGCGCCAGCTGCCCGCCGAAGATGGTGCCGTGGTTGTTGGTGTGGGTCGGCAGCACGAGCTGGGTCATCTCGACCCGGGTGTCGGCCTGGGGGCAGGTGTTCATCGGCGGAAGCGCTCCAGCTCGGCCGCGTGCCGGTCCCAGAGCGCCGCCCAGCCACCGGGGCCGAGGTCGACGGGCAGGGGCACGGCGTTGGCCACCTTGCGCTGCCCGATCACGCCGTAGGGCGAGTCCTCGAGCAGCCCGAGCAGGCTGCGTATCACCCCGCCGTGGCACACCACGAGGGTCGTGCCGTCGATCTCCGGCACGCCGCGCAACAAGCCCAGGGTCCGTGCCGCCACGTGGCCGCAGGACTCCCCGCCCGGTGCCGGCCGATCCCAGGACCAGATCCAGGGGCCCGCCTCGGCCCGGACCCGGGCGATGGGGCGCCCCGCCCACGCGCCGAGCTCGCGCTCGCAGAGCTCCGGGTGGGCGGAGAGTGGAACCTCGCGGCCCGCGAGCGCCAGCTCGGCGGTGCGCCGGGCCCGGGACAGGGTCGAGCTCAGCGCCCGGGCGAGCGGGGTGGTGGCCAGGGCAGCCCCGGCCTCCTGGGCCTGGGCCCTGCCCTTCGCGGTGAGCGGGGTGTCCCGGGAGCCAGCCAGCCATCGCTGGGCGTTCGCCACGGACTCGCCATGGCGCAGCAGGATCCAGTCCCCCACCAGGACTCAGCGCATCACGGCCGCCCGCAGCCGCTCCTCGGCCACGAGCAGGGCGCCCACGCCGGGTGCATTGCCCACGATGCCCTCGACCATGTCGGCCAGCTCCTTGAGCGGCCCCCAGTAGAGCTTGTGGCTGACCCGGTCGACCCCGAGCCGGAGCTCCGAGGTCAGCGGCGTGGACTCCACCAGGCCCTGGAGCAGCGAGAAGTAGCGGCTGCGCAGGATGCCCGCGGCGACCTGGTCCCACTCGTCCTGGCTGACCCGGTCCTCGATGGCCCAGATCGCCGGCAGGAGCCGGGACCCCCGGCCCACGCCCAGGTAGCGGACGACGGCGTCGCGCACGGGCTCGCCGGTGCGGCGCCGGACCAGGGCGATCTCCCGGGCCAGGGTCAGGTCCCAGCAGGCCGTCACCTTGCCGGCGAGGCGCTCGGAGACCCCCAGGCTGCGGAGCTTGCGCACCCCGGCGCTGAAGCGATCCTTGTGCTCACCGGTCCGGTAGCGACCCAGCTTGGCGAGGACCTCGCGGGTCTGTTCGATCAGGGCGTCGTCCAGGGCCGGCTGGCCCGGCGCCAAGGCCGCGGCCAGCAGGCCGCTGACCCCGTCGGTGACCGCGATCCAGGACCGGTACCGGCCGCCGGGACGGCCCGTGCACGCGTCGATCTCGGCGCGCAGCCCCGACAGGTCCAGGACCTTGGCGACCCGGAACCAGGCGGCGAGGATCTCACCGCTGGACCGGCTGGTCAGGTCGAGCATCTGGGGGAAGAAGGTCGCGCCCGTGTCCCCGATCACCTCGTTGAGCAGCTCGGTCATGCCGATGGCGTGGGCCAGCATGTGGCCGTCGATGTCGTCGGGGAAGCGCTCCTGGACCACCGCCGGGAAGTAGGCCCGGATGCGATCGGAGAAGTCGGGGATGTCCGACGGGTCGGCCTCGAGCAGCCACTTGTACACGTGCATCTTCACGTGGGCGGCGACCACGCTGAGCTCGGGCCGGGTGAGGCCCTGGCGGGTCTCCATGCGGGTGGTGAGCTCGCCGTGGCTCGGCAGGTCCAGGATGGGCTTGGTGGTCTTGCTGTGCCGCGCCACCCAGTCACAGGCCCGGCTGAAGCGCATCGGGTTGCGGTGGGACCGCACCTGGTCGATGGAGAGCTGCTTGGCGTGGCGGTCGCTGTTGGCGAGCACCAGGCGGGTGACCTCCTCGGTCATCGAGGCGATGAGGACGTTGCGGTCCTCGGTGCTCAGGTCTCCCCGCCGCACGACCGGGCCGAGCAGGATCTTGAGGTTGACCTCGTGGTCCGACATGTCGACGCCGCCGGAGTTGTCGATGGCGTCGGTGTCCAGGCGACCGCCCTTCATGGCGTACTCGATGCGCCCGGCCTGGGTGAAGCCCAGGTTGCCGCCCTCGCCCACCGCGCGGCAGCGCAGCTCGTCGGCGTTGATGCGCAGGTTGTCGTTGCCCGGGTCCGCGGCGTCCCGGTGGGACTCGCTGGAGGCCTTGACGTAGGTGCCGATGCCACCGTTCCACAGCAGGTCGACGTCCATGCGCAGGATGAGCCGGATGACGGCGTCTGGCGGCAGCTCGTCGGCCAGGACCCCGAGCATCTCCTTGACCTGGGGGGACAGGGGGATGCTCTTGGCGGCGCGGCTGAACACGCCGCCGCCCTCGCTGATCTGGCTCGTGTCGTAGTGATCCCAGCCCTGGACCTCGTCGAAGCAGCGCTTGCGCTCGGTGTACGAGCTGGCAGGGTCCGGATCCGGGTCCAGGAAGATGTGCAGGTGGTTGAAGGCCGCCTGCAGCTTCATGGTCTCGTACTCGATGACCCCGTTGCCGAAGACGTCGCCGCCACAGTCCCCGATGCCCGCGCAGGTGAAGGTGTCGGTCCTGGGGTCCAGGCCCATCTCGGCGAAGTGCCGGTTCACGCACTCCCAGCCACCCCGGGCCGTGATGCCGCAGACCTTGTGGTCGTACCCGTTGGAGCCGCCGGAGGCGAAGGCGTCGTCGAGCCAGAAGCCGTACTCCCGGGACACGCCGTTGGCGGTGTCGGACAGGTGGGCGGTGCCCTTGTCCGCGGCGACGACCAGGTAGGGGTCGGGCTCGTCGTGGCAGACCACCCGCTCGGGCGGGACGTTCTCTCCGTCGACGATGTTGTCCGTGAGGTCGAGCATGCCGCGGATCAAGAACTTGTACAGCTCGTCGGCCTTCTTGCGGCGGGTGGCCCGGTCGCGGATGACGTGCTTCATGAAGAAGCCGCCCTTGGCGCCCTCGGGCACGATCACGACGTTCTTCACCATCTGGGTGGTGACCAGGCCCAGCACCTCGGTGCGGTAGTCGTCGCGGTCGGACCAGCGTATGCCGCCGCGGGCGATGCGCCCGCCGCGCAGGTGCACGCCCTCGACCTCCGGGTGGTGCACGTAGATCTCGTACTTGAGCTTGGGCTCGGGCACGACCTTGGTCAGGGCGTGGTCGACCTTGAAGCTCACGTACCAGCAGGTGCGGTCCCGGCGGTAGGCGTTGGTGCGCAGGGTGGCCCGCATGAGCTCGTAGATCGAGCGCATGAGCAGGTCCTCGTCGTGGACGTGGACCTTGCGCAGGGCGGCCTCGACCTGCTCGGCGGCCTCGGCCATCTCGGCGTCGCGGTCGCCCGCCAGGTCGGGGTCGAAGCGGGTGTGGAAGTAGTGGACCAGCCGGCCGAGGAGCCTGGGGTGGGCCAGCAGGATCTCCTGGACCCGCTGGAAGGTCAGGTTGACCCCCAGCTGCCGCGCGTAGCCGCGGTAGGCCCGGATGATGTCCAGCTCCTGCCAGGCCAGGTCCGCCCGCAGCAGCAGCCGGTTGAGGCCGTCGGCCTCCATGCGGCCGCCGAACACGGACTCCAGGCCCTCGGTGAGCTTGTCCCGGCGGTCCAGGATCTCCTCGTCCTCGAGGCCCCAGGCGCCGTTGAGGCGGAAGGTGTCCAGCGCGACGACCCGGCCGCTGCGGGTCCGGACCTCCTCGGCGTACTGGTCGGCGATGTCCAGGCCGAACTCGTCGAGCACGGGCATCATCGAGCTCAGGCTCTTGTTGAGCTCCTGGTAGATGCGCAGGTTCAGCCGACCCTTGCGGTCGACGTAGACGTTGGCCACGAAGGGGCGGTCGTCGCTCAGCTGCTCGATGAGCTCGATGTCCCGCACCGCCTGGGTGGGCCGGGCGTGCAGGGAGTAGGTCTCGGTGAAGCCGGAGCCGTACTCGGCGATGAGCCGCTGGGCCTCGCCCTCTTCGCGGCTCTTGCGCAGGGCCTCGAAGAGCCGGTCCTCCCAGGGGGTGGCGATGGCCTCGAGCACCGTGCGGGTGCGGTCCAGGGCGTCGTCGTCCAGGACCCGGACGCCGGTCAGGAAGAAGTGGACCAGGACGGTGTCGTAGCGGCCCACGAACAGGCCGTGGTCCAGGTAGGTGGCGCCGGTCTGGCGCTTCAGGACCTTCTGCAGGCGCTGGCGCAGGGCGTCGGAGTACTGGCTCCTCGGCATGGCCGCGACCACGAAGGTCATGTTCGACTCGGGCTTCTGGACCAGGTGCACGCCGACCTGCTGCTCGGCCTCGGCCTCGAGCACGCGGTCGACGATGCGGATGATCTCGCTGACGCTGCCGGTGAACAGGAACTCGGTCGGCAGGGAGTCGAAGACGTTGGCGACGCCCTTGTAGCGCCAGGAGCCCGGGCGGCTCTCCTCGGGGCGCAGGATCTCCGCCAGGACCCGCCGCAGCACGGGCACGTGGCGGGAGGGCTGGGTCACGGCCCGGTAGGTGAACAGGCCGCGGATGAGCAGCTCACCGCTGGGCTCGCCGGCCTCACCGGGGACCTGGAGGCGGATCTCGTCGATCCGGCCCGAGCGGTGGACCGGCGACTCCAAGGCGCCCTTGGAGATGCGGATGGGCAGGCTCTCACCGACCCCGTGGTCGCCTCCGGAGGGCTGCCCGGCGTCCCACAGGTCCACGAGGGCCGGGTCCTCGACCCCGAAGCGCTCATCGCCCCAGCGGGTCCCCATGAAGACGAAGTTGTCGCTCAGCAGCCAGTTCAGGAAGTCCGAGGTCTCCCGCCAGGACTCGGTCTGCTGGCCGTCCTGGTGGGCCAGGCGGGCGAAGCGGGCAGCGACCCGGTCGACCGAGGCGGTCATGCGGCCGAAGTCCCGCACCATGGCGCGGGCCAGGGCCAGGTTGCCCCGCAGCCCCGCCTCGAGCGCATCGGCGTGCGCCGGGTCGACCCGGGAGGCGGCGATCTGGACCACGCTCTCGAGCTCGCCCTCGCCGATGTTCGTGACCCGACCCTGCTGGTCTCGGGTGACACGCAGGACCGCGTTGAAGCCGGCGCCGTAGGAGCCGCCCTGGGTGGCCAGCAGCAAGCGCACCGTGTCGACGATGAACGACTGGTCGCGCATCACCGTGCGCAGGCTGACCTCGTTGCCGCCCACGGGCTCGACCTGGACGAGGATGTCGTCGCCCGGACGCACCTCGAACAGCTTGAACAGGCACAGGAGCTCCGCGCTGACCCGCTCGCCGTGCCGGGCCAGGAAGGGGGGCCGCAGCTGGCGCGCGACTTCGCCGCAGAAGGCCTCGAACAGCCCGCGACGGGGCTCCTCCAGGTCGATCGGGGTGGTCGCAACCGAGCGCTGGATCTCCTCGACGATCGAGGCCCGCTCTGCCTGACGCTGTGTCGGCACCTTCACCCTCCGGGTCGGTCCGGGACCCCGTCCTGAGGTCTCGCCCGTGGTACCGCCGCAGCAACCCGCTGTCCACCCGGTTTCACAGCCTTGCGTCACAGCGCCGTCACATGGCCTGGGTGGTAGTCTCCGCGGGCCTCAACCGGAGCTGAGATGTCGTCGTCGCCGGGAGCCCCGAAGGTCCTGCCCCAGCTCAACCGGTGGCTCGAGAGCGCTCGCGCTGCCGGGGCCCGCGGCGTCGAGCTGCTGCATCAGCAGACGACCGTGAACACCCGGGCCATCGAGGGCGGTCGGCGCACCCGCAGCGGCCCGTCGGTCCGGTCCACCCTCCAGGGCCTGGTCTACCTGGAGGGAGGTCGCACCGCCTCCCTCCGGATCGCCGAGCCCACCACGGACCTCGTGGAGGCGGCCATCCCCAAGGCGCTGAAGCAGGCCGCGCGAGCTCCCAAGGACCCGCACGCAGGCCCGGTGCAGCGCATCGGCATCTCGGAGCGGGGCCTCGGCATCGAGGATCGCCGCTACGGCCTGCTCGACGAAGACGCCCGGGCCGACGTCCTCACCCTGAACGAAGACGCCGTCGCGAACCACGCGGGCATCGAGCTGGTGTCCCTCGACTACGAAGACCTCCGCACCGTCCGGACCTGCACGTCGACCACGGTGAACGAGGCCCAGAGCGTCGACACGCTCTACCGGGTCCGCCTGCGGGTGCGTGACAGCCGGACAGGCCAGGAGATCGACGCGGTCTCGTCGGCCCGGAACTTCTCCCACGTCGGCTCCCTGCCCTTCGGGGCCGAGCTGGCCAAGCGCCTGGTCGCCCTCCGGGAGCCGGGCACCCCGCCCGATGGCCCCGTGCCCCTGGTGCTCGAGTCCCGCTGCGCGGCCTGGATCATCGCTCGCCTGGCCCCGGCGTTCTCCGCCGATCGGGTCGCCGACGGCACGAGCTTCGTCGCCCACCGCGAGGGCCCGCTGGGCGGGCCGCGGGTCCACCTGATCGACGATCCCGGTCTCCACGGCGGCCTCGAGACCCTGCCCTTCGACGATCGGGGCGTGCCCCCGTCGCCGGTGGCGATCATCCGGGAGGGGCGCCCCGAGGGCCTCTTCCAGTCTCCGGAGTCCGCTCGGATCGCCGACATCCGCCCCACGGGACACCTGCGGGGGGGGCAGCTGCGGCCCACGAACCTGATCCTGCGAGCCGGCAACCGCAGCCGCACCCAGATGCTCAGCGAAGTGCCGGTGGCGATCAGCTACGACCGCCTGGAGGGCGAGCTGGACACCGCCACCGGCCGACTCCACTGCTGGGGCCCGGCCTTCGTCTTGGAGAAGGGCCGGCCCAAGGGCTCCCTGGCTCGCGTGGAGCTCGAGGTCGACGTGGTGGACCTGCTGCTGCAGGTCCAGGAGATCGCCGCGGATCAGGAGCGGTACGGCACGGTCGACTGCGCGACCGTGCTGGTGCGGGAGGCGCCGCTGCGCTGGTAGGGGTCGCTCCGGCTCAGGCCGGGAGGATCTGACCCTCGATGTCCCGGAGCAGCTGGGCGGCCGGGCCCGTGCGGTTGCGCACGATGCACTTCTTGTAGGCCTTCCAGAGCTCGCCGAGGAAGGGATCGTCGACGAGCTCGTGATCGTGGAAGTCGGGATCCCGGCTGGGGATCTCTGCGGCGCCGATGGAGCGCCGGCGGAGGAGGGTCTTCAGGGCCCGCAGGAACTCCACGGGAGCCCGAGGCTCTCCCCGGCGACGGAGCTCGAGGTAGCAGCTCCACAGGGTCGCTTCGGGCATCCAGTCAGCCTGGTCGGGTGCGACCTCGTCGACGCCGTCGAGGACGGTGACCTGCCGCATCCGCCGCAGCAGGGTCCGGTTGTCTCCCACAAGGACGGGCTCGACGTTCGTTGCCATGGGATCACCTCCTGCTGCGAACCGAATGATACCGCCGTTTCTCGCGCCTTCCAAGCGGGTTCACGCCGTCTCGACAAGGCCCCGGACCCGGCGCGGTGCGTGTTATGGCGGCACCCGATGATCCCGTGGCTCCCGCTCTGCATCGCGCCCGCCACCGCGGGGATCCTCCCGGTCGAGATCGCCGCGCACACGCTGCCCAACGGCCTGCGGATCTACCTGGCGCCCATGGACACCCCCGGGGTGGTCTCCCTGCAGACCTGGGTCGCGGTCGGCAGCGGCAACGAGATCGAGCCGGGCACGACCGGCCACGCCCACTTCCTCGAACACCTGCTCTTCGCCGACACCGACACCTGGCCGGCCAGCGAGCGGGATCGCGCCTTGATGATCGCCGGCGCCGAGGAGAACGCCTGGACCTGGCTCGACGACACCGTCTACCACCTGACCCTGCCCAGCCGGGCCCTGCCGGAGCTGCTCGACTACGACGCCGGGCGCTTCCAACGCACCCACCTCCCCGATGAAGCCGTGCGGCGCGAAGCCGGCGCCGTCCAGGGGGAGTGGCGCCAGTCGAAGAGCTGGACCGGCGAGCTCGCCATCGACGCCGCCTATGCCACGGCCTTCCCCGGCCACCCCTACGGCCACCCCACCCTGGGCACCGACGCCGATGTCGCGGCGATGCCCGGCGCCGACCCCCTGGTCGAAGGGTTCCTGGCGACCTGGTACCGCCCGGAGACCCTGCGCATCGTCGTGGCCGGGGACTTCGACCCCCAGGACACCCTGACCCGGATCACGTCCCTCTGGGGATCCTGGGCGGCGCCCGACAGACCCCTGCCGGAGATCCCGCCGGAGCCCGCACAGCGAGAGCCGCGGGCCCTCACGATCCCACCGGCGCAGGTCGGTGGCAGTCCCTGGTTGGTGCTGGGCTGGCGCGTGCCGGGGCGGGATCTCCGGGATCCGGACAGCGCCGCCCTGGCCGTGCTCGACGAGCTCCTGCTGGGCGAGGTGTCGTCCCTGCGGCGGGAGCTGGTCGACGACAGCGGCCAGCTGGTGGATCTCCACGGCGACGACTACCGCTTCCGGCAGCCCCACCTCTTCCTCTTCGCGGCCGAGCTGAAGCCCGAGACCGCTCCGGCGGCGATCCAGGCCGGGATCGTGGGCGCGCTCGGCGCGATCGCGGGGGGCGAGCTGGACGCCGGCGACCTCGCCCGTGCCAAGGCCCGCATGGCCCGCTCCTTCCGCCTGGGCCTGGACGATCCCCACCGCCTGGCCGGCACGGTCGGCTGGGCGACGGCCTTCGACCCGGATCCCGCGGTGGTGGACGCCTGGTTCGAAGCCATCGCCGCGGTCACCGCAGCCGACCTGGCCGGGGTGATCGGCACCTACTTCGTGCCCGAGGGCCGGACCGCGGTGGTCGTGACCCCCGAGGAGGCCGAGTGATCGCCCTCGCCTGGCTGGCCGGCTGCCTGCACGCCACGCCCCCCGGGCCCTCTCCCGCCGAGCTCGCGGGCCAGGTGCGGGCCCCGGTGATCCTTCCCGTCGCCGGCGCCTCCACCGTGGCCGTCCAGCTGACGGTCCGCGCGGGCTCGGCCCACGACCCCACCGGCCAGGAGGGCCTGGCCTGGCTCACGGCCCGCATGCTGGCGGAGGCCGGCACGGGCGAGCTGGACGGCGACGACGTCTCAGACCGGCTCTACGCCCTGGGCAGCAGCCTGGAGTGGATCGTCGACAAGGAGCTCGTGACCTTCCGGGCGAGGTGTCTGGCCGAGGACGCCGCCGAGGTGGTGGCGCTGGTGTCCGGGGTCGTGACCGCCCCGGTCTGGTCCACCGAAGCCCTGCCCAGGCTGATCGACGAGGCGACCAACGAGCTCGAGGTCGGCCTGGTGTCCTCCGACGAAGCCCTCGGTGACGCGGTGCTCGACCTCTGGCTCAACGAAGGCCACCCCTACGGCCACCCGGACCAGGGCCGGACCGGGGTGCTCGGCCTGCTGACGGTCGACGACGTCCAGCGCTTCCACCGGGAGCACTACGTGCGGCAGGCGACCTTCGCCGGGCTGGCCGGCGCGACCGAGCCCGCGCTGGCCGAGGCGCTCTCCTCAGCGCTGGCGTCCCTGCCCGACACCCCCTCTGCCCCGGCCACACCGAAGCCCCGACCCGTGCCCGCAGGACGGGAGCTGGTGGTGATCGAGAAGGCCACCGCGGGGACCGGCCTCCACTTCGGTCACCCCCTCGCCGTCGACCGCGGCCACTCGGACTTCCCAGCGCTGAGGGTCGCCATGACCGCCTTCGGCGAGCACCGGGAGTCCTATGGCCGGCTGTACCAGGCCCTGCGGGAGACCCGGGGGCTCAACTACGGCGACTACGCCTACGTCGAGCACTACCGGCAGGTGGGCTGGTCGCGCACCCAGGAGCTCGGCACGGTGCGCGAGCAGGGCCAGTTCAGCGTCTGGATCCGGCCCACCTCCGCGGCCAACGGGCCCTTCGCCCTGAAGATGGCGGTGGCGATGACCGAGGAGCTGGTGGACTCGGGGCTCTCGGACCAGGAGCTCGAGGACTTCCGCTCCCGGGTCGCCCTGGGCACACCGCTGAAGGCCCGCACGCCGGCCCGTCGCCTCGGCTTCGCCCTCGACGCCCTGGCGCTGGGGGATCCAGATCTCCTGCTCACCCTGCCCGAGGCGGTGGCCGCCCTCGACGCCCCGGCGGTCGACGAGGCCCTGGCCCGGCACCTCACCCCCGAGAACCTGCGCATCGTGGTGGTGACCGGCGATGCCCAGGCCTTCGTCGACGCCGTCACCGGCGACGCGCCGACCCCCGTGGTCTACGACGGCGCCACCCCCACCGCGGAGCAGGCTGCGCGGGACGAAGCGATCGCTGCCCATGACCTGGGCATCGACAGCGTGAGGATCGTGGGCCCCGAGGGTCTGTTCCGGTAGACTGCAGGCTCCGCGACGGAGCCCGCCCATGCCCGCTGGGAGCCCCACCGACCCCCGGACCCGGTTCGCCGGAGGCCCCCTCGAGGACATCCTCGGCCACGACCCGCTGGCCCGCTCGATCCTTCGCAGCATCCCCCGCCTGGGTCCCGGCAGCGTCGTGCTGCTGCAGGGGGGGCCCGGCTCCGGACGCAACCAGCTCATGCTGCGCTGCGCCTGGCTGCTCGACCGAGCCAGGGACTCGATCGGCCTGACCGACCCGGACCTGCTTGACCCCGCCTGGGTCTGGTACAACCCCTGGCTCTTCCAGCACCGGGGCCACGTGCTCTCCGGGCTGGCCATCACCCTGGCGCAGTTCGCCAGCCGCGGGCCCCAGGCCATGGAGAAGGCCCGGGAGATCATCTCCCGCCTCAACCGCCTGCGCCTCGCAGGCCAGGCCAACGAAGGCGCCGCCGGCACGGCCCTGGAGCCCGGAGAGCTGGGCCCGGTGGACCGGGTGCGCCTCAATTTCCGAGGACTGGTGAATTCGGTCCGCCGGAGCGGCAGCGGACGCTTGGTGGTGTTCGTCGCCGACGTGGACCTGCTCTCCCCCGCCCTCCGGCTGGCCCTGCTCGACGGCATCCGCATGATCACGGAGCCCGAGACCGAGATCACCCTGGTCCTGAGCCTGGGGCGCGAAGCCGCCTACTCGGCGGTGCGGGCCCGGGAGGGCTCCCTGAGCGACGACGCCGCACACCGCTGGCTCACCCCCTACGCCGACCTCCGCATCTCCGTGCCCGCGATCGAGGTCCGGCGGATCGGATCGGTCCTGCGCCGCTACGCCGACCCACACGCCGAGCGCATCGCGGGCGCCTTCGGCGGGGACGCCCTGCTCGGGCTCGCCGCCGCCGCCGCCCACGCGCCCCTGGGCAGCCCGGGCTTCCTCCAGGACCTCGCCACCCGGCTGAGCCTGCTGGCCGAGTTCGCCATCGAGTCCCGAGCGACCCGGGAGCTCAGCGAGGCCCAGTGGGCGTGGTTCATCATCGCCGAGCGCTGGCCGACCTTCCGCCGCCTGTTCATCCGCGGAGGGCGGGATCGCTGGCAGGAGCTACGCGGCACCCTCGGTGGTGCCATCGAGGCCGACCCCACCCGGGTGCCCACCAGCCACGGCTCCGAGCTCTACGAGCACCTGCGGGCCGACCCGGTGCTGGCCCACTACCTGCGCCTGCACGCCGACGGCTTCGAGCGCGACGTCGAGGGCATCCAGTGGGTAGACCAGCTGATGCTGCACGCCGGGCTCTGATCACTCCGACAGCGTGAGCACCTGGAGGCGATAGGCCTCGCCCGCCGCCGGGGTGTCGACCACGGCCCGCGCCGAGACCGCCAGCGGGCCTCCCCAGCGGGCCTCGATCACCTGCAGGTTGCCCGGCCAGTCGACCAGGTGGGTCACGCCCGCGGCCCGGGCCCGAGCGGCCAGGGTGCGGTCCGCGAAGGCCCGGGCGCTCTCGCCGTCGACCACCCCGTCCAGGTTGACGGCCCGGGACCCAGGGGGGGCGGTCCAGGCCAGTGCCCCGGACTGCAGAGCGCCGACGACAGCCCCTTCGGGCAGCCGGGCCCAGGCGGCCCGGGCCGGCGCCAGGTACCCCTTCACCCCGTCGTGGCCGACGTCGAAGCTCGCCGCCGGGGTCACGATCAGCAGCAGGCCGATGCGCATGGCGCCGAAGGTCAGGGCGACGGCCAAGAGCCCCCGGGACCACAGCCCCGGTGCCAGCCGGACCCACAGCAGGGCCAGCGCCAGCGCGACCACCGCCTGGGAGGGCGCCAGGTAGCGCCGGAAGAACCACAGGGCCTGCACGTGGACCGCGTACAGGGCGACGATGCCCACCCCGTGCAGCACGAAGGCCTGAGCGGCCGTGCGCGAGCGCAGCCCCTGGCGCACGGTCCCGAGCGCGAAGGCCACCGGCCCGGCGATCAGCAGGGTGCTCAGGAGCTGGCGCCCGTCCAGGGCCTGCCGCAGGCCGACCGCGTCGAAGACCGGTGCCCCCCACAGGTTGCCGGCGGCCCAGGCCAGCACCGTCGGCGTCTCCAGCCAGCGCGCTCGGTGATCGGCCACCAGCCCCAGCACCGCCGGACCGCTCTCGGGCACCGGACTGCCGAAGGTCCAGGTGCACCAGGCCCACCAGGGCGCGACCACCAAGGCCGCGACCCCTGCAGTCCGGGCCACGGCACCCCAGTGGCCGCGGCACAGCGTCAACACTCCCAGGGCCGCGACCAGCACGGCGGTGTCGATGCGGGCGAGCAGGGCCAGGCCGCAGAGCAGGCCCACGCCGAGCCAGTGGCGCGGGTGCCACGCCGCGTCCCAGGCGACCACCAGGGCCAGGCTCAGGGCCAGCGCGAGTGAGGTCTCCAGGCCCCCCAGGGCGTGGTGCACGCCATAGGGCCCCAGAGCCCACAGGCCGCCCGCGGCGAAGGCCGCCCGCGGGCCGGACAGCCGCATGCCCAGGTCGCCCAGGGCGAAGGCCACCCCGGCATCGGCCAGCGCCAGCAGCACCAGGGTGCCCCAGAGCGCCAGGGCCTCCCCGCCGAGCAGGTGCAGCGGCACCTGGAGCCAGGCCAGCAGGGGCTGGAAGCCACTGGTCGCCACGACCCCGTCGACAGTCGGGCCGAGCCCGGCGGCGAGGTTGCGGCTGATGCTCAGGGTGTACCAGGTGTCGTCTGGCAGGAAGAGCCGGTCGAGCACGTCCAGCCCCCGCAGCAGGAAGGCCAGCCGCAGGACCAGGGCCACAGCGGCCCAGCCCCAGACGCTGCGGGGGCGGGTCACGGTCCGAGCACCACCAGCCCGCCATGTCCGGAGGGATCCACCGTGCGACTGTCGCCTTCGGCGGTGACCGCGACCCGGCCCGTGCCGACCAGGGGCCTCGCGGTGGTGCTGGTGGCGAGGGTCTCGACCGGACCGTCCCCCCACACCACCACCGCCTCACCGACCTGCCAGGCCCGCCCACCCCGGGCCTGCAGCACGCCGACCTCGCCGCGATCCACCCCGGCCAGCAGGGCCGCCAGGGCCCGCCAGGCGCCGGCCGCGGGCTTGTCCCGCAGGCTGTGGTCCGGCTGCCGGGCCAGCAGGGAATTCGTGCGGGTGCCCGAGGGCCTGGGGTTGCCGGGCTGGGGCGGCGGGTCGAAGAGCGTGTGCCAGAAGACCTTCTCGACCCCCCAGGACAGCGACTCCAGCACGGTCGCCACCGCGAGCTGGGCCTGGAAGGCCTCCGACTGCCAGGAGAAGCGGCCGGCGCTGGGCACCGAGGTCTCCGTGAGCCAGATGGGCTTGCCCGGGGCCGCGGCACGGGTGTGCTGGAAGGTCAGGGCCAGGGCGTCGACCTCGGGGCCCTGGTGGTAGGCGTGCACCGAGATCACGTCGAGGGCGTCCAGCACGCCAGGCTCCGCGAAGAGCCTGCGCATGTAGGCCAGGCCCGGGTCCTTGGTGACCCGATTGAACCCCCCGCCGAGGACCACGGCCTCCGGGGCCGCGGCGCGAATCGCCGCCGCCGTCACCCGGGTCACCTCGGCGACCTCGGCGGTGCTGGCGAAGTCGTCGGTCTCCCCCGTGCGCAGATCCACCAGGTTCTTCAGATCGGGCTCGTTGTCGATCTCCCAGTGCAGCACCGGGTGCTGGAGCCCCGGCATGTCGTCGACCCCGTCGCCGTCGTAGCGCTCGACGGCGGCGGTCACGAAGGCCCGGTAGGCGTCGAGGTCCTGGGGCAGGTAGCGATCCGTGGCCTCCCGGGTCTGGTTGCCGGGCCAGGGGCCGATCATCGCCAGCGGCGCCAGGCCCACCTGCTGGACCACCCGGACCCAGGCGTCCATGCGCTCCCAGCTCCTGCCCTCCCGGAGCCAGCGGTCGTGGCTGAGGCGGGGCCAGGCCGCCGTGTGGCCCCGGGTCCACGTGGCCCCCAGGCCCGCCGCGGCCCGCGCGTCCGCCGCGAGCCGGGACGCCTTCGGCGGGCCCTGGCGCTGCTCCTGGCGCAGAGGCACGCTCACCGCCTCGTTGATGCCCAGGGCCTGCAGGGCGGGCCCCACGGGGACGACCGGCCGCGGTGGTGGCCCCGGAGAGCGTCCACTGGCGAACACCGCCCACCCTGCCAGGCCCGAGATCGCCACCACCGCCGCGGCGGCGCCGAGCCTGCGCTTCATGTGACCAGGCGCAGGACCGGCCGCCCCTCGGCCTCGTCCTGGCCCGGGTCAGGCTCGGGCGCGCTGGGCGGCGGGGGCACCAGGTCCAGGATCACCTGCTGGATGCTCGCCCAGGGCAAGGTGCAGGTGTGCAGCGCGTCGAAGCTCAGGGTCAGGGTGACGCCGTGGGTGTCGAAGCGCGGGGCGTTGTGCCGGTGGTAGGCGGCGTCGAGGCGCAGCACGAGCCGCTCGGGGAAGCGGGCCAGCACGTCCGGGGGCACGCCGGACTCGCCCAGCTGGTCGGTGTCGGCGACGAAGGTGAAGTCGCAGCCCAGTCCGAAGGCGAGCCGGAAGGCCTGCTCCGCCTGGACGCCGTAGGGGTCCAGCACGACGGGTTGGTCGTCGGGCACCGGCGCCCGCTCCACCGGCTCCGGCAGGGACGCGCTGTCGACGCCGACCATGTCCTCCAGGGACAGCTCCAGGGCCTGGGTCCAGGCCATCAGCTGGTCCACGGTCAAGGGCTCCTGGCCGGCCAGCACGTTGCGCACGGTGGCCTTCTTCTCCCCCACGGTCCTGGCCAGCGCGGCCGTGTTGAGCCCCTTGGCCTTCAGGGTGCTTCGGAACCAGGCCAGCACCGGCTCCGACGGTCGCTTCGCCACGCACACCTCCCGTGCGGTGTGAGTAAACTCCCGCCCGGTGCCGGGCCAATCCGGAACCCCCGCAGCGGTGCGGTGTCCACCCAGCCCGGAGGTGACGTGAAGGGTCTCGGCTTCCTCGTGGTCGCGGCGAGCCTGGTGGGGCTGGGCCTGGTGTCGGCGTGGGTGCGCAGACACCGCCGGGTGAAGGCCGCGGACATTCCAGACGGACTCGTCCGCAAGCAGGCCCGCAAGGTGCCCGCCCGGGTCTTCGTGGACAAGGACGTGGTCGGCGGTCCCCAGGCCGGTCGCACGAACCGATCCCAGGCCGACCTGGTGATGACCGAAGGCCGACTGCTGGTCGCGACCCACCAGGGCCGGGTGCTCGAGCTCACCCGGCGGAACCCGGGCAGCGTGCGCTGCACCGGCCCGCGCCGGCTGATCCTGGAGGGCGAGCGCATCCAGAAGAAGGGCGTGATGAAGGTCCGGGTGGAGCTGATCTGTGACGAGGCCCAGGCCTGGGCCGACCTGGCGGCCGAGGAGCTGGGGGCGAGGCAGACGGTGGCGCAGCTGGGCGGTTGAGCCCATGAGCCTCAGTTGATCATCACCGAGCCGGCGGTGCCGGTGAGCGAGCTGCCGCCGTCGACGGTCGCCGAGCTGCTGCCGCTGGCATCGGCGGTGGAGCTGGCTTCGATCGTGACCGAGCCGGAGGCCTCGATGGTCAGGTCGGTGCACTCGATCTCGACGTTGCCGGAGGCCTCGTAGAGGGTGTCGCCGTCGCAGTACTCGGTCAGGACCGAGCCCGAGTCGTCCAGGACCTCGTAGATCGAGCCACTCGTGACGTCCCCCGCGGTCCCGGCCTTGACCCCCAGGCCGATCAGCTCGGAGCCGTCGGTGTCGTCGAACACCACCTGGGAGTCGGTTCGGGTCCAGATGATGCGCAGGTTGTTGTCGCCGTCTTCGTTGGCGTAGGGCCCGGGGGTGTCGTCGCCGCCGTTGTAGACCGCGCCCAGCACGTAGGGGGTGTTGGTCCGGTAGGCGAAGCCCAGCACGACCTCGGTGCCGATCTCCGGGATCATCACCAGGCCTCGGTCCGCGCCGGCCATCGGCGAGATCATGCGCACCCAGTCCGTGCGCGGGGACTCGTCGGCATCGACCGGGTACTCCACCTGGAGGCGGTGCATGCCGTCCGGGTCTTCGTTCTCGATCACCAGCCCGGTGACCACGCCGTTCATCATGAGGGCTACCCGATCGAGATGGAGCTGGCGGAGAGGGTGAGGCTGCCGCCGCCGTCGATGGTGGCGGAGGACGACCCCTTGAAGTCCAGGGTGCTGCCGGCCTCCACGGTCACGGACCCGGAGGCCTTGGCGCTGAAGTCCGTGCACTTGATGTCGAAGGCGTTGGCGGCCTCGAGGCTGATGTCGCCGTCGGAGACGACCTCGAGCTTGCTGTTGGCGGCGTCGAGGGTGATCTTGACCGCCTCGTTGGCCGTCACGATCTCGATCTTCTCCGAGCCGTCGGTGTCGTCGAACGTGACGGTGTGGCCGGAGCGGCTCTTGAACATCCGCAGGTTGTTGTCGCCGTCGTCGTTGGCGTAGGGCGGGGTGTCCACCCCGTTGTACAGCCCCCCCAGCACGATGGCGTGGTTGAAGTCCCCATGCACGAAGGCGACCAGGACCTCGTCGTCCACCTCGGGGATCGTGACCCAGCCCCGGTCTTCACCGGCCATGGGCGTGACGAGCCGCGCCCAGTAGCTCTCGGGCATGTCGGGCAGGGTCGGGAACTTGACCTTGACCCTGCCCAGGCTGTTGGGATCCTCGTTGTCAGTGACGATGGCCTCGACCAGTCCGGGCATCTGCCCGGAGACCGGCCGGCCGTGGCGATCCGTGACTTTCGGCACCGCGTTCTCCGGGAGTGTGAGGCAGCCTACAACCCGCTTGGGGGGGCGTCAATGCGGGCGACCAGACGTCTCCAGATTGCCCTGACGGGCAGCACGGGCTTCGCCCAGCAAGGCCCTCACCTGCTCGAGCAGCCGGGTGGGCCCGAAGGGCTTGTGCAGCACCGCCGTCCCGGGCAGTCGGGAGGGTGCGCCCTTGAGTCCGGAGATGAACAGGACCCTCAGCGACGACCGCTCGGCCCGGAGCTGCTCGGCCAGCTCAGTGCCCCCCAGCCCACCGCCTTGAAGATCGGCGATCACGAGGTCCAGGGGCCCTTCGCGCTCCCGAACCAGCGCCAGGGCCTCGGTGCCCGTCGAAGCCTCCAGCACCTGGTAGCCGAAGTACCGCAGGGCCCCCGCGGTGACGCCCAGCAGGTCCTCCCGGTCCTGGACGAGGAGGATGGTGCCGGCCTGCCGTGCGGTCTCGGGGCTGGAGGTCGCCGAGACCCGCGGCACTCGCACGGTCTTCTCGGCGAAGGTGCAGGGCAGCAGGACCGTGAAGGTCGTGCCCTCGCCGGGCGCGCTGGCCACCCGGATGTCGCCCTGGTTCTGCTTCACGATGCCGTGCACCGTCGCCAGCCCCAGGCCCGTGCCCTTGTCGCCCTTGGTCGTGTAGAAGGGCTCGAAGATTCGCTCCCGGGTGTCGGCGTCCATGCCCACGCCATCGTCGGAGATCTCCAGGGCCACGAAGCCGTCGAGGGGTCCGCCCTCCTCCAGCCGGGTGCGCACGGTGATCTCGCCGCCGGCGGGCATCGCGTCCCGGGCGTTGATGACCAGGTTCAGCAGCACCTGCTCGATCTGGCCCGGATCGCAGGTGATCGAGCCGATGCCCTCGTCGCAGGTGGAGACCAGCTCGTAGTCGTCGCCGATCAGCCGCTCCAGCATGGCCGACATGTCGCGGACCACGCTGTTGAGCTCCACCGGGCGAGGGGTCATCGGCTGGCGGCGCCCGAAGGCCAGCAGCTGCCGGGTCAGGGTGGCGCCCTGGTCGACGGCTCCGAGCAGGGCGTCCATGCGCCGCAGGTCCCGGTCGCGGTCCAGCTGGGGCCGCACCAGCTCGGCGCTGGAGACGATCACCGTGAGCAGGTGGTTGACGTCGTGGGCCACCCAGGCGGCCAGCCGGCCCAGGGACTCCATGCGCCGGGTCTCCTTGAGCTGGTGCTCCCGCTCGCTGAGGCGTGCCTGGATGCGCCGTCGCTCGCTGCGCTCCAGGGCCAGCCGCATGCGGTTGAGCTCGCGGCTCTGCAGGGCCACGGTCCAGGCGATGACCACCACCACCCCGAGGAGCAGGCTGGTCAACAGGCTGGCCAGGACCAGGTAGATGCCCCGGTCCGGCCGGTGTGCCACGAGCACCAGGGTGCCGCCCTCGGTGTCCCTCAGGTCGGCCCGGAGCTCCACGAGCTCCAGCAGCCCGACCCGGGCGAGCAGGCCGTCGAGCAGGGGCACGCGCTCTGTGGAGCGGACCTGCAGCAGCAGCGCACCGCTGCCCCGACGGATCTCCATGACCCGGTAGCCCTCGGCGTCGACGATGGCCCCGGCCCACGCGCTCTCCCGGGCCGGGTCGTCCATCAGGCGCTGGAGGTCCAGCAGCTCGCCATAGGTCTGGAGGCGGGCGCCGGCGGTGGCCAGGTCGCGCTGGCTGTAGAGCCCCGCGAGCAGGGCCCCGAGCAGGCCGATGGCCAGGACCAGCGCCGCGGCGCCGAGGCGCTGGCGGGTGGTCGCGGCGGCCAGAGGACCACCGCCCGGCTGGTGCGGGGTGGGGATCGGTCGCCTCCTGGCCACGGTCAGCTTAGCAGAGAGGCCCAGGAGGCCGCCGTGATCGAGCTGATCTGCACCCGGACCTGAAGCACCTGTCGCAAGGCGGTCGCCTTGCTGAAGGAAGCCGGCAAGGACTTCACCTACCGCGAGTACAAGCAGGAGCCTCTGTCCGTCGGGGAGCTCACCAGCGTGTTCGCCAAGCTCGGGCTGCCGCCCAAGGCGCTCTTGCGCAAGCGGGACAAGGCGTTCAAGGAGCTGGGGCTCACGGGCGACGAGCCCGACAGCGTGCTCATCGGGCACATGGCAGACCACCCGACCCTGCTCCAGCGGCCCATCGGGGTGCTGGGGGATCAGGCGGTGGTGGGTCGGCCGGTGGAGAACCTGCTCAGCCTCGGCTGAGCCCTCGCGCGTCGGGCCGCTCGGCGCCGGGAAGCGCAGGGCACTGACGCGCCGCTCGTGACGGGCGCAATCGACCCGGAGCCTGTGGTTCTTCTGTTCGGCCGCGACGTAACCGACGCAAGCACCCTTCGATTCGCCGACGAGCTCGGCACGACCGACAGCGCCACGGACACCGGCACCCCGGCCCCCGGCCGGTCCAGGAGTCGCCGAGGCCGTCCCAGCGGAGGATCGGCGGGTCGCCTCCGGGCCTCGTCGACGGAGTCTACGCCGAATGGGGGACGCGGTCCTGGCTTCCGAGGCGTACCTCTGGTGCCTTGTCGAGCCCAGAGCCTCCGGAGGCGGAATGCCGATGTTGTTCGCGATCCTGTTGCTCGCCTGTCCCCAGGCCCCGGAAGACTCGGTGCCGGCCGTCGCCGGGTGTGGGACTTGTCACACCGATGCCGCTGGACACGGGATCGAGGACGCCCATCCGGCCCAGGCCCTCACGTGCGTCGACTGCCACGGCGGCGACGAGACCGCGGCCACCCTGGAGGCCGCCCACGTGCAGCGCCCGGCGGACATCGACAGCGCCACCCGGCTCAAGACGCTCTCCAGCGTCGAGCTGGACGCGGTGGATCCGGCCTACGTCCGCTGGGTCAACCCCTCGGACTACCGGGTCGCCGAGCAGAGCTGCGGCGGGGCCGAGTGCCACCAGGCCATCGTCGAGACCGCGCCGAACTCGATCATGACGAGCTTCTGTGGCCACTTCAACAAGACCCGGTACCTGGCGGGGGCCCAGGACGAGAAGGCGGCGATCTACGGCGTCCGGGACCAGGTCTCGCCGAACCCGTCCGGCGAGGAAGGCACGGTCGACGAGCTGACCGTGCTGGTGGCCCCGCCCCTCACCGAAGAGTCCCCGATGGTGGACTACCTCGACCACTACCTGGAGAAGGGCTGCCCGCGCTGCCACGTCTGGAACTTCGGCAACAACGACGCGCGGGGAGACTTCCGCTCCTCGGGCTGCGCCGGCTGCCACATGGTCTACACCGACGACGGGCTCTCGGAGTCCGCGGACCCGGTGGTGAACAAGGACGATCCGCCCCACCCCCAGACCCACGTGCTGACGACGGCGATCCCGGACAACCAGTGCGAGCACTGCCACTACCGGGGCAACCGGATCGGCACGATGTACCGCGGGGTCCGGGAGCAGGCCCGGCTCGGAGACCCGGAGGAGAACCTCGAGCGCAGCGTCGAGACGGTGCACACCCGGGAGGCGGGCTTCTACATCTACGACGAAGACACCACCAACGACATCGACGAGACCCCGCCGGACCTGCACCAGGCCGCGGGCCTGGGCTGCGTGGACTGCCACATCGGCGTCGACGTGCACGGCGACGACCAGCTCTACAGCGCCCACGACTACCAGGTGGGCATCGAGTGCGAGGACTGCCACGGCACGCCCGAGGCCCCGATCCAGCGCGGCGACGACGGCCTCTACCGGACCACCGGCGGCGACGTGCTCGAGCTGGTGTACACCAACCCCGAAGGAGAGCCGGTGCTGACGGGCCGGCTGTCCGGCGAGACCCACCCCCTCACCCAGCTGAGCGACCTGCAGGTCTCCTCGGCCAACGAGACCCTGGTCTCGGCCCACGGTCGCTCGGAGTCCGGGGTCTCCCACCTGGACACCCTGGAGTGCTACACCTGCCACACCTCGTGGACCCAGTCCTGCTTCGGCTGTCACGTCACCGTCGACACCCGGGCCGAGGCGACGAGCCTGCTGGACGGCACGACCACCCCCGGCTGGGTCGGCGGCACCCGCTCGTACGTGGCCCTGGACTACTTCGCCCTCGGCGTGGGCACCGACGGCAAGATCACGCCGATGGCCCCCCAGGAGAAGATGTTCGTCACGGTCATCGTCGACTGCGACCCGGAGACCGAGGAGTGCACCGAAGCCGTCGACTCCTCCCGGCCCGGCAAGCGCCTCTTCGACCAGGTCCCCCGCACCACCACCGACGGCATGAGCGGCATGGGCTTCGGCCCGGTGGTGCCCCACACGACCTCCAGCGGCGTCCAGCCCTGTGACCGCTGCCACACCCGCAGCGACGGCACCAACGCGGACATCCTGGCCGAGACCTTCGGCACTGGCTCCGGGCGGGTGATCATCCCCGACGGCACCGGCCACCCCCACGACCTGACCCAGGTGGCCGACGAGCACGGCCAGACCCTGGTGGGCCTGGGCCACGAGGGCACCTCCCTGGTGGACCCGGAGCTCGTCGAAGCGATGAAGGCCATCGAGGTGGACAACTCTGGCCTGGAGCTCCGGGACTTCCCCGAGTGGGAGGCGCCCTGAGCTCGCTGCTCGCCCTGCTGGCCTGCGCCGACCCGACCGCTGAGGACTCCGCCCCGCCGACCCTCTGCGAGCTGGCCCAGGAAGAGGCGCCCTCCCTGGAGGTGGGCACCGGTACGGTGCTCTTCGAGCCCCTGGACGACGGCGGCTCCATCGAGGTCCACCAGGGGGCCCAGGGGGGCTTCCACATCTACGGGAGCCTGCGGGCCCAGGGCGTGCACCCGGGCACCCTCGGGGACTACACCGACCCCGAGAATCCGATCGTGGCGATGACGGTGACCGACTCCGAGGGGGAGTGGTTCGGCGGGTACAGCAACCTGCCCCGGCCGCTCCAGGGGCGCGCCGACGGCATCCTGGAGCTGGTCAGCGACGTGGTGATCCTGGCCGTGACCCGGATCGACGACGCCGAGTTCCGGGAGGTCGACCTGACCGTGACCCTGACCGACACCTGCGGGACCCAGCTCGAGGACACCCGCACCCTGCTGCTCGTACGAGGGAGCTGACGTGATCCTGTTGTTGTCCGGCCTGTGGCTCGGCTGTCCCGAAGCCGAGGAGGAGCCCGAGGTGGTCGACGAACGGTTGCCCTTCGACGCCCTGCTCGAGGACGTCCTGGAGCCGAGCTGCGGGGGCGCGGGCTGCCACGGAGCGACCACCGGCGCCGGCGGTCTCTTCCTGGAGGGCGAGCGGGCCTACAGCTCGCTGATGAACAGCCCCTGCGACAATGAGCAGGCGGTGGTCGAGGGCTACCTGCGGGTCGAGCCGGGGGTGCTGGAGAACAGCTTCCTGTGGGTCAAGGTCACGGATCCGCTGGGCATGGGCCTGATCATGCCTCCCGACTTGCCCCTCGACGACGAGGGGCTGGACGCCCTGGAGGACTGGATCCTGGACGGGGCCGAGCCAGGAGAAGCCGGGGGTTGAGCCCGGACGCCCAGGTCCTGGTGGTCGGCGGCGGCCCGGCCGGCTCGGCGACGGCTCTGCACCTGGCGCGGGCCGGCGTCGAGGTCGTGCTCGTCGAGCGGGCCGAATTCCCCAAGGAGAAGTGCTGCGGCGAAGGCATCATGCCCCACGGGGTGGCGTGCCTGGAGCGCCTGGGGCTCGGGCCGGCCCTGGCGGACCTGCCGTCCTGGCGCTTCTCGGGGATCACCTACAGCCACCGCAGCCGCGAGGTGTCCGGGCGGTTCCCCGGGGGCGAGCAGGGCCTGGGCATCCGGCGGCGCGTCCTGGACGCGCTGTTGCACCAGGCCGCGGTGGACGAGCCGGGCGTCCGGGTCTACCGGGACCTGGTCGACGAGGTCTCGGTCGGCGTGGGCGGCGTGAGCGCCCGCTGCGGAGAGCGCACGCTGCACGCCGACGTCCTGGTCGGGGCCGACGGCCTGAACTCCAGGGTGCGGACCCAGCGGGGCCTGGCCGCCGCCCGCGACGGTCGCGCCCGCTTCGGCGGCAACTACCACGTCTCCCTGCCCCCCGGCGCGGACCAGTTCGACACGGTCCGGGTGTGCTTCGCCAGGGACTACGAGCTCTACGTGACGCCGGTGGCGCCGCGGGAGGTGTGTGTGGCGGTGCTGTGCGAGCGGTCCGTCGCCCGGACCCTGCGCGGGGACAAGCTCGGGGGACTCCAGCGGCTCGCCGAGGACTGCCCGGACTTCCCCGACGCCCTGCGCGGCGCCCCGACCCTGTCCGAAGGCTTCTTCTGCGGACCCCTGCGCCAGACCGTGCCCACGGTGGTGGCCGACCGCACGGCCCTGGTGGGCGACGCCGCGGGCTTCCTGGATCCGATCACCGGGGAGGGGCTGAGCGTGGCGCTGCTGTCGGCGGAGCTGCTGGCCGGGGTGCTGGTCGAGGCACTGGCTCGGGGCGAGCTGTCCGCCGAGGCGCTCCAGCCCTACGACGACGCCCGCAGGCAGGGCATCCGCGACGCCCTGCTGCTCACCGAGGCCATCCTGATGTGGGTGCGGGCGCCGCTGCTGCCCGCCTACGTGATGCGCAACCTGGCGCGGCGACCCCAGGTGTTCGAGAAGCTGCTCGGGGTCGCTGCGGGCTCGGCCCCCCTGGGCAGCCTGGGGGCCTCGGACCTGAGGGCGCTGGCCCTGCCCTGACTCACTGGTCCTGGACCGCAGCCCCCAGGGTCCGGTCGATCGTCTCCAGGTCCAGAGGGGGGGACTCGGGACAGGTCGGACAGCCCGAGGCCTCCGACCTGGACCGTGACGGCTGGACCGAGCAGGACGGCGACTGCGACGACTACGACCCGGACGTCCACCCCGACGCCTTGGAGCTCCCCTACAACCGGCTCGACGACGACTGCGACCCGTCCACCCTGGACGACGACCTGGACCAGGACGGCCACCCGGTGGCCGAAGACTGCGACGACGACGACCCCGCGGTGCACCCCGGTGCCACCGAGGTGTGCAACGCCCGCGACGACGACTGCGACGGCACGATCGATGGTCCCCTGGCCGAGGGCCACGACGAGTGGTTCCCCGACGGTGACGCCGACGGCTTCGGCCGGAGCGAAGAAGGCCTGGAGGACTGCTGGCCCGGAGACGGGTGGACCGCGGCGGGTGGCGACTGCGACGACGGTGACGCCACTGTCCACCCCGACGCCGAGGAGGCCTGTGGTGATGGCGTCGACAACGACTGCGACGGCTCCTGGGGCGTCTGCGGGCTGTGGGGAGACGTGGGCCTGGCGGGCGCCCAGGGCCGCATCCTGGGCACCCGAGGAGACGACGACGGCGTGGGAGACACCCTGGTGGGCGCCCAGGACTGGACCGGCGACGGCGTGCCCGACGTGGTGCTCGGGACCCTGCGCTACTCCCACGAGGCTTCGGTCTTCCTGCACGCGGGGCCCATCGTGGGTGACGTGCCTGTCGATGTCGCCGAGGCGAGCATCCGGGTCGCGCTGCCCGACTCGGGAGAGCCGACGGAGCGAACGACCTCCCCGTCCAGCCTGGCCCTGGCGGGGGACCTCAACGCTGACGACCTGGTGGACCTGGTCCTGACCGCCCACCGGTTTCCCCGCGCAGACGGCGGGCAAGGGATCGGCGTCGTCCTCCCAGGCCCGCTGGACAACGACCAGGATCTCTCCGGCGCCTTGCTCCAGCTGCGGCCATCCGAGGACTATCGTGGGGTCTACGGCGGAGTCGGCGTTGGGGACCTGCTGGGCAACGGGGGAGCGGATGTCGCCTTCGCCGTCGGCTACGACGACGTAGACACCATTTCCTCAGCCGGCGCAGTCGCGATCTACTCTGGAGATTCCTCCGGCACCGTGACTGAAGAAGCGGCGGACGCCATTCTCCTCGGAGGGGTCGAGGACGGCGTGGCGGGCATCCGCATGGCGGCGGAGGACCTGAACGGCGACGGCGTGCCGGACCTGGTCGCGAGTGCCCCGACCTCCTTCTTCCTGTTCGACGGCCCCGGCCGCGGCCAGGTCTACGTCCTGCTGGGCCCGGTCTCCGGCGTCCTCGGCCTGGAGCAGGACGCCGACACGATCCTGCGGGGCGAGGACACCTCGAGCGCAGCCGGCATCGGCCTCGCCATCCCCGGCGACCTCGACGGCGACGGCCTCCCCGACCTCCTGGTCGGCGCCCCCTCCTGCTCCGTCGGCTCGGAGTACGCGGCCGGCGCCGCCTACATCGTGCCCGGGACCACCCGCGGCGAACACGCGCTGGCAGGACCGGGCGGCGCCAAGCTCGTCGGCGAGAGCCGCGGCGCCTGGGCCGGCTACTCCGTCGCCGGCCCAGGAGACGTCGACGGCGACGGCCAGCCAGACCTGCTCATCGGCTCCCCCTTCCTCGACGTGGACGGCGTGGGCGAGCAGGCCGGCGCCGCCTACCTGGTCTACGGCCCGGTGAGCGGCACGGTGGGCCTCGGCGAGCCTGGCCAGGCCCGCCTCACGGGCACGGTCGCCTACGGCACCGCCGGCCTGTCCGTGGCCGCCGCCGGCGACATGGACCTGGACGGAGTCCCCGACCTGCTCGTCAGCGCACCCCAGGTCCCCACGACGGACGAGGGCCACGGGGCCGTCTACGCACTCAGCGGCGCCCTTGGCCTGTAGCCCCGTAGCGACGGTGAGCAGGAGGAGACGGGTCATGCCTTGTCCTTGCCGTCGTCGCGAATGGTCGAGACCCGGAGCTTGCCGCGGAAGACCTCGGGCTCGAAGACCGAGCTGCCGGTCAGCATGCGGATGCAGTCCTGGAGCCCCTCGGTGATGGAGGGGTGGGGGTGGAGGAGCTCGGCGAGCTCGTTCACGGCAGGAAGCATGGAGCCGGCCCGACCGGGGTGGGGATGCTGGACTCTGCCGTGGACGAGCACGCTCCACGACCCCCGACTCGACGCACGCTGCTAGAAGCGCACGCGGCTCCCGATGCCCACGTGGCTCATGCCCCGGAACGCGTGCAGGCTCGTGCCTTCGGGGGCGAAGCCGTACTGCACGTTGGCCCAGACCTCGACCACGTCGGCGTAGAGCCAGTCGACCCGGGCCCCCGCGAGCGCTCCCCGCGCATCGCTCAGCACCTGTCCGCTGACAGCCAGCGTGGGGGTGGCGGTCCACCTCAGGGCCAGCACCCCGTAGTCCTGGATGTCGCTCCGCTGCCGCTCCGTCGGGAAGCCGTGCAGCCACTGGAGGTTCACGTAGACCGGCCCGAAGCCGCGGTCGAGGCCCACCACCCAGCGACCGTAGGCCCGGCCGTCCTGGGTGACCAGGGTCGGCAGCTCCTCGGGCACCTCGTCGATGGTGCCCAGCCGCTCCAAGGACTCCAGCTGGCTGCGGGAGAAGGTGGCCGAGGTCGCCTCGGGAGACACCAGCGCCGCCTCGACCCAGCCCGTGAGGAGCCACGGCAGCTCTCCCAGCCACTCCACCCCGACCTGGGTGATGCGCGGGTAGGCGATGGGCAGGCCCAGGTCCACCTGGCTGTTGTCGGTGGAGAAGCCGGTGATCACGACCTCGCCGGAGACCTGGGGCAGGCTGTCCCGGCCTCGGTAGGCGGACAGGGCCAGGTCGCCGATCGGGCTCATCCAGTGCACCCGACCCCCGACCGAGACCTCGGCCAGGCGGTCGTCCTCCCGCTGCACCCGGCTCTCCAGGTCCCGGATGGCCACGTCGCCGCCGGTGTCCACCTGGTCCACCACCTCCACCCCGTCGGCCATCAGGTCGACACCATCCGCCGGCAGCCAGGCGGGCACGAACCAGGGCGCCACCACGAGCTGGCCGGCGACCGGTCCCCTGCGAAGCTCCGCGGAGACCAGCGGGATCGCGAGCCGCTCGGCGAAGGACGTCGGATCCTCCAGATCGTAGGGGTTGACCACGTCGACCGGGTGGAAGCCGCTGGCCACCCCCCACTTGAGCTCGCGGGCCCCGGCGACCAGGTCGAAGCCGTCGAAGCCCACGTCGTAGAGCCCGACCCAGGCGTCGTGCACCTTCAGGCTGACGGCCTGGCTCACGTCGGGCTGGCCCGCCTGCTCCAGCTGGTCGAAGGGGCTGGGGCCGTGCAGGCGCAGGTCCGCGGCGAAGCGCGCGCCGACCCGGTCCTGGTGGCGCAGGTGGGCGAAGCCGCCCGCCACGGCGGCGTCGTGCAGATCCAGCCAGGTACAGTCCCCCACATAGGGCACCACCTGGCACGCCAGCGACCAGCGGAGGTTGGTCTCCACGTGGCCGCCGACGTCGACCTCCTGGGCCCAAGCGGTGGGCGCGAGGGCCAGGAGGGCGAGCACCACTACTGGGCGGTGGCGTCCGCGGCGGTGTTCGTGCCCGACAGGGTCAGGGTGATGTCGCAGGGATCGCTGTCCGGCACCGGGCAGGTGTCGCCGGTGCTCTCGTAGCCGCTGGTGGTCAGCACGGCGGTGGCCGTCATGGTGTCGGCGTCGAGCACCGTGACGTCCACGTTGATGCTCATGTCAGCGGTGCAGTCGCCGTAGGCGTCCTCGTCGAGCAGGACGTCGGTCTGCGCGGCGTCGGTGATGACGATCTGATCCTCGGCGTCTCCGGCCTCCCAGGTCACGTCCATGTCGGAGTACGGGTCCTGGAGGGTGATGGTGGCGTCGACCGGCAGATCCTCGAAGGCCGGCAGCTCCACCGGGTTCTGGAAGTCCGTCGGGGTGCCCTCGGGCATGAAGAGGACCGAGAAGGCCCCGGACTGGCAGGCGTCGTTCACGTCCTCGATGGTGACGGTGAACGTACCCCCCGTGTAGTCCACGGTGGTGTCGTCTTCGGTGCAGCCCGTGAACAGGGCCAGGGTGGCAAGGGTGAGCATGGCGTCTCCTCTCTCTCTGGGAAGTCTCAGCGGGACAGGCTGGTGACGGTGAAGAGCTCGTCGTCGAGCCCCAGGTCCGTCTCCGCCCGGGTCACCGTGGCGGTGGTGGTGCCGCCGTCGGCCAGGTCTTCGACCACGAAGGTGTGGGCGAGCTGGCGGCTGCCGACCTGGCGGAAGTCCGACAGGGCCAGCCGGCGGATGGCGGTGCCCTGGTCGTCGAGCACCTCGATCCGAGCGACGAGGTGGTCGCTGGTCCGCACCCACAGGTTCACCGGGTCCTCCTCGTCGGGGTCCCGGGGGGTGAGGTGCAGGGCGACCAGGTCGGCCTCGCGGCCGGTGACCTCGGCGGTGAAGTCACCGCCCCAGGACAGCCGGGCCAGGTCCTCGACGGAGAAGTCGGTGCCGAGGAAGGCGTCGTCCTGGCGCTCGCCGACCACGCGCTTCGCGCGGCCGTAGGCGGGCATGTAGAGGTAGATGGTGTCGGCGTCGGGGACCAGCAGGGCGGTGCCGGCGAGCCGGGCCGGGGCCGTGTAGCGCACCAGGCGCTTCTCGCCGCCCTTCTGCCAGATCTCGAGGGTGCGGTCGGCGGTGTTGCCGCGCTTGTCCACGACCTGGACGTCCATGACCACGTGGCCGTCGGCGGCGGCGGCCTGAGCGGCGTCGACCTGGGCGAGGAGGTCATCGCCCTCGCCGGCGAAGGCGAGGGTGCTGAGCAGGAAGAAGGCGGACATCGGCGTTCCCTAACCTGGAGCTATGCTGCGGGGGTGACCACGACGGAGGCCAGCCCCGGAACCCGCCGCGCCGTCGCCGGCTTGCGCCTGCTGCTGGGGGCGCTGCCAGCGCCCCTTCGGAGGCGGCTCGAGGACCGGCTCTTCTACGCGGTGCACCAGCTGACCCGGGTCACCAACGACCACTACCCGGGGGCGGGCGCGATGCCCCAGAGCCGGCGAGCCGAGCCCTCAGCAGTCAGCCATCAGCGGTCGACCGCTGACCGCTGACCGCTGATGGCCCATCGATCTGGACCGTCTTCG
>CAYFPX010000081.1:0-15274 GCA_964344945.1 uncultured Enterobacterales bacterium
GTGGCGGTGGTCGCGGCGGTCGCGGTGGCGGCGGTGGCGGCGGCTACGGCGGTGGCGGCGGCGATCGTTGGTAGATCGACGCGCCTGAGCCTTCGCGCCCCTGCAGACCTCGGGTCTGTGGGGGCGCGGTGCTTCGGGGCCCCGTGACCGCGGCGCTCAGCCCGTGGTCGAGGGCTCCCGAAGCCGCAGGATCCGACCGACCTGGACCACGGAGCCGAGGGGCAGGGTGGCCCGACTCTGGTCCGGCAGCCTGAGGGTGATCAGGCAGAGGTCCTCGCCTTCCAGCGCGGCGTGGTCGAAGTGCGCACCCTGGGGGATGCGGGCCGCCAGGTCGGCGAGGGCGTCCTCGAGGGCGCTCAGAGTGCGTCGGTTGAGGTAGGACTCGGCCCCGGCCGTCCCCAGGACCTTGGCGGCTTCGGGGCCGGACAGGAACAGGCCGCGGTACTCGTCGAGGTCGGCGTCCATCGCGGCGTGGAAGGCGGCGTGGCCGAGCTCGTCCGGCGTGATCGGCGTGCGGCGCTGAGGGCGCCTCGGGGCGGCACGGGCCTGGTTGCGGCGGGCTTCGTTGCGAGCCAGCAACCACAGGAGCAGCAGCGCCGCCAGCCCGAGGAATTTCGGGGTGTTCTCGTCCTTGCGGGGGTTCCAGCGCTTCTTGGCGGGGGGCGCGGCGGCGGTCTGCTCCGGTGCCCGCACCGGCGTGGCGACCGCGTCGGCCTGCTCCTCGGTCGGTGCCTCGGCCTCGGCGGGAGCCCTGTCGGACGGCGTGTCCTGGGCACGGGCGGGTCCCGCGGCCAGGGCGCAGGCCAGACCGAGCGCCATCAGCAGGGCTGGCCAGGGGAGGGGAAGGATTGCGCGCATCGCCGGTTCGCGGTCGATCATACCGCTCTGCGGCGGGTCAGGACCGCGCCGAAGAAGCCGTCCGTGCCGTGCTGGGCCGGGCTGAGGCGCAGGTTGCCAGCAGCATCCACGGCGCACCGCCACGGCGCGTCGGCTGGCGCCACGCCGTCGACCTGGTGCCAGTCCGGGTGGTCCCGGAGGAACCTGGCGATCACGTCCTGGTTCTCCGCTCGCCAGAGGGAGCAGGTGGCGTAGACAAGGCGACCCCTGGGAGCCACGGCCTGGGCCCAGCGGGCCAGCAGAGCCGCCTGCCGCCCGGGGAAGTCGGCGGCCTGGTCGCCTCCCCAGCGCCACCGCAGGCCCGCGTGTCGGCGCAGGGTGCCGCTGCCGGTGCAGGGGGCGTCCACCAGCACCCGGTCGGCATCGCGGGTCCTGTCGGGGGGAGCGCCGTCGGGCGCGATCGCCTGGGTGCGTAGCTGCACCCCTTCGCGGCGGGCCCGCTTGCGGGCTTCCTCCAGGGCCCCTCTTCGCACGTCCAGCGCCAGGACCTGCAGGCGCTGGCCACCCCCGAGCAGGGCCAGGGACTTCCCCCCGGCTCCGGCGCAGGCGTCGATCACCCGGGCCCCCGGATCGGGCGCCACCAGCGCGGCGATCAGCTGGCTGGCCTCGTCCTGGAGACTCACCTGGCCCGCCTTCCAGCAGGCCAGGCCCGCCAGGTGTACCCGGCCTTCGATGCGCACCGCGGTCGGGCTCCAGGGGCCAGGCGACGCCGGGATGCCCGCGGCGCCCAGCTCGTCCAGGACCCGCTGGCGGGTGGTGCGGTGGGTGACGACCCGCAGCACCACAGGCGCTCGCCGGTCCTGGGCCAGCACCTCGGTCATCGCCTCGTCGAAGGACCGGTCCTCGAGCAGGCCCGCGGCGAGCCAGTCCGGCAGGGACCCGATGGTGGCCAGGACCGCCGGGTCCGGCTGATCGGCCGCCCAGTCCGCCAGGCGCTGGCAGGGATCCGCGCACCCGTCGAGCCAGGCGCCGCCGCCCGGGGCCTCGCCGGGCGGCAGGCCCGCGGTGAGGACCAGCCAGGCCCACCACAGGGTCGCCGCCGGGTCCTCGCCCCGCCACCCGCTGGCTCGCAGCAGGTGCTCGAGCAGGCGGCGTCGGCGCACCACCCCGTACAGCGCATCGCCCACCCACGGGCGGTCCTTGGAGCCCAGCCGGCGGTCCGATCGGAGCCCGCGACCGATCCGTTGCTCAGCCAGGTCAGGCCGCTCCAGGACCCGGTCCAGCAGCGCGATGCCAGCCCCGTGGCGCACGTGTCCTGGGGAGGCCTTCGGGTCGGGCTCGGACGGTCGCGGCGGAAGCCACGCCTCCGCGAAGGGGGCCGAGGACATTAGACTCAGGGGTCACCGGTTCGAGCGATGCATACCCCGTCTCGATGTCCGAGCTGCAAGAAGGGCGTGCTCCGCTGGGAGACACGCCGGGACGGTGCGCGTCCGGTGGACACCTTCGCGTGCGAGCGCTGCGACTACGTGCTGGCAGAGGAGGACTGGCACATTCCCCTGCAGGCCCTGGCCGCGGGCCGGTGCCGGAACTGCTGCGGTCGCCGGGTCGACGGCCAGTGCGTCGACTGCGGCCTGGCGATCACCGAGGACGCCGAGGTGCACGAGGAGCTCCGGCGGCTGATCCACCCGACCGCCGACCTGCTCGCGTCGGCCCGGCTAGCGGTAGCGATGGGACGGCGGCTGATCGCGCTGAAGCTGTCGACCGCGGCGGCCCTCGACGGTCCTCAGCCGGACGTCGCGCGGTGTCTGCGCATCCAGCTGTTGCGGGCGGTGGGCGAGGAGCGCCCGGCGCTCTCCGACGCGCGGGAGTGGGTGCACGGCGACGGCCAGCACTCGGCGACGGCCTGGGCGGCCTTCGCCGACGAGCTCGAGGTCAACCGCAAGCCCGGCGAGGCCATCGAGGCCTACCTGAAGGCCCTGGAGCTTGCGCCGAACGCCCACGGCGTCCGGGCCCGCTTCGCCCGCCTGCTCTTCGACCTGCAGCGCTACGGCCAGGCCCACGAGGAGTCCCTGGTGGTGCTGGATCACCCGGGCAACCGCGAGGCGACCCTGACCGCGCTCGAGGTGATGGCCGGGTACACCGAGCTCCTCCTGCTGCGGGGCGAGGCCATGGCGGTGCGGGAGATCCTCGACGAGCTGGGTCCGCGGTCCACCCGCCACCCGGTCTTCCTGTGCGCCTCGGCGGCCCTGGCCATCCAGGAACAGCGGATGGCCGAGGCCCGCAAGGACCTGAAGGCCGCCCGCAAGCTCCAGGGCGATCACCCGCTCATCGAGAAGCTCGAAGGCCTGGCCAGGAGCCAGAAGAAGGGCTGGTTCAAGTGGTAGGCCGGTAGCGCAGGTCCACCGCGGGCCCGGGGGCTTCGAGGGCCAGGACCTGCACCCGCCAGCCGTCGTCGGCCCGGCGCAGCTCGACCCTCGGACCGCCCCCACGGGGGACCCAGTGCACGCCGGTGCCGTGGTCGGTGGGGAGCACGGCGTGCACCGCGACCCGCCCGCCCTCCTGGAAGTGGTGCACGACCAGGTCTCCGGTGAGCCGGTCCCGGCCATAGAGGCACAGGTCTTCGTAGGAGAGGCGCCCGCCTGCGTCGAGGATGCGTTCCCTCACCACGAGCCAGGCGCCTTCGACCGCCAGGTGGGCATCCACCGTGCCGGTGACGGGTTCGCCGTGCACGTGTCCCTGCACCTTCCAGCGGCCGACCAGCTCTGCCAGGGGCCCGAGCACCTGCACCTCCGGCGCGCAGGATAGGACGGGCCGATGCGGTGGATCGGGCTGGCGCTGTGCGCGATGGTGCTGGGCTCGGTGGCCCTGGCTGCGGCCCCCGACACCCGGGGCTGGCTGCCGGGCACGCCGGCGGCGCGCACCGGGGAGCTGCTGGCCCCCGTGACCCCGGTTCCGGTCGCGCTGCCGCCCCACGTGGCCGAGGCGATCCAGGGCCCGACCGTGCTCTTCTACTTCGCGCCCGAGTGTCCCCACTGCCAGGACGCGATCCCCGAGGTGAACGCCCTGTCCCAGGAGCTGGCGGGGCGGCTGGCCTTCCTGGGGATCTCCTCGGGAGGCGCCACGGCTGAGGCGATGGAGGCCTTCGGCGAGACCTACGCGGTGCCCTTCCCCCTGGTCTACGACACGGACCGGGCCTTCGCCCGGACCGTCGGGGCTCGCTCGACCCCGAGCGTGCTGGTGGTCGAGCCGACCGACACCGGGCACGCGATCTCCGACGCCTACCTGCCCTGGTTCCGGGGCGCTGGCGCGGTGTTGCGCATGCGCCTGGAGCCCGCCGACCCCTTCGCCGCCTTTGCCCCCGGGGTCTTCCAGGGCGAGCAGGTCTGCGGCCAGTGCCATGCCACCGAGGCCCTGAGCCTCCAGCTCACCCACCACGCCTTCGCCTACCGCACCCTCTACGTGCGGGACCGCGCCCAGGACCTGAAGTGCGTGGGCTGCCACGTCACCGGCATCGACACCCCGTCGGGCTTCGAGGTGGGCGACCACGCCTCGCCCTTCATCAACGTCACCTGCGAGGCCTGCCACTCCGCCGGAGGCCCTCACGACGGCGAGGCCGTGGACCCCGTGGTGACCTGCGTCGGCTGCCACGACGCGAAGCACAGCATCGCCTTCAGCGTGGAGAAGGGGCTGCCCCACGTCGACCACTACCTGGCCATGCACCTGAGCGAGGCCGAGCTGCGGGAGCGCTGGGAGGCCCTCAGCGGCGGCACCGCGCCCCGACCGCTGCTGGCGTTCCCCGAGGGTGAGCACGTGGGCAGCCAGGCTTGCAAGGGCTGTCACGCCGCCGAGTACAAGAGCTGGAAGCGCTCGCCTCACCGCAAGGCGATGGGATCCCTCGGACCGCCAGACACCACCCGGGTCGACTGCGTGCGCTGCCACGCCACCGCGGTCGCCTCGGGGCCCGAGCCCACCTCCCTCGACGGCTTCCGGACCCAGGAGGGCGTGGGCTGCGAGAGCTGCCATGGACCGGGCGAGGCCCACCTGGCGGACCCCCGGTCCGAGACCGTCCTCGGGCTCGGAGAGAGCTGTGCGGAGTGCGTGATCGAAGAGGTCTGCACCTCGTGCCACACCGCGTCGTGGGATCCTGGGTGGGATCTCCAACCACGCCTCGACGCGTCCAAGCACTGACCCCGCCCACCTCCGAGTCCCAGCGCTCCCTCGCCAGGCTGACCCAGCGCTACGTGGTGGCGCTGGTCGTGATCGCGGTCGCCAGCGTCGTGGCCTTCGTGGCGGTGGTGCGGGCCGAGGGGCAGGAGGATCGGGACCGCCGGCTCATGGCCGACGCCAACCGGGTCCGCATCGGGGTGGCCCAGGTCGGGGTGCTCGGCTCCGAGCTCGCCCAGGCTCCCGACGCCCGAGCGCGGGGGCGCCTCCGCCAGCAGCTCCGACGGGAGACCGTCCGGGTGGCGTCCACCTGGGACAAGCTGCTGCACGACCCGACCCTCTCCCCCGAGGTGCGCAGCGTGATCCAGGAGCCGCCCCTGGCCCTGGACGAGCTGGTCCAGGCGGTGGTCGCCGGGGCCCACGCCCTGGCCGATGTCCCGGAGCCGGGGATCGGGCCCGACACCCCGGAGCTCGCGGTGCTCCGGCACCACGTGACCCGCGACGCCACCGGGGCGCTGCTGGCGTCGCTGGTGCGACGGCTCGAGCAGGAGCACGGGGCCCGCCACGAGCGGCTGATCGACCTGGAACAGGGGCTGCTGGCGGTGGTGCTGATCGCGCTGCTGCTGAGCGGATCCCTGGTGTTTCGCCCGATGGCTCGGCGCATCGAGCAGGAGGTCGGCGACCTGGCCCGCCTCAATGCCGAGCTCGAGGGCCTGGTGGTGGAGCGCACCAGGGCCTCCGAGGAGCGCGCCCGGGGGCTCGCCGAGTCCCAGGAGGCGTTGCGTGCCCAGACCGAGGTGCTGCAGTCGGTGCTGGACCACATGGAGGACGGCGTGGTCGTGGTGGACCAGACCGGCGACGTGGTGCTCCACAACCCGGCCGCGATGCGCATCGGGGGCACCAACCTGGAGGGCAGCGCCAGGGACCTGTGGACCGGCGGGGTCGGCCTGTTCCACGGGGACGGCGCCAGCCCGGCGCGGTGGGAGGAGCTGCCCCTGAACCGCGCGATCCACGGCGAGGCGCACAGCGAGGGCGAATTCCTGCTCCGGGACATCGGGGTGCGGGGCACCTGGATCCACGCGCTCGCCCGGCCTCGCACCGACTCCGACGGTGGCGCCAGCGGGGCCGTGATGGTCTTCCGGGACATGACCGGGCGCCACGAGGCCGAGCAGGCACTGCGGGACCTGGCCGACGAGCTCGCTCGGAGCAACCAGGACCTGGAGCAGTTCGCCTCCATCGCCTCTCACGACCTCCAGGAGCCCCTGCGGGTGGTGAAGAGCTATGTCCAGCTGCTGGAGCGGCGCTACTCGGACCAGCTCGACGCCGACGGCGTGGAGTTCATCGGCTTCGTCGTCGAGGCCACCACGCGCATGTCGCACCTGATCCGGGACCTGCTGGCCTACTCCCGTGCCGGGCCGCGGGGGAAGCTCCACGGTCCCGTGGCGCTGGACCCGCTGGTCGACGGCGCGCTGGCGAACCTGAAGGCGGCGCTCGCAGAGTCCGGGGCGGAGATCGTCCGGGCGCCGCTGCCGACGGTGAGCGGGGATCGGGGCCAGCTCACCCAGCTCTTCCAGAACCTGGTGGGCAATGCGCTCAAGTTCCGCGGCGAGGCCGCGCCTCGTGTCGTGGTGGACGCCGAGCCCTGCGAGCTGGGGTGGCGGGTCCGGATCGCGGACAACGGCATCGGGATCGCGCCGGAGTACCAGGAGCGCATCTTCGCGATCTTCCAGCGACTGCACCCTCGGGGGGCCTATGCCGGCACCGGCATCGGGCTGTCGATCTGCAAGCGCATCGTCGAGACCCACGGTGGCCGGATGGGGGTGGAGAGTGCCGACGGGGAGGGCGCGACCTTCTGGTTCGAGCTTCCTGGGGCGCCTGGGGAGACGGGATAGACTCCGCCACCGCGGGCGACCCGGGGGTGGTGTGACGGGAGCGGTCGAGATCCTGCTGGTGGAGGACTCCCCCGGCGATGCACGGCTGATGGCCGAGGCCTTCGAGGAGCTGTCGACCCCCGTGTCGCTGCACGTGGCGGTCGACGGGGTGGAGGCCCTGGACTTCCTCTACCGGCGCGGAGCCCACGCTGGGGCCCCACGGCCGGACCTGGTGCTGCTCGATCTCAACCTCCCCCGCCGGGACGGCCGCGAGGTGCTGGCCGAGGTGAAGGACGACCCCCGTCTGCGTCCGATCCCCGTGCTGGTCCTGTCGACCTCTCGCAGCCGAGAAGACGTGCTTCGCAGCTACCGCCTGCACGCCAACTGCTACCTGGCCAAGCCCACGGACCTCGACGAATTCCTGGAGCTCGTCCGGCGCATCGAGTGGTTCTGGCTCGGGTTGGCGCGGCTGGCATGAGCTCGGCGCCCACCGCGGTCCTCGTGATCGAGGACAACCGGGCCGATGCCAGGTGGGTGTCGCTCCAGCTCGAGGAGGCCCAGGAGGGCGTCTTCAGCTGTGTGCTGAGCGAGACTCTGGGTCAGGGGCTGAAGGAGCTCGCCACGCGCCGGTGCGACGTGGTGTTGCTCGATCTCGGCCTCCCGGACAGCGTCGGGCTGGACACCTTCCGCGCGGTGGACCGCGCGATGCCCCACCTGCCGGTGCTCGTGCTCACCGGGCTCCGCGACGAAGCCCTCGCCACCCGCGCCGTGGGCCTCGGCGCCCAGGACTACCTGGTCAAGGGCGAGACCTCGGCAGACGGCCTGGCGCGGGCCATCCGCTACGCCATCGCCCGCAAGCGGGTCCAGGCCGAGCTGCGCTCCTACGCGGACGCCCTGGTCGAGGGCCTGCACGTCGGGCTCACGGTCTGGCGCGGCTGGGACGACCGCGCCGGGCTCCGGTTGGTCGCCCACAACCCAGCCGCCAGGGTGGTCGGCGGGGTCGACCTGGAGGCGGGCATCGGCCAGTCACCCCAGGACCTGTTTCCCGACTGGGCGGACGGCGGACTGGCGGAGGCGCTGGTGCGGGTCTCCGAGCTGGGGGCGCCCGAGGACCTGGGTGAGCGCGCTCTGGGGCTGGGGGCGGATCGGCGCGTCTACCTGGTCCGGGCCTTCCCGATGCCCGATGCCTCGGTGGGCCTCACCTTCGAGGACGTGACCGCGGAGCGCCGGGCCGAGGAGGCCAGGGTCCGGCTGGAGCGGCGGCTGCGCAACACCCAGAAGCTCGAGTCGATGGCCGCGATGGCCGGCGGCATCGCCCACGACTTCAACAACCTCCTCCAGGTCGTCCAGGGCAATGTCGACCTGGTCCTGCGCTCGCTGGATGAGGAGCACGGGGTCCGGGAGCTCGTGCGGCGGGTCGACGATGCCACCCGGCGCGCCACGGAGCTGACCAGCCAGATGCTCGCCTTCTCGGGCCAGGGTCACTTCGTCGTCGAGTCGATGGACCTGTCGGCGCTGGTGGGCGGCGCCCGTCGGCTGCTCGAGTCCGGGGTGGGCAGTCGCGTGCCCCTGGTGCTCGAGCTGGACGACGACCTTCCGGCCATCGACGGCGACAGGGCCCAGCTGCAGCAGCTGCTGCTGGCCCTGGCGGTCAACGCTGCGGAGGCCTCGCCCGACGGCGGCGAGATCCAGGTGTGCACGGAGCTGGTGGAGGCCGACGCCGCCTGGCTGGCAGGAGCGGCGGTGGGCGAGGACCTCGCCGAAGGCGAGTACGTCTGCCTGCGGGTCACGGACGGAGGCGAGGGCATGGACCCGCGGGTGCTGCCCCGGGTGATCGATCCCTTCTTCACCACCCGGGGCTCGGGCCGCGGCCTGGGGCTGGCCTCTGCCTCGGGCATCGTGCGCGGGCACCGAGGCGCCCTGCGGATCGACAGCGCGGTCGGGGGTGGCACGACGGTCTCGGTGTTGCTGCCGCTGCGCCCGCCCTCGGCCCTGGAGCCGCTTCCCGACGTCGATCCCATCGAGGAGCGCGAGGCCCGGACGGTGCTGGTGGTGGACGACGAGCCCGGTGTGCGCGCCCTGCTCCAGGTCCTGCTCCAGAGCCGGGGCCTCGACGTGCTGCTGGCGGAGGACGGCGAGCAGGGCCTGGGCATGTACCAGGAGCACGCCGATCACGTCGGCCTGGTCCTGCTGGACCTGACCATGCCCCGCATGGGGGGCGGTGAGCTCCTCCGAGCGCTGCGCCGGAGTGGCTCCAGCGTCCCGGTCCTGTTGATGAGCGGCTACGCGAGGGAGGAGGTCGTGGGACGCTTCTCCGGCATGGGCCTGACCGGCTTCATCCAGAAGCCCTTCAAGGTCGCTGCGATGCTGGAGCGGATCGAGGACACCCTGGGCGGGGGGACCTCTGGAGGCTGAGCGATGAGCGACGGCTACGACATCGTCCCGTTGAAGGCTCCGCGGCTGACCGGCCTGGCCCTCAAGGCGCTGGTGGTGTTGGCGGAGCGGGACCTGCTGGGGCGGCCGCTGCGTGCGGAGATGAAGAAGACCGCCGGCATCGGCGCCTTCCGCGACACCCCGTGCGAGGCATCGCCCATCGTGGAGCCGCTGCCGATGGCGCCAGGTGCAGGGGGCAGCGGTGCGATCGACCTGGCCGCGGTCGCGGGCCTGCCGCCTGTCGGGCAGGGCTTCCGCTTCGAGACGGCCGGGGACTTCCGCGCAGCCTACGCGGCGGGCACCGCCACGCCGGTCGAGGTGGCGGAGCGCGTCACGGCGTCCATCGAGGCGTCGGAGGGACTGCCCCAGGCGCTGCGCACGTTCATCGCCCACGACGCGGGGGACCTGGCGGGTCAGGCGGAGGCCTCGGCTCGGCGCTGGGCCGACGGAGCGCCCCTCGGGCCGCTGGACGGCGTGCCCATCGCGGTGAAGGACGAGCTCGACCAGGTGCCGTATCCGACCACGGTGGGCACCCGGTTTCTCGGGCAGGGGGCGGTGGCGGCGGACGCCACGGTCGTGGCGCGTCTGCGGGCGGCGGGGGCCCTGCTCATCGGCAAGGCGAACATGCACGAGGTGGGCATCGGAGTCACCGGGCTCAATCCCCACCACGGTGCCGCTCGGAACCCCTACGATCCGGGGCGGGTGACCGGGGGGTCGTCGTCGGGCTCGGCCGCTGCGGTGGCGGCGGGCCTGTGCCCGATCAGCGTCGGGGCTGACGGGGGTGGGTCCGTGCGGACGCCGGCGTCGCTGTGCGGGGTGGTGGGCCTGAAGGCCACGTGGGGGCGGATCTCGGAGCACGGTGCGGCGCCCTTGTGTTGGCACGTGGCACACGTCGGGCCCTTGGGAGCCACGGTGGCCGACTGTGCGGCCGCCTATGCGGTGATGGCCGGTCCGGATCCCCGGGATCCCTGGTCGCTGAAGCAGCCGACCGTGCACCTGGACCGGCTCGACGACGGCGATCTGAGCGGGCTGCGGCTGGGCATCTACCGGCCGTGGTTCGAGGACGCAGACCCGGGGGTCGTGGCGGCGTGCGAGGCCGGGGTCGCGTCCCTGGTGGCGGCGGGTGCCGAGGTGGTGGAGATCGCGCTGCCCCAGCTCAGCGTGATGCGGGTGAGTCACCTGGTGACCATCGCCAGCGAGATGGTCGCCTCGCAGCTCGTGCACGATCGCGCTCACCGCAAGGACTACGGCCTCGACGTGCGCATGAATTTCGCCCTGGCTCGGGACTTCACGGCGGCGGACTACGTGCACGCGCGGCGGCTGCGCAACCACTTCACCGCGTCGGTCCTGGCGCAGATGGCCTCGGTGGATCTGATCGTCACGCCCACCAACGGGTGCACGGCGCCGCCTCTGCGGGCCGACGCGCTGCCGGACGGCGAGTCGGACCTGGAGACCCTGGACCGCATCATGCGCTTCGTCACCCTGGCCAACCTCATCGGCTTTCCCGCGCTGAGCGTGCCCAGCGGTGCCGACCCGCAGGGCCTGCCGGTGGGGCTCCAGCTGATGGGCCGGCCCTGGGAGGAGGCCCTGCTGTTCCGCTGCGGGCGCGTGGTCGAGCGGGCCATGGCCCGTCCGGCGCCCCAGGTGCACTGGCGGCTGTTGGGCGGGGAGGCGCCGAGCCTGCGGGGGTAGACTCGTCCCATGGAGACCTACGTCCACGACGACAGCGAGCGGCTGCGGGCCGCGGCCCTGGCGCTGCCCGGGGTGACGGAGGGCACGAGCTGCGTCAACCGCGCCTTTCGGGCCGGCAAGAAGGCCTTCTTCTACCTGGGGGAGAAGAAGGGCCAGATCTACGCGATGGTCAAGCTCGGGCCTTCGCTCGAGGAGGTCGCTGCGAGCGATGATCCGCGTGTGTCCGTGGGCAACATCGGCTGGGCCACCCTGCGCTTCGACCCAGGCGATGCGCCCGAGGGGTGCGTCGCCTGGGTCGAGGAGAGCTACCGGATGCTGGCGCCCAGGTCGCTGGTGAAGCAGCTCGGGTAGCTCAAGCGGCGGTCCAGCTGCCGGCGGTGTCGGGGAGCTCCGGGGTCGCGGTCGTAGGGACCGGGCCGGGCTCCAGGGCGGCCTCCAAGACCTCGCTCATGTGCTCGACGAGCACGAACTCCAGCTCCTCGCGGGTGGCTTCGGGCACGTCCTCCAGGTCGGGCTCGTTGGCCTTGGGCAGGATGATGCGGGTGAGGCCGCGGCGGTGTGCGGACAGGACCTTGGCCTTGATGCCGCCGACCGGGAGCACCCGACCGCGCAAGGTGGCCTCGCCGGTCATCGCCACGTCGGCGCGGACCGGGCGGTCCGAGAGCAGGCTGGCGAGGGCCGTGAACATCGTCACGCCTGCGCTGGGGCCGTCCTTGGGCACGGCGCCCGCGGGCACGTGGATGTGCACGTCCCGGTCGCCCAGGCCGCCCTCGATGCCCAGCTGGCTTCCGTGGGCGAGCACGTAGGTCAGGGCTGCCCGACCGGACTCCTTCATCACGTCGCCGAGCTGGCCGGTCAGCACCAGGGCCCCCTTGCCGGGCAGAGTGCTGGCCTCGATGGTCAGCACGTCGCCGCCCACCGGGGTCCAGGCCAGGCCGGTGGCGACGCCCGGGCGGTGGGGTCCTTCGTGCTGCTGGCGGGTGAACTTGCGCCGGCCCAGGTAGGTGGGCAGGTCGTCGACGTCGACGTGCAGGACTTCGTCGTCGGAGGTGCCCCGGGCCTTCTTGACCGCAGCGGCCCGGAAGACCTTGCCCAGGACCCGCTGGAGCTGGCGGACGCCGGCTTCCCGGGTCCAGCCTGCGATGGCGTCGGCGATGGCGTCGTCGGTGAGTGCGACGTCGTCTTCGTCGAGGCCCGCGTTGGTGGCCAGCTTCTCCAGCAGGTGGTCGCGAGCGATGGTGGCCTTCTCGGCCGGGGTGTAGCCGGCGATCTCGATGACCTCCATCCGGTCGCGCAGGGGGGCGGGGACCTGGCTCAGGTCGTTGGCCGTGGCGATGAACAGGACCTTGCTCAGGTCGAAGGGCACCTCCAGGTACCGGTCGACGAAGCTGTGGTTCTGCTCGGGGTCCAACAGCTCCAACAGGGCGGCGCTCGGGTCCCCCATCCACCCGCGGCCGAGCTTGTCGACCTCGTCCAGCAGGAAGATCGGATCGCTGGTGCCGGCCTGGCGCAGGCCTTCGATCACCCGACCGGGGCGGGCGCCGATGTAGGTCCGGCGGTGTCCCCGGAGCTCGGCTTCGTCGCGCACGCCGCCCAGGGCGATGCGGACCAGCTCGCGGCCGGTGGCTGCGCTGATGGCCTCGCCGATGCTGGTCTTGCCGACCCCTGGCGGGCCCAGGAGCAGGAGCACGTCGGCGCGACCGGAGCCGGCCAGCATGCGCACGGCCAGGTGTTCGACCACCTGGCGCTTCACGTCGTCGAGGCCGTGGTGGCTCTTGTCCAGGGCGGTCTCCAGGGCGTCCAGGTCCGTCTCGGCTGCGCTCTGGACGTTCCAGGGGAGCGAGGCCAGGCGATCGAGCCAGTCGATGGCGACGTTGCGCTCGGGGCTCTGGTTGGGAATCCGGTCCAGGCGCTTCAGCTCCCGGTCCACGGCGGTCTGGACCTTGTCGGGCAGCGCGAGGCCGGCGAGCTTGTCCCGGAGCAGGGCCAGGTCGTCTTCGCCGTCGACCTCTCCCAGTTCCTGCTGGATGGCGGCCAGCTGCTGGCGCAGCATCGCCTCGCGGCCGTTGCTCTTGACCCGGTCGCGGATGGTGGCCTGGGCGTCCAGGACCTCCTTCAGCTCGTCCAGCTTCTCCAGGACCTTGCGGGCCCGCGCCAGGGGCTCCAGGGTCAGCAGCACGTCCTTCTTCCAGTCGTGGCTGGCTTCGACGAAGGCGGAGATCGCGTCCACCAGGCTGGCGGTGTCGGTCACCCGCTTCAGCACCGCCTGGACCGGCACGCCGGCACCGAAGGTGCTGGCGGCCGCTTCGACCTTCTCTCGCAGGAGCTGGTCGGTGGCGAGGGCTTCGGCGGTCTTGGGCCAGGGGGTGGCCAGGGGCTCGAACAGGGGCTCCAGGTAGGGCTCGAGGCGCAGGGTCTCGTGCAGGCGGACCCTGGCGATGCCCTGGACCACGATGCGTGCGGGGCCCTTCGCGGGGATCTCCTTGCGCACGATGCGCGCGAGGGTCGCGATGGGCAGGATCTGGTCGGCGCCGGGGTCTTCGGCGGGGGCGCTCTGGACGCCGATCAGGAGGTAGTCGCCGGCCGCCTCCAGGGCTGCGCGGCTTCGGCGCCGGCCCACGGCCATCGGCATCACGCCCCAGGGGAGGAGCACGCCGCGGCGCAGGGGGACCAGGGGGAGGGAGGCGGGCAGGTCGTCGGGGAGACGGACGTCGAGATCCAGGCGCAGGTCGGCCATGCGTTCCTCAGGGCTGCCTCGGGATGCAGCGCGGTCGGTGGCGCCCCGCGGGACTGGGGGCGCCGGCCCTCAAGAGGTAGGCACTGGCCCTGGACGGTCAATCATTTTCTTGCATCTGTGTGCAAACTTGCATGCTTCGCAGCGGCGAGCCAGTCCTCTCGATCCCATCCTCGGGCCGATCGGCCGGCCAGGACCGCTTCGAGGTACTCAGCGGTCGGGGGGGTCTCCCCTGCCTGTTCGGGCAGGGTGTAGGTCCAGGCCAGTCGGTCGCCGATGGTGACTCGGACGCGTTGGTAGAAGTGGGGGTGTCCTTCGATGCGGTCGAGGGTGTGCCAGTGTTCGGCCCGGAGCTGGTAGAGCACGCCGGGCACGCTCTGGCCCGGGGCGCGGCGCACGGTGCCCACGCCGCCGCCCCACATGCGGCTCTGGCCGGCGAAGGCGACCCGATGTGCGGTGAGCCAGGCCGGTCCCAGCTCGGTGTGGTCGGGGCAGCGCTCGGCGAAGCGTCTGGGGTCGAGGTTGCTGCCGTAGGCGAAGTAGGGGAGGTCTTCGGGGGGCATGTGGCGGAGGGTAGCGTCAGGCGGCTTGGGTGGCCCGTGCAGGGGGGGCTTCGCGGAGGCCGAGCTGGAGGCGGAGGGCGGTGGTGAGGGGTGTGGAGGGTGGCAGGTCTCCGAGCCGACGTGCTGTGCGCTCAGGGAGGCGGAGGAGGTTGCGGGCTGCGGAGCGGGTGAGTCCCTCTTCCAGCGCTACGTGCCAGGCGGCTGCTCGGGCTGCTCTGACGTCCGGGTAGCGGACGTCTTCGGTGGCTCTGGCCACTGCTGCGCCGATGGCGGCGGGCAGGTGGCTGCAGTCGGTCCCGGGGGCGAGTCCTTGTTGGGGGAGGTGGGGGGTGAGGTGTTCCCGTCGGAGTCGGGGCAGGGCGAGTCTGACCCGGGCTCTGAGTCCCGAGCCGACGATGCGCAGTCCGAGCAGGTCCCAGAGGCTCGTGCACTCCAGGAGTGGGTCGCCGGCTGTCGCGTGGTGAGCGGCCTGGCGGTGGATGTAGTGGAAGGCGTTGCGCAGGTGTCCGAGGGTCTTCACGGGCGTGAAGTGGGCGCCGTCGAAGCCGATCGGCAGGTCCAGCCGCTTCACGAGCGCCCCTTCCGCCTTGTTTGCGCCCCTGCCGGCGGTCTTGCGGTCGCACTTCAGCAGCAGGTGGAGGTGGTTGTCCGGGATCGAGAAGGCCAGCAGGCCGTAGCGGTCGGGCAGCTCCAGCAGGGTCCGTGCCGCCTCTCGTCGAGCGTTCGTGGTCTCCGCCAGGAGGCGGTCGAGCGAGAGGTGGCTGGTCACGTGCCAGGCGATGGCGCTCATGTCGGGCTCCGTCGTGTGAGGGCCACGTCTGTGCACGGGCTTGGCCGAGGGAAAGGGGTGGACCGATCTTTCTGCAGTCAGGGGGGTCGAATGCAACACTTTGGGCCGCCAACGCCGCGAGTGGCCGATCCAGTAGCCACTCGAGCCACTGGCAGCTCGCCAACGCCGTGAGTGGCCGGTAGAGCGGCCA
>CAYFPX010000081.1:15374-21804 GCA_964344945.1 uncultured Enterobacterales bacterium
GAGTGGCCGGTAGAGCGGCCACTCGAGCCACTGGCAGCTCGCCAACGCCGTGAGTGGCCGGTAGAGCGGCCACTCGAGCCACTGGCGGGCCCCGCACTCCACTACAATCCCCCGATGGCCTCCTCCTGGCTCACCCTCGACGTCGACGGTCTGCCCATGCGGGCCTTCCTCGCCAGCCCGGTGGAGCCGGGGCCCGGGGTGCTCATGCTCCAGGAGATCTTCGGCGTCAACGCGCACATCCAGGACGTCTGCAGGCGCCTGGCGGCGGCGGGCTTCACGGCGCTGGCCCCCGAGCTCTACCACCGGACCGCACCCCACCTGTCCCTGGGCTACAACCCCGATGACGTGGTCACCGGGCGCAAGCACAAGGCCCTGGTCCAGGAAGACGAGCTGATCGCCGACCTGGCCGCGGCGGCCTCAGCCCTGCGCCGGCACGCAAGCCCCGGACCGATGGGCGTGACGGGCTTCTGCTTCGGGGGCTTCTGCACGGTGGTCGCGATGACCCACCTGCCGCTCAAAGCGGGGGTGGCCTTCTACGGCGGCGGCCTCCCACACGGCATCGAAGGCATCCCCAGCCCGCTGCAGGACCTGGACGAAGTCCAGGGCGAGCTGCTCTGCCTGTTCGGCGGACAGGACCCGCTCATCCCCCGCGAGGACGTCAACGCCGTCCGCGAAGCCCTACACGACGCGACCATCACCGGCAGCGTCCAGGTCTACGAGGAAGCCACCCACGGCTTCTTCTGCAACCTCCGCGGCAGCTACCACCCAGACGCCGCCGCACAGGCCTGGGCCCGGATGACCGGACTCTTCGACCGGGTCCTACGGCGCTGAGACCACCGGCGGCGGCGGCACGACACGCGGCTCCCCACCCCCACTCCCGTAGAGCTCGAGCTCGGAGACGAGGACCGCGGGCCCCGACCACGAGGCCGGCAGGCCGCCGACCGCGCCGATGAGGTAGCGCTGGGGCCCCGGGTCGGCGTCCATCACCCCGAGCGGGCCCTCGACCTCGCCCGCGAGCACGATGTCCCGGAGCATGCGCCGGTCCACCCCGTGGAAGCCGAGCCCCCGCACCGCCTCGCGCCGACCGTCCGAGGCCAGCAGGTAGGCCTCGTACGGCGGAGTGAGACCAGGGGGCGGACCCTCGCCCGTGAAGTGCACGTCGAAGTCCTCGGTCATCGCCGGGGGCTCGAGGCGACGGATGACCAGCACCCGATCCTGGCCGGTCTGAGCCGCCAGGCGCAGAGCCTTCTGCTCCAGCTTGCGGGACGAGACGGACCGGGGCGGCACCACCGCGACGTTGGTGGGCAAGGCCTGGCGCCGATCACCACCGCCTGCGCGGGCGTGCCCGGTGCTCGCAGGCTCGTCTCCCGCCGGTACCCGGGACTGGAGCAGGCGCCGCACGACACCGTCCTCCACCAGCTCGACCCGCTCTGAGGGCACACCCTCGTGGTCCAGCACCAGCTGGCCTGGCAGCTCCGGGCGGGGATCGTCCACGACAGTCCACCCCTCGGGCAGCAGCCGGCGGCCGATGCGAGCCCGGGGCCGCTCCACAGGCTCCGGACCCCAGGGACCCCGGCCTTCGCGCTCCGGCGGGGTCCCCACCACCTCGGGCGCCACCAGCTGGCGGAAGACCTCGACGGCGGCCGGACCCTCGAAGAGCACGGGACCCAGCCAGTCCTCGAGCACCGGGGCCTCGGCCAGGGCCACCAGCCACTTGCCCAGATCCCGGACCTCGTGCTCCAGCTCGGACAACGGCGGCAACTCCGCGGCGGTGCGGGCCACCCACCAGCGGCCATCCCTCACCCGACTGCCGTCCGCTGTCTTGAGCACCGCCTCGATCCGCAGGACTGCGTGCCCGGTCGGACGCTCGAAGGAGGTGCCCTCCGAGGTCACGGTGACCCGGGTGCCCTGCCAGTCCCGACCCGCGGCCACCACCTCCTCGAAGAGGGGCTCGGCGGCCAGGAGCTCCGACAGGTGGGTCACCAGGGAGCGGATGCGCTCGCCGTCCAGCGGACGCGGCTCGACGGCACCCCCCCGCACAGGCGACATGGGCGCCTGGGCCGGGCCCGGCAGCGCCTCGGGCCCGAGCTCCGCCTTCTTGCGAGAGAATTGCTCCACAGCGTCCTTGTAGGCCCGATCCGTGTGCAGCCAGATCTCCCGCCGCAGCGCCAGGACCTCGTCCTCGAGCGGCAGACCGCCGACCACCACGCCATTGGGCTCCCCCAGGGCGTCGAAATTGCCGGAGTCGAAGTCGGCGTCGCCGCAGCGGACCTCGACACGCAGCTGGCGATGAGGCACCTCGTCGTCGGTCAGGACCGCCCCGGACTCGGCGTAGGTCGTGGCGACCCGGCCCTGGACGACGTCGTAGGCGATCCAGTACGGCGGCGGCTCGTCGGGTAGGGCCAGGGAGCTGAGCGAGCGGTCGAGCTCGACATGCAGCGCCCGCCGCAAGGGATCGACCCCTTCCGCCCCACCCGCCAGGGCCACGCCGATCCAGGCCAGGGCGATCATGGCGCCGCCTCGTGCCCGGGTGGCGGCAGCAGCGGCGGGCGATCGTGCTGCTTCTCCTTGCGCTGCACCTCGAGCTCCGTCACCAGCAAGGACGGCGAGGAGGCCGAGACCGGCACCCAGCCGGACTCCGCCCCACAGACCCCGTTGAAGACCCCGATCCCGCCCCCGGCCAGCTGCACCCGGGAGAAGGTGGTGAGCGGCGTGCCGATGAGATCGCCACCGCGCACGAGCTCGTCGGGCCGACCATCCGGGTAGACCCGCCACATCGCCACCGGGCGCACGTTGAAGCTGTTCGGGACCACCCGACCGGTCAGGGTGAAGCCACCGGTGATGTCCTCGACCAGCAGCCCGTAGGGCTTGCCCTGGGCCTCGACCTCGGCCAACAGGGCCGCCCGGAGCGCGTCCGTCGACACGGTCTCCGAGGCCCGGACCACCAGGTTGCCCTGGCGAGCCACGACGGTGTTCCCCGGCGCCCGACGACCGTGGCCGTTGGAGCGGCCGAAGTCCTGGATGGGCGCTCGGCTCATGAGGAAGCCCGCGAGCACGCCGTCTCGCACCAGGTCGACCCGCTGGGCAGGCACGCCCTCGTCGTCGTAGGGGTAGAAGCCGGCGAGGTCCTCGCCTGCGAGCTCGGAGAGTGTCGGGTCGTCCACCACCGAGAGGAACTCCGGCAGGACGGCCTGGCCCACCATGTCCGTGAAGGTCTGCCCCTCGTCCTCGTCCTTCTGGCGGTGGCCCTCGACCCGGTGACCCAGCACCTCGTGGAAGAAGACCCCGGCGGCACGCCCCTCGAGGATCGCCGGGCCCGAGTAGGGCTCCATCAGCGGCGCCTCTCGCAGCTGCAGCAGGCGCAGAGCCACGGCCTCCATGCGCGCGACCAGCTCCGCCTCGCCCGGCAGCCCGTCGGCCGACGCTGCCACGACGTAGTCGTCGACCGACAGCTCCATGCCATCGGGCGCCACGGTGCGCCCCCACAGCGAGACCCGGTAGCTCACACGGCTCCACCGCAAGAGCGTGCCCTCGCTCGTGGTCATGCGGAAGGTCTCCGCGACCGCCGAGACCTCGGCGCTGCTGTCCAGCACGTGGGCCTGCTCCAGCATCACCGCGCTCACCCGCTTCAGGACCGCGGCCCAGGCCTCCCGGTCCAGCGCGACGTCCTGGACCGGCTGCAGGTCGATCTCGGGCTCGACCAGGGACCAGTCCGCGGAGGCGTCCTCGCGGGCGACCTTGACGGCCTCGTTGCCGCGCACCTGCTCCAGCCGGCGCACGGCGGACTGCCAGGACTGGTCGGTCTCCCGCCACAGCGCCAGGGAGGTGGCCCGGGGATCGCCGTCCAGCGGCAGCAGGACCCGGGCATGGTCCACGTCGGCGAACCAGCCGCCGTCACGGATCTTGTGGGTGTTGTCGAGCGCCAGGGTGCCCACCCGCACGTCGACGTCGGCCGTGCGCACGCGGCGGTCCGAGCTCGCTCCCAGCGCTCCGTGGGTGGCCTGAACGCGGACCGTGTGCCGGTCTACGAGCTCGTAGCCCAGGAAGTAGGGCGGCTCGCTCTGGTCGGCGAGGGCCGCGACGGCGCGCTCGAGCTCGGCGGTGGCCACGTCGAGGACCGGATCGCCGGTGCCCGCCAGCGCGGCCGCGAAGAAGAGGAGGGTCATCGACACCCGGGACTGGTCCGCCGACTAGTGGGTCGAGTCCGAGATTCGGCGACGAATTCGTCACCGAATCTCAGACTCGACCCACTAGATGTCGTCGAAGGGGTCCTCGTCGTCGTCGTACTCGTCCTCTTCACCGTCTTCCCAGTCGATCCCACAGACCTTCTCGATCAACGAGACGATCTCCTCGCCGGTGAGGCCGATCTCGTCGTTGTTGGAGAACTCGTACTCGAGCGTGTCCAACAGACTCTCATCGAGGGCGGCCTCTTCCTCGATGTTCATGATGAGGTCCTCCGCGTCCTCGACCCCCGCCTCTTCGGCGTGGTTCGTGATCGTGGAGATGACGTACTCCGCGAGCGAGCCGGCATCCGGATCCTCGTTCACCGTCTCCAGGTACTCGTCGATGCTCATGACGAGCTTCTCGCGGACCGCGTTGGGCAATTCCATCTCTGGGATGACCTCCGTTGGGGCACTGCCTACCAACTCTGGTCCGCGCTTGCAAGGATGGATAGGCCGTCGGCGTGACCCTACCGACCGAGCTGCTGAGAGCGCTGCCCAAGACAGACCTGCACGTCCACCTCGACGGCTCGCTGCGTCTGGCCACCCTGATCGACCTGGCGCGCACACAAGGTGTGGCCCTCCCGAGCGAGACCGAGGCCGGCCTGACCGGGCTGGTGTTCAAGGAGCGCTACGCCTCGCTGGTCGAGTACCTGCACGGCTTCCAGTACACCTGCGCGGTGCTCCAGGACCCCGAGTCCCTGGAGCGCGTGGCCTACGAGCTGGCCTGGGACAACATCGACGAAGGGGTGCGCTACATCGAGGTGCGCTTCGCGCCCCAGCTCCACATGGGCGGCGGCATGAGCATCGAGGACGTGCTCGGCGCGGTCGACCGGGGCCTCGCTCGCGCACGCCAGGAACACGAAGCCCAGGTCGCCGCGAGCCGCGAGCCGCCCTTCCGCTACGGGATCATCGTGTGCGCCATGCGCATGTTCACCGACGGCTTCTCGCCCTGGTACGCGCAGCTCGGGGGCCTGTTCCAGTCGATGCCCGAGAAGGCCCGGTTCACCACGGCGTCGCTGGAGCTCGCCCGGGGCGCGGTGCGCTGCCGCGACGAGCTCGGCATCCCCGTGGTCGGCTTCGACCTGGCCGGCCAGGAGGAGGGCTTCCCCGCTCGCGCCCACTGGGAGGCCTTCCAGTACGCCCACGCGCACTTCCTCAAGAAGACCGTGCACGCCGGCGAGGCCTACGGCCCGGAGTCGATCTTCCAGGCGATCACCGAGCTGCACGCCGACCGCATCGGACACGGCTACTACCTGTTCGACGCCGATCGGATCGAGGACCCGAGCATCCGGGACCCCGAGGCCTACGTGAAGGCCCTGGCCCAGTACATCGCCGATCGTCGCATCACGATCGAGGTCTGCATCACCTCGAACCTGCAGACCAACCCCGAGATCGGCGCGCCCCAGAACCACATCTTCCGCAAGATGCTCGACGCCCGGCTCTCGGCGACGCTGTGCACCGACAACCGCCTCGTCTCCCACACCACCGTGACCGGCGAGTACGACCTGGCCGTGAGGACCTTCGACCTCAGCCCGAAGGAGGTCCGGAGCTGCATCATCTACGGCTTCAAGCGCAGCTTCTTCCACGGCACCTACGCCGAGAAGCGCACCTACGTGCGGCAGATCATCGACTTCTACGACCAGGTCGAAGCCCGGTACCACCGGGGCGGCTGACCCCTACCTGGGCGGTGTGGACTGCCCCTCGAAGTCGTCGCCCCAGCACACCACGCTCTCGTCGGTCTTGACCCCGCAGGCGTGCCACCAGCCGATGTCGAACTGGGTGAAGGGCCCCGCCGGGGGCGCGGTCTCGCCGTAGGCGTCCCGGCCCCAGCAGGTGAGCTCACCGGCCCCGTCGAGGGCGCAGGCCGCCTCGAAGCCGACCTTCACGGCGGAGAAGGCGCCCTCGGGCTCGCCACCGACCACCCCCGGGGTCTCCCAGCCCATGCAGCTGATGATCCCGGTCTCCTCCTCGATGCCGCAGGTCTGGTTCTCGCCGGCGTCCATCTGGGAGAAGAAGCTGACCTCGGTGTTCCAGCCCTGGCCGTAGACGCTGGACCCCCAGCAGGTGATGCGGCCATCGGACTGCTTCTCGGCGCAGTTGTGATCGTTGCCCGAGGTGACCCACGCCATGGCCGAGGTGCGGTCGGCGGTCGCGCCGTTGGTCGAGGTGCCCCAGCAGTACACGCCGAAGTCGCTGCCGCTGATGCC
>CAYFPX010000081.1:21814-30049 GCA_964344945.1 uncultured Enterobacterales bacterium
AGACGTGGCGGTAGCCGGTGGACACGGCCCGCCAGCGGTCGTCGGGCACGTCGTCCTCGCCCTCGGCCATCTGGCCCCAGCAGAGGATGTCCTCGCCCTCGGTGACGCCGCAGGCGAAGTCGTCGGCTGCGCTGAGCTGGGTGAAGAGCGCCTCGGGCGGTGAGGTCGAGCCCGACGTGTCCAGGCCCCAGCACTTCGCCTCGCCGGCGGTGGTCAGGCCGCAGGAGAACGCGTTGCCGACCACGACCTGCTGCCACTGCGACGCAGGGCCCGGGTCGGTGTCGGTGTCCGCGTCGGTGTCCGTGTCCGTGTCCGTGTCGGCATCTGCATCCGCATCGCTGTCTGCGTCCGCGTCCGTGTCCGCGTCCGACGCGGTCAGCCCGGAGTCCTCTCGCCGGTCGACGTGGTCGTCCACGGAGATGTAGGGGCAGGCCAGCAGCGTCCAGAGCACCATCGGCTCACTCCGTCCAGATCGGCGACGACCATGCCCGGTCCTGCACGGTGGTCGCCACCGTGCCGTCGTCGCAGGTCTCGGGGCGGTCGTCGACCGCGTAGGTGTTGCACTCCCGCTGGGACCAGCGGCAGGTTTCCACCTGGAGCACCCGGGCGTAGTAGAAGGCCGCCACGTCGGGGTCGAAGTCCGGGTCCTCCCAGACCGTGCACAGCTGGTCCGAGCCCCCGGTGGTCTCGCAGGTGTCCGTGTCGACGCTCCCGGCGGCGCCTTCGGCCACGGTGAAGACCTGCTCCCGCAGCGAACCGCCGGCGGTCACCCAGCCCTTGACGATCTGCAGGCTCGCCAGGCCCGTGCCGGGCTCCAGCTCGGTGCCGGCGTCGGCCCAGGCCTCGACCAGGAAGCGGGGAGCGCTGTCGAACAGGCCGGGCTCGGCCAGGACACCGCCCATGGGCACGCCGTCGGTGTACCCGGTCTCGATCCGGTCTTCGGCCGCGCAGGTGGTGTCGTCGAAGTCCCAGCCGCCGAAGAAGCGGAGGGCGATGCGCGGCCCGCTGGTAGCATAGGTCTCCCGGCGCTGGAAGGCCTCCCAGAGCGCGTCCCGGCTGTTCTCCACCGACCAGGCCGCCGCCAGGCCACCGGTGCTGTTGATGAGGGTGTCGTGGGTGATGTTGCCCTCGCCCAAGCGCTCCTCGGTGGTGTCGTCGACCGTGCCCACGTGGCCCGGGTAGTCGACGGGCCGCACCAGGCCCGGGGTGCCGTTGTGGGTGTCGGTCGAGCCGATGACGCCCAGCCGGTAGGGGTTGAACCCCTCTTCCTGACCGAGCCGCAGGCCCTCCTTGAGCACCGCTCGCACGAAGTCCAGCTCGTGCAGGCAGCCCCAGAGCCGCATCCCGCCCGCACCCAGCTCGTCGTCCAGGCACAGCTCGGTGGTCGCGTCCCGCAGCTTCTCGAAGTCGCAGGCCGGGTCGTCGTCGCCGAAGCCGTTGCGGCACTCGGAGTCGCCCTTGTGCTGGAAGAGCTCGACCACCGGCTCCAGCCGGGCCCTCAGGGCCCAGGTCTCCGCGCGGTCGCCGCTGTCGAAGGCCCCGTAGCCGCTCGGGTGGAACAGCTGCCCGTTGCTCAGGTTGCTGTTGTGGGGCAGCACCAGCGCGTCGCAGCCCACGCTGTCCGGGGTGCACTCAGCGTCGAGCGCTCGCCAGAGAGCCACCGGGGTCGGAGCCTCGAAGGTGGTGACCGGCAGCGCCGGCACCTCGGCGTTCCGGAAGATCACGTTCCGGTGCAGGTTGGAGACGCCGTAGGTGTTGGTGTACTCGTAGCCGTGGAAGGCGGTGAAGCCGCAGGCCTCGCTGCGGTCGTTCGCGGCTTCGGTCGCCCCTTGCATCGCCTGCCAGCGCTCGGCGGCGGCGGCCTCGCAGCCGGTGCCGTCCTCGCCGCACAGGGTGGTGTCCCGGGCCGGGGTGGGGTCGGCGAGCATCACGCCGAAGTCGAAGGCGTTGTTGTCGGCGTCGCCGTGGTAGGCGGCGCAGACCTCGTCGTCGTACCCGGGGCTGCCCGGGGTGGTGCAGTGGGCGACCTCGCCCAGAAAGTCGCCGTGCTCGGTGATCGAGACGAAGTCCAGGGGCCGGTCCAGCTGGACCTCGCGCGTGCCGAGACCGTCGTCGCCGCTGGGGGCGATGAGCACCGGGTCTCCGGCGGCGAAGGCCAGGGCCTGCTCCGGGGACACGGTGGTCTCGTAGTTCCGGGCGTCGAAGCTGTAGGCGCCGTGCACGTGGAAGTCGCCCCAGAGCACCTGGCGGGTGGGGGTGAAGTCGGCGCAGGACTCGCGCTCCTCGGTGTAGGTCACCTCGGTGCCGGGCACCTCGTCGGTGCCACAGGCCAGTCCCAGGAGCCAGAGGGTGAGCATGCCCCTGGTCTAACCCTCGCCCCGGTGGGGCCGACCGTCGCTGGGGGACGCCGGGTGTCCGCCCAGGACCTGTCGAGCGCCGTCGAACCGGTATCGTCGGGCGCCGAAACGGTGGCACGGTCGATGCACTTCCCCCGCGCACGGCCCCGAGCCCCGGAGGTGTCCATGTCCCTGATCCTGTGTCTGATCGCCTGCCTCGACTACGCCGTGAGCGAGCAGACCGAGCCGCCCACGGGCGGCACCACGGAGCCGACCGGGACGGTCGACACCGGGCCCACCGAGGAGCCCCAGGACTCGGCCTTCGAGGACACCGGCCGGGTAGACCTCACGGAGACCGCCAGCCCGGACACGGGCAGTCTCGACACCGCGCCCCCGGATCGGTCGCCCCCCGAGGGGGACCGGCTCGTGGTCATCCGCTCGACCGACGAGCCGAACCGGTACGACGTGTACGTGTCCAACGGCGACGGCACCTTCGCGGGTCCTACGGCCGTCGGGGATGACCACGGCGAGACCTGGTCCGGCCCCGTGGTCGGCGACTTCGACGGGGACGGAGTCTACGACATCCTGGCCCGGGGCACGGACTCGGGCACCTACCGGCTGCTGTCCGGCCAGGGCGACGGCACCTTCACCGAGCGCGAGGTCGTGGGTGGGCTGCCCTACAACGTCATCGGGGCCGGCGACCTGGACGGGGACGGGGACCTGGACCTGTTCGGTTGGCCGGCGGCCGGTGGAGACGGTTGGTCCTCCCTGGGCCACGGCGACGGCACCTTCACCCACACCGAGGGCACCTGGGACGCGGCGGCGGTCCACCTGGGCTACCGGACCCGCGTGGTTCGGCGAGCCGGGGATCTGGACGGGGACGGCGTGCCCGACCTGGCCGCGTTCGCCTACGCGAGCAGTGGCAACGACACGTCCACCGGGTCGCTCTTCCGCGGCCTGGGAGACGGCACCTTCGCCGGGCCGATCCCGGTGCCGTCGGTGCCCGGACCGGTCAACGGCCTGGACCTCGCCGACGTGGACTGCGACGGAGACGCGGACGTGGTCGCCGGGCTGGATGACGACGGGGACCCGGGCCAGGTCTGGTGGCTGGAGAACGACGGCGGGCTCTACACCCGGGCCCTGGAGGCCCTGGACGCCAGGCCGATGAGCGAGTCCGGCTCCGACGACGACGGCTACGGGACCCTGGGTGCGCTCGACTTCGACGGGGACGGCTGCTCCGAGGTGGTCACCATGGTGCACACCGACGGCATGGGCGACCCCGAGCTGAGCCTGCACGACAACGTGGCGGGCACGTACGCGCCCGGCTCGCCGATCGCCCCGGCCGCGCTGATCGGCGAGGTCGGGTCTGGGGTCGCGGTGTCGATCCCGATGTCGGTCCCCTGATTGACCGGGTCAACCCAGGTGATCCGGTCAAGGAGGCGCCTCGGCGCACCAGGTGCCAGCTGGTGTCGCTGCAGTCCTGGGCCCGGCCGGAGGCGCCGTCGAGGTCGAAGACACCCGGTCAGTGCCGGGCGGTCTGCTCGTCGTCCGCCACCTCGAAGTCCACCTCGTACAGCGGATACCCCCGGGCCGACGCCTCATCGAAGAAGCTGGGCAGGTGCCCGGTGGGCTCCAGCTCCCCCACGATGCGCTGGACCTTGTTGACCAGCTCGGTCCGGTGGACCTGGAAGCGGTAGAGCACGTTCATCTCGTAGTGGCCATGCTCGTCGAGGCTCGGCAGCAGCTCGGCGACCTGGCTGACCCTGCGGGAGCCGTCCTTGAAGCGGTTGACCTGGACCACCATGTCGACGGCGTTGCAGATCTGGCTGCGCACCGCCCGGGCCGGCAGGTCCTCGCCAGCGAAGAGCACCAGGGTCTCCAGCTTCGCCAGCGCGCCCAGGGGGGTGTTGGCGTGCAGCGTGCTCATGGTGCCGCCGTGGCCACTGTTGAGCGCGTTGAGCAGGTCCAGGGCCTCGCCGCCGCGGACCTCGCCGACCAGGATGCGGTCGGGCCGCAGCCGCAGGGCCGAGTGCAGCAGGTCCCGGATCGTGACCTCGCCCCGGTCGAATTCGTCCGGCGCTCGGGCCTCGAGCTGGACCAGGTGCGGCTTGGGCAGCTTGAGCTCGCGGGTGTCCTCGAGCACCACGATGCGCTCGTGGTCGTCGAAGAAGTGCGCCAGCACGTTGAGCAGCGTGGTCTTGCCGCTCCCGGTGCCACCGCTGACCACCAGGTTGCGCTTCATCTGCACGGCGACCCGCAACAGGTTGGCGGCGCTGTCGGTGAGCGTGCCGTACCGGATCAGGTCGTCCATGGCGAGCTCTCGGCGGGCGAACTTGCGGATGGCGACGGTGATGACCGTGGCGATGGGGGGGATGACCACGTGGACCCGGGAGCCGTCGGGGAGGCGGGCGTCCATCTGCGGATTGCGCGCGTCGAGGATCTTGCCGCTGAACTGGGCGATGTTCACGCAGGCCGCCATCAAGGCGTCCTCGTCTTCGAACCAGAGCTCGTCCTGGAACTCCACGAACCCGGCCCGCTCGGCGTAGACCTCGCCGGGGCCGTTGATCATGACCTCGGTGACCTCGGGGTCCTGGAGCAGCTCGGTGATGGGCCCCAGGTGGTAGAGGACCGTGTTGGCGAAGAGCTCGCTCACCCAGCGACGCTCACTTCTTCTTCGCCTTCTTCTTCTTGCCGAACAAGCCCCCGAAGAGGCCCTTGGACTTCTTCTCCGCCTCTTCCTTGGCCCGCTCGATGCGCTTCATCTCCAGCCGGGCGTCGGGGTTGCTGGGGTTCTGCTTGAGCGCCTTGATGAAGCACTTGCGGGCGACGTCGTGCTTGCCCTCCAGAGCGTAGGTGCGCCCGAGCAGGACCCAGCCACCGTCCATCTTGGCGACCGACTCGACCCCGCCCTTGATCAGCTCGCGGCCCTCTTCGGCGAGCTCGTCGTCCTTGCCCCAGTTCAGGCGGAACTGGGTGTAGCCGAGGTGCGCCCGGAATTCGTGCTCCTCGGGCACGGAGTCGACGATGTCCTGGAAGATCTGGTGGGCCTCTGCGAATTTGCCTGCGTTGAGCGCCCGCTGGCCGATCTTGAAGCGCTCCTCGGCGGCGAAGATGGCCGAGACCTTCTCCATCGCGAGCTCGTCTTCGGTCTTGATGCCGTGGATGACGCTGTTGACATAGGCCTCGCGGCCCTCTGCGCCACCCAGGGTCTCCCAGGCCTCGTTCACCTTGGCGATGATCGCCTCGACCATCTGGAGCTGTTCGTCGGTGGCATCGGGCCAGGCGTCGGGGTGGTAGCGGCGGGCGAGCTCGAAGTAGGCCCGGCGGTACTCCTCGTCGGTGGCGTCCCACTCGATGCCGATGATCTCGAAGAAGTTCTCGGCGTCGGTGACCCGGCGCAGCTCGTGCTCCAGGCGACGGATCTGGGGGTCCTTCGCGGCGCTGCGGTCGCCCAGGGCATCGGCGATCAGGTTGCTGATCCCTCCGACGGCCGGGGCCCGGTCGGTCACCAGGCCGTCCACCGCCGGGTCCTCGGTGTAGTCGAGGTCGGTCCGCTCGTCGTCGAAGGTGATGGTCACCATCTCTGACTCCTCGACCACCGGCTGCTCGTTGGTGATCGTCACCTCGGTGGTCACGCCCTTGCCCACCAGCTTGGTCAGGCCCACGCCGTGGGACAGGAAGACCGCACGGATGGCGTGGCCGTCCTCGCCGGGCGCGAAGTCGAGGATCTCCTCGAGGGTGCGGCGCCCGTCGAGGTCGTGGAGCATCTGGCCGAGATCGGGGCCGATGGGAAGGTCCGTGATCTCGTAGGGACCGGCGAAGTCCACCTCGGGGAACGAGGCCAGGTGCGGGCCCAGGGTCTCCAGGAGGTCGCTGTCGTCGACCCGCTCGAGCAGGGCGGTCCACAGCGCGCCCAGCAGGCTCAGGGGCAGCACCTTGGGCGGCTCCTCGCCCTGGGCGAAGCGCCACTCACCCTCGCTCAGGCCGATGGCGTTCATCACTCGCAGGTTGGCTTGGAGCGTGGCCAGGCGGCGGTTGTCCAGGCTCGGGTGCTTGGCCTTGAGCGCCTGGGCGCTCTCGGACTTCAGGTTGCTGCGCGTGAAGTGCAGATCCCCGGAGTCCAGGTAGAAGCTGCGCTTCTTCTTGCCATCGAGGATGTCGAGCACGCCGGTCTCGGCGTCCTTGGTGAGCTGGCAGAAGAGCTCGAGGGCCGAGGTGTCGGCCAGGTTGCCCGATCGCATCACGTGCCTGCGGCGTGGGGGAAGGGCGCAATCCTACGCGCCGAGGGTCCCCGCTTCAAGCCTCGCCGGTGGGCCTGGGGACCGGTTCCGGCGCGGGTGGCCCGTCGCCGAGCACGTGGGCCTCGTCCATCCAGGCGCCCAGGTCGATCAGCCGGCAGCGCTCGGTGCAGAAAGGGAAGGCGGAGTGGTCCGCGCCCGGAGCCAGCACCTGGCGGCAGCGGGGGCAGCGCACGAGCTTGCCAGGAGGGACGCGCATCAGTCGCCGAGGCTCGGGGGGAAGAGCGCTGCGACCTCGAGGGCCACAGCGTGGAAGGGGGCGATGGTCGCGGTCTGGCCCGGGGTCCAGGCGCCCTGGCGGACCCAGCGACCGTCGCTGGCCTGCCAGGCTTCCAGCAGGCGGGAGCGGGGCTCGAGCAACCAGTAGTGGTGCACGCCCAGGGCGAGCAGGCTGTCGGCCTTGGCGCCGCGGTCGTGGGCCGCGGTGTCCCAGTCCACCACCTCGCACACCCAGTCGGGGGCCATGCGAATCGGCCGTTCCGAGGGAAAGCGCGGGTGGCGCGTCTTGGTCCACGCCGCCAGGTCGACCGTGCCGGTCTGGTCGCCGAGCCTCAGCGCCGGCTGGTCCAGCACCCACCAGCCCCCGGGGCCGCCGTCCCTCCCCAGCGCGAAGGGCCGGGTGAGGAAGGCGACCAGGGCGCTGGCGCACCAGTCGTGGTCCGCGGTGGCGATGGGCTACTTCGCGGCGCCGTAGCGGCCGTCGGGGCCGGGGAATTCCGAGCCGTCGATGTAGGTGCCAGGGCTGATGTCACCGGCCGAGTCGGTGGCGTAGCCGTGGTGGGTGTAGTCGGTGCCCCAGACGTCGGGCTCCAGCACCAGGCTGGCGTCCTGGATGGAGTCGATCGTGCCGGTGAAGTCGCTGTCGCCGTAGGCGATGTCGTCGATCACGGTGCTGGCGTCGGCGGCGTAGAGCCAGACGTGGTCGCCGTCGTTGGTGAGGGCCAGGCCGTACTCCAGGGCGGAGTCGTCGTTGGCGGCGACCACGAAGCTGACGTTGGCGTGGCCCAGGTCGGTCAGGGCGTCGACCGCGCCGCCTCCGAAGACCACGATCGCCTCGCCAGCCCGCAGGGCCGTGCCGTCGGCGAAGGTGTGCCGGGGCAGGCCGGGGGTGCCGAGCTCCTGGATGGTGACACCGCTCAGGTCGACCGTGGCGTCGGCCGCGTTGGCGACCTCGACGAACTCGTCCTCGACGGCGTCGAGGGTGCCGTCTTCGTTCGGGTCGCCGTCGATGGTGCCGTCGATCAACAGCTCGTTCAGGACCAGGTCACCAGCGCCGGCCGCGGCCATGGTGACGGTGACGTCGACCGTGCCGCTGTAGCCCTCGTACTCCCCGGTCAGGGTCGCCGAGCCGTCCCACAGGGGCTGGCCGGTGGCCGCCTCGTAGAACTTGACGACCGCCTCGTCCGAGCTGGACCAGGTGGCGTCGCGGGAGACGTCGCTCTCGGAGCCGTCGCCGTGGGTGGCGGTGGCGGTGAGGGTGACGACGTCCTTGGTCGTGAGCTCCGTGACGTCGGCCGTCACCGACAGCGCGGTGACGTCGGCGTCCGTGTCGGTGTCCGTGTCGGTGTCCGTGTCGGTGTCCGTGTCCGTGTCGGTGTCCG
>CAYFPX010000082.1:0-5312 GCA_964344945.1 uncultured Enterobacterales bacterium
CGCTGCCCGAGGAGGCGTTGTTCGCCGGCGAGCCGACGCCGATGTCGTCGAGGCCGTCGCCGTCGATGTCTCCGAGACCGGCCACGCGCAGGCCGGCGGTCGCCCAGTCCGAGGTGCCCCAGACCCCCAGATCGGCGTCGGCCTCGGAGTAGCTGCCGGAGAGCGGACCGTGGAACAGCAGGCCACCGCCGGCGTCGGGCACGGTGCTGCCCGGTTGGTCCAGGTAGATCGCGCCGATCAGGAGGTCGGGGCTGCCGTCGCCGTCGGCGTCGAAGTCACCGTCGACGTCCCAGCCGAGGTAGCCATACTGCTCGGTGCCGCGGATGGTCGCGGACTTGGTCGAGAAGGGGTTGGCGGCGTCCACCGGCCCGTGCACCACCAGGACCGAGCCCTCGTAGTAGTTGGTGCTGCTGACGGCGCCGTAGCCGCCCAGGAGCATGTCCCGGTAGCCATCGCCGTTGGCGTCTCCCGCCGCGGCGACCGACTGCCCCAGCTGCTGCCACTCGTAGGGCCCCTCGAAGATCGCGTCGGCGTCCTCGGCGGAGCGCTCGCCCTCGATGGGTCCGTGGAAGAGGTAGACCTGGCCGCGGCCGTTGTTGCTGTAGTCGAACCCGGCGCCCACCAGCAGGTCGGCCATGCCGTCGCCGTCGGTGTCCCCGAGGTCGGCGATCGCCTGGCCGAACCAGCCGTTGCTGCCCTCGACCGGCCGCAAGATCGTGTCCTTGCCGGAGTCGAGGGCCCGGTCGGTGGTGACCAGGCCGCTCACCAGCACGACCAGGCCGTCGTTGGTGTACGTCATCCGGGGGTCGTGCATCGGCGCACCCACCGCCACATCGGGCAGGCCGTCGCCGCTGAAGTCACTGCCGCCGTCGAGGCGCATGCCGGTCGAGCCCCAGTCGAGTCCATCCCCGATGAGGGCCGCGCAGCAGCTGTCGATGGACGTGCCGGGCACCGGCGAGCCGCTGTGGAAGAACACGGCCCCGACCTCGCCTTCGTACCAGAGCTGCCCAGGCGAGCCCAGGACCAGGTCGTCGAAGCCGTCGCCGTCGAGGTCACCGACCGGCGCGGACGCGACGCCGACGTAGAAGTCGCTGCGACCAGGCTCGATGTGGAGGTGATCCTGCAGGGGCACGTTCGGGTCCGGCGGACCGAAGACCACGAAGGCGCCGTACGCCAGGGTGTTGCTGTAGTAGAAGGGATCCCCCCGGCCGCCGACCACGAAGTCGTCGTAGCCGTCTGCGTCGAGATCGCCGACGGGGTCGAAGGCACCGCCGATGAAGGCGTACTGCTCCGGGCCCTCCAGCAGCAGGTCGCCGTCGGTGACGCCTCTGTCCCCGCTCAACCGGCAGACCTCCGCCTCACCGCTGCAGTCGTTGTCCAGGCCGTCGTTGCAGACCTCGGCCTTGTCCGGGTTGACCGTGGCCTCGGAGTCGTCGCAGTCCTCGTCGTTGTCGACGTAGCCGGGCTCCCCGCCACTGCAGGAGGCGATCTCCTCGTCCGGGTCCCCAAAGCCGTCGCCGTCGAAGTCCAGCCACAGGGAGGTGGCGCCGCGGGCGTCTTCGTCGACCTGGCCGTCGCAGTCCTGGTCCACGTCGTCGCAGCTGGCATCGGCGGCACCGGGGAAGCTGGAGGGGTCGTCGTCGTTGCAGTCGCGGTCGTTGCCCACCCACCAGTCGCCAGGGTCGTCGCAGGCCCACTGGGGCTCGCTGCCCGACTCGCCGTAGCCGTCGTCGTCGGCGTCGGCGTACCAGGCCAGCTCGACGCAGTCGGTGGTGCCGCCGCTGTCGCCGGCGGTGGTGCCCGAGTCGGCGGTCGGGGAGGTGCCCGAGTCGCTGGTGGCGGTGTCATCGCCGCAGGCGAGGAGGGAGAGCGCGATCAGGGTGGGGACCATGGGCGCACCCTATCCCGAAGACCCGGGGCTCTGGCCTACTCCTGGGGGTTCCGCTCCAGGGTCAGCCCGGGCTGCTCGAGCAGCGTGATGTCCTCGCCGGCGACCCGCACGCAGAGCTCCTCGCCGTCGGGGCACGCCTCGCAGGTGAAGCCGTACTCCGAGGCCACCGTGGTGCAGACGAAGTCCGGCTGGTCCAGGTTGAAGACCTCGTCGAGCTCGCGGGTGTCCACGAGCCCGCCCAGGCTCGCGCCCGCGATCTCCGTGCCGTCCGACGCGAAGGTCCCCGCCAGGGTGAAGTCGAAGACCGGCACGGTGACCCCGTTCGCGGAGAAGGCGATGCTCTCCCCGTGGGCCTCGAACCAGGCGCCGTGGGAGAAGTCGACCTCGGGCACGTCCCAGGTGCCCTGACCCACCAGCTGCTCGAAGCCCTCGAGGTCCGTGAAGCCGCCGACACCGACCAGCAGGTCGATCACGTCGTCGCGCACGTCCTGGACACCGATCAGCATGACCTCGGTGAAGAAGGCGGCCAGCAGCTCGCCGCCCGACTCCGGCTGGGTCCACTCGATCTGCTCCGTCCGGAGGACCCAGGTGCGGCCGAGCAGGGAGCTGGCGCCGTCGGTGACCGGGGTGCCGTAGGCGCTGGTGGCGAAATTCGCTTCGGTGAGGGCGCCGCAGGCGTCGATCCCCAGGGTGAAGAGGGAGTCCGGTGCGAGGGGCTCACTCGGGGTCAGGGTGACCGTGTCCTCCCCTTCGTCCCAGGTGGCGGCGAGGGGGAGCTCGGTGCCTTCCGCGTCGGCCACCAGGGAGAAGACCGGGGCGCTCAGGCGGTCGCGCCAGCTCCCGTCGAACCAGACCCGGAGCGAGTCCCGCCAGAAGACGCCGAAGGCGCCGTCGGCCGGCTCGGTCGCGGCCACCCCGAGGGTGCAGGGCCCGCCGCTGTCGCCGGTGTCCGAGGTGTCGCCGCTGTCCGCGGTGGCCGTGTCGGCGGAGTCGCGGGTCGAGGGGCTCCCCGTGTCCACGGGGATGGTGTCGTCGGTGCAGCCGGAGAGGGCCAGCAAGAGCCCGGGCGCCAGGGTCATGTCAGCCCGAGAGGTCCTCGTCGGTGACCTCGAACTCGAGCACGTACCAGTAGGCGCTGCCGCCGACCTGGGTGCTCTCGTCGGTCTCGACCCGGACGGAGAAGTAGTAGACGGGGTGGCGCTCGAGGTCGAGGGGGACCGACACCAGCGGGTCCTTGTCGTAGCTGTCTCCGAGCCCGGTGCTCGCAGGCTCGAGCAGGGTGCCGGCGCTGTTGTAGACCGCCAGGCGGGCGTCGAGGGGGGAGCCGTAGTTGTTGGCCAGGATGCGGGCGGTGATGTTCGCCTGGCCCTCCTGGGGGGTGAAGGTGTACCAGTCGAGGTCGTAGCGGTCCTCGACCACGCCGTAGGCCCGCTCGCCGTCGGCGAGATCGACCATCTCGGCGCTGCCGAGCTCGTCGTTGGGCTCGGTCTCCTCGGTGTCCCACTCCAGGGGCTGCTTGCCCTGGAGCACCCGCGCGTACCACGCGTGGTCGGTGCTGTTGCCCGCGTACTTGTCGTAGGGCGCGAACACCCAGGTACCGGCGTCCGAGACCGGGAAGACCACGAAGGGGTCGGTCTCTCGGTCGAAGTCCTCGACCAGGTAGGCGTCTTCTCCGGGGCCGTAGACGATCATCTCCGGATCCGCGACCGAGGCTCGGTTGGCGGCGTCGACGTCGATCTCGATCCAGGTGTCGGAGATGCCGTCGCCCGGATCGAAGTCGAAGGCCAGGTAGTCCCAGTCGTTCTCAGCCTCGTCGTAGAAGTGCCCGCAGGCCCACCAGTTGGTGTCGATGACCTGGGCATCGACGTCGTGATCGTTCGGCTCGACCTCGAGCTGGGGGCACATCGGCGGCGGCCCCGTGTCGCCGGTCTCCCCGGTCTCCGCGGTGTCGACGGTGTCGGTCGGGGTGTCGGAGTCGGTGGTGCCGCTGTCGGCCGTCGACCCTGGCGGCGCCCCGCAGGAGCGGCACCCGGTGCAGGCGAGGAACAGCAGAAACAGTCGAGGCATGGTGCTTTTCTACCCCGAGCGGCCGTCGACGGCCCCCGCGGGGCTCGGATAGGGTGGCAGCCCATGTTCCTGCTCGCCACATCGCTGCTGATCGGCTGCCCGACCGAGACCAACGTCCGCGCCCTGGTCCCGGACTGGGCGGTGTCCCCCGAGACCCTCGACTTCGGCGAGGTCGTCGTCGACTACACGGAGACCCTGGGCATCGAGGTCCTCAACACCGGCGAGGTGCCCCTCAACATCGACACCATCGCGCTCGCGGACGGCACGGTGTTCTCGGTGCCCGAGGAGTCCTTCACCCTCGAGGTCGACGACCGAACCACCATCGAGGTCACCTTCACCCCGCCCAACTACCTGGCGTACAGCGACGTGCTGACGCTCCAGACCACCCACCAGGAGCTGGGCCCGATCGAGGTCCCGATCACCGGCGTGGGTGGCGACGGCCCCACCCCGGACATCGAGGTCGAGCCGATCTCCATCGACTTCGGCACGGTGGACCCGGGCAGCGCGGCGGTGGAGTTCTTCACGGTCTCGAACAAGGGCGACGGCCCGCTGATCATCACCGACACCAGCCAGACCGGCGGTGGGGTCTTCGCCATCACCGGCGACCCGGGCGGCTTCACCCTGGACACCGACACCGTGGCGAACGTGGCGATCAGCTACACGCCGGACCACACCTACGGCGACCACGGCACCTTCACCATCGGCTCCAACGACCCGGACGAGCCGGTGGTCGAAGTGACCATCCTGGGCAACGGCGGCGGGGAGTTCGAGTACCCGGTGGCCATCGTGGACGGCCCGACCCAGGTCGACCCGCCGGAGCTCGTGACCCTCGACGGCCGCGACAGCTACGACCCGAACGGCGGCGAGATCATCAACTACGCCTGGTCCCTCACCAAGCTGCCCGACGGCTCCCGCGCCGAGCTCAACGCGGTGGAGGCCTCGACCGCCAGCTTCACCCCCGACGTGGCCGGCACCTACTGGGCGGAGCTCCAGGTGGTGAACACCGCCGGGGTCGCGAGCGCCCCCACCAAGCACGTCATCGAGGCCATCCCCGAGGACCTCATCCACATCGAGCTGGTGTGGAACACGAACAACTCGGACCTCGACCTGCACGTGCTCGACGGCCCGACCAGCGCCTTCTACCTGATCCCCGGCGACTGCTGCTACTGCAACCCCAACCCGAATTGGGGCGCGATCACCGAGGAGATCGACGACTGCCGCCTCGATCTCGACGACCGGTACGGCTACGGGCCGGAGAACATCAACCTCGATGACCCGGCCGACGGCGAGTACTTCGCCGAGGTCTACTACTTCAAGGACAACGGCGGCGGTCCCACCGAGGCGACCGTGCGCT
>CAYFPX010000082.1:5322-16734 GCA_964344945.1 uncultured Enterobacterales bacterium
CGGCGTGCTGGAGCGCACCTTCACCCGGGAGCTCGTGAACTACGACCGCTGGCAGGTGGCCTACGTGCGCGTGCCGGACAACGTGGTGGTCGAGCAGGACGAGGAGCCGTTCGAGGACAACACCCGGGACTGCCGGCTGGGCGTGAAGTAGCGGCCCTCACCGGAGTCGATCAGTCCCGACCCAACAGCTCCTGGATGGTGCCGGCGAGCTCCCGGCCGGTGTACGGCTTCTGCAGGAACGCCACGTCATCGGACCGCTCGCCGAGGTCCACCGTGTCCGGTGAGTAGCCGCTGGACCAGACCACCGGCAGGGTGGCGAAGGCGGGCAGCTGACGCAGCGCTTCCAGCAATTGAGGCCCGGTGAGGCCGGGCATCATCACGTCGAGGACCAGCAGCTCCGGGGCGCGGTCGCCGGTGCGAGCCGTCGCCAGGGCCTCTCGCGGGTCGCTGAAGCAGACCACGTCGAACCCTCGGGCACCGAGGGCCAGCTCGATGAACTCCAGCAGCACGGCCTCGTCGTCGACCGCCCAGATCACGGGCTGGCGGATGCGCTCGTCGGCTTCGGAGGTGGCCGCGGCCGGCTCCATCGGCGCCGCGGGCAGGAACAGGTCCACGATGGCGCCGTCGTCGTTCTGCACGTTCAGAGCGCCCTCGTGGGCGGCCACGATGCCCTGGACCGCGCTCAGGCCGAGGCCGTGCCCGTCGGACTTGGTGGTGTAGAAGGGCTCGAAGAGGTGCCGCAGGGCGTCGCCGGTGAAGCCGGGCCCGGTGTCGCGCACCCGGACCCGCAGGAACTCCCGCTCCCGGGAGAGCTCCGGCGATGCCCAGGAGACCTCGGCCGGGGGGCCCGCGCGGTGGACCGCGACGGTGATGATGCCGGCGTTGCCCACCGCATCGCGGGCGTTGGCGAGCAGGTTCACCAGGGCCTGGTAGAGCTGCCCCGGGTCGGCCAGAGCTGGCCCCAGCCCCGGGCCGATGACCGCGTGCAGCGAGACGTGGGTCGGCAGGGTGGACCGGAAGAGCCGCACGCCACGCTCGACCTCGATGCCCAGGTCGACGGCCTGGGGTCGGATGGAGCCGGTGCCGGAGAACGCGAGCAGGCGGTTGCTCAGGCGGGCACCGCGCACCGCCGCCTCGGCGATGGTCGTGGCCCGACCGATGATGCCGGTGTCCGCGGCCGGCGCGTTCCGGATCAGGTCCGCGTGTCCGAGGATGGCCCCCAAGAGGTTGTTGAAGTCGTGGGCGATGCCCCCCGCCAGGCGCCCGAGGCGGGTGAAGTTCTGCTGGGCCATGGCCCGAGCCCGAGCCCGCCGCCGCTCGGTGACGTCGCGCAGGAAGACGAGGGTGAGCGGCTCGCCCCCAGGACCCAGGATGCGGGTGCTGGTCAGCTGGAGCTCGCGGCTCGGCCGCTCCGGGTGGACCAGGGAGGCGTCCAAGGGATCGGTCAGCGAGTTCTCCGGCGCGGCGAAGAGGCACTGCAGCGCTGCCGTGCGCTGCTCCGGCTCCACGAACAGCAGGTCGGCCCAGCCACGCTCCGCCAGCTCGTCTTCGGTCCGCCCGAGCAGCTGCTGGGCCCGCAGGTTCCCGAAGATCACGCGCCGCTGCCGATCGAGGCCCAGCACGCCGTCGCTGGCGGCGTCGAGCACCGCCTCGAACAGCCGGTGCTGGGCCGCCAGCCCGTCGGCGGCGCTGGCACGGTCCAGGGCCACGGCTCCGATGGAGGCGAGCTGACGCAGCGCCCGGAGCAGCTCGGTGGTCGGCAGTCCGCGCTTGCGCCAGGCCACCAACAGCACCCCCAGGTCCCGTCCCGCCGTGCGCAGGGGCAACAGCGCCAGCGCCCGGGCCCCACAGGCGCGGATGAGCCGGTCGGCGGCGTGGAGCTGGAAGCGTGGATCCTCGGTCACGTCGCCGGTGACGAGCGGCGCCCGGGCCTTGAGCACCTCCCAGGCCATGGCCGGACCCGGAGCGATCTCCAGGGGAAGCCGATCCGGCAAGGCCCAGCCGCTCCGCAGGACCAGGCGCTCCCCGGAGAGCTTCCAGACCCCCGCGGCGTCGGCCAGGTCCTGGCCCGCGACCTCGGCCAGGTGGCGCAGCACCTCGTCCTCGGTGGCCGCGCCTCCCAGGCCCTCCGCCGCCCCCAGCAGCACGCCGACCCGCTCCCGGGCCTCCAGCCGGTCGCGGGGGGCTCGACCCGACGGATCGCCACGGCGCGTCCCCCCTCGGTGGTGAAGGCCATCACCTCCCTGGCGGCATCGCGGGCCAGGGGCCGCGGCTCCGCCTGGCCCGCCACCTCGAGCTCCGCCAGCGCGGTGCGCGCCGCTTCGGCCGCATCGCCGAGGGCCTGGTCCAGATCGAGACCCCGCTCGACCGGCTCCTCGTGGGCCCCGAACCCCGCGAGGACCCGATCGTCGCCGTCGAGGATCCAGGCCCTCCAGCCGCCCAGGGACAAGACGGCGTGCAGTCCCCCCCCAGGTTCGATCACTGCTGCCAGGCCTCGGCGATCCGGGCCAGGCCCACCTCGTCGTGCACGACCCCGCCGCCCAGGTGGTGCTGGCGGGTGAGGGTCACCCGGGCCTGGACGCGGGGGTCATCGACCCCGGCCAGGGCCGCCAGGTGCACCAGGGTGGCCATCTGCTTGCAGACCGGCCGCAGGCGCAGGGAGGCCAGCCCCGGAGGGGTCTCCAGCAGCGCCTCGAAGGCCGCCTGGACCGGTGCGACCTCCCCGTCGCCCAGCCGGTCGGCGAGCCAGCCGAAGAAGGCGTGGTGCAGCTCGAGCCGCTGGCAGTCCCGCAGGACCTGGAGCATCAGCGTGTTGTGGGTGCCCTCCCAGTTCTCGTAGACCACGTTGTCCCGCAGCAGCCGCGGCAGGACCGAGAAGGACTCGATGGCGCCGTTGCCCCCGAGGATCTCGATGCCCCGGCACACGGCCTCGTGGCTCAGCTGGGCGGTGCGCAGCTTGTTCAGGTTCAGGGCCACCCGGAAGAAGGCTCGCTCCTGGTCGGTCGCGGTGCCGGTGTCGAGCTTCTCCTGCAGGCCGGCGAGCAGCCAGCTGCCCGCGAGGCAGGCCTCGGCGTCGGCCAGGCACAGGGCGAGGGTCTCCTGGACCAGGGGGTAGGCGGAGATCGGCTGGCCGAAGGCCCGGCGGTGGCGGGCGTAGCCGCTGGCCACCAGGTAGGCCCGCTGGGCGATGCCTGCGCAGCCGAAGGCGTTGTAGAGCCGGCTGGTGTTGATCACCAGGGACATCAGGTTCACGAAGCCGGTCTCCACCGGGCCCAGGGCCTGGGCCACGGCGCCGTCGAAGTCGAGCTCGACGCTGGCCATGGAGCGGGTGCCGAGCTTGTCCTTGAGGCGGCGGACCCGGAAGTGGTTGCGGGTGCCACCGGGCAGGGCCGCGGGGACCACGAACATGGCCAGGCCGCGGGTGCCGGCGGTGTGGCCGTCGGGTCGGGCGCTCATCACGATCACGTCGGCGTCGATGTTCGAGCAGAACCACTTCTCGCCGGAGATGCGCCAGGTGCCGTCGGGCTGCGGTGACGCGGTGCAGGCATTGGCGCCGACATCGGAGCCGCCCTGGACCTCGGTCAGGAACTGGGCCGCGGTGTAGTTGCGGTCGAAGTCCGGGTCCAACAGTCGGGGGAGGAAGGCCTCCTGCTGCTCCGGGGTGCCCAGGGCCTGCAGCGCACGGATGGCGCCGGCGGTGCAGGCCAGCGGGCAGTTGTGCCCGCCCTCGCCCACGTGGCTCGACAGGTAGAAGAGGCTGAGGATGTGCCGGTGGCTGGCCGGGTCGTCGCCGTAGGCGGCCATGACCCCGGAGCCGTAGATGAGCCGGCCGGCCTGCCACCAGGTGGGGTGGTGCTGGACCGGGTGGGCCGCGCGGCCGATGGCGTCCCAGCCCGAGGTCCGCGGCAGGTTCGCCGGCTGGTTGTTCTCCGCCGCGACGGCGTCGAGCTCGGTGGCGACCACCTGGCCGTAGCGCCGCTGGGCGGGCTGGTGGCGAGCCTGCTCGTCGGCCGACCAGTCCCGGGCCTGCAGCAGGCCCAGGAGCTTCGCCGAGGTGTAGAAGTCGCGGGGCTGATCGGCGACCCAGGCGGCGAGATCGGCGCGGCCCTGGGTGGAGGCGTCGGACATCGGCTCCCTCGGGTGTGGAGGAAGCCTAATGCGGGGCGGGGAGCGGGATCGTCGCGTTGTGTCAGCGAAAGAGTGATCGAGCCGGGCACCCCCCTGCACTGATGTCCCAGGTCCTCGGGTGGAGGACCGTGGAGGCGAAGATGACCTGGATGCTGCTGCTGGCGGCCTGTGGCGACAACACCTCGCAGATGGACTCGCCGACCGAGCCCCCCGAAGACACCGGCACCCCGGCGACCACAGCCTGCACCGAGACCCCCTGGTACACCGACGCCGACGGCGACGGCTTCGGCGACCCGGCCAGCGAGTCCTGGGCCTGCGAGGCCCCGGACGGCGCGATCGCCGACGGCTCGGACTGCGACGATGCCGCAGACGACGCCTTCCCCGGCGCCCCCGAGCTCTGCGACGGCCGCTGGACCGACTGTGACCAGGTCTGGGAAGACGACGCCGGGCGGGTCACCTGGACCGACGCCGAGGGGGCCACGACCGCGCTGGGCGAGACCTGGGCGACGCTGACCCAGGCCGATCGCCAGGTCCTCGACGAGCCCGGCACCCTGTCGATCTGCCCCGGGACCTGGACGGTGCCGCTCCAGGTCGACGCCGAAGTGACGGTCCAGGGCATCGGCGGGGCCGACGCGGTGGTGCTCTCCGGCAGCGAGACCGTGCAGGTGGTGAACGGTGCCAGCAGCGACGCCACCCTACGGGACCTGACCCTCGCAGACGGCCGTAGCGATCAGTGGGGCGGCCTGGTGCAGGTCCCCCAGGCTGGCACCTGGACCCTGACCGCCGTGACCCTCCGCGGCGGCAGCGCCTACATGGGCGGGGGCCTGGCCGCGGTGGGCGCCACGCTGGTGATCCTGGAGGACTGCACGTTCACCCGGAACGCGGCGGTGGCCGGAGGAGGTCTCCTCACCGAAGACTCCTCTCTCCACGCCTCCGGCACCACCTGGGAGGGCAACCTGGCCAGGCGACCCTGGCCCTGCTGCCAGCCCCCCGAGCCGGCGCCGAAGCCCGGGCGGTGGCTCGGCTGGAGCGCTGGCGAGAGACCGGCGGGAGCCCAGCCCTGGTGGTGCCCTGGCGCCCGCTCCTGGCCCTCGCTACAGCGCTCCTGCTGCTCGCGATCGGTGGTCGACTGACCCCGTCCGACGCGCCTGGGCTGACCGTCCACGCCACCGCGGGCGACCCGACCAGCCCGGACCTCGCGGCGGCTGGAGACCTGTCGGACCGGGTCCTCGAGCAGCTCGACCCGACCCCGGTCCCCCTGGACCAAGCCCTGCTCTGGCCCGGACAGGACACCGCCACGCCGGTGCCCGGGGTCCACCTGTCCGGCATGGGGCAGGGCCAGCTCGGCGGCACGGAGCGCCAGGTCTTGGTGACCTGGACCAGCGGCTCCCTGGTCGTGCTTCGAGAGCACGGCGCCCCTCCGGTCACCGTGCTGGCCGGCGGCGGCACCCTGGCGGTCGGCGAGCGCCTGGAGCTGGCCACCGACGGCGAGCGGGTTCTCGCCGCCGGCCTGGGCGGTCGGCTGGACTGCCGGGGCGAGACCCGCGGCCTCGACCCGGTGCGGCGGGTGTCCTGTCCCTGACCGGGGCTACTTCCCCGGCGCGTACAGCTCTCCGCCGCCCTCCTTGAATTCCGCGGACTTCTCCGCCATCCCCGCGGCGATCTCCGCCTGCTGCGCGGCGTAGTCCCGCACCTCCTGGGTGATCTTCATCGAGCAGAAGCGCGGGCCGCACATCGAGCAGAAGTGGGCGGACTTGGCGGCCTGGGCTGGCAGGGTCTCGTCGTGGTACTCGCGTGCGATGCCGGGATCCAGCGCCAGGTTGAATTGGTCCTCCCAGCGGAACTCGAAGCGGGCCCGGCTCAGGGCGTCGTCGCGGTCCTGGGCGCCGGGGTGGTGCTTCGCCACGTCGGCCGCGTGGGCCGCGATCTTGTAGGCGATGAGCCCCTGCTTGACGTCTTCCTTGTTCGGCAGGCCCAGGTGCTCCTTGGGGGTGACGTAGCAGAGCATCGAGCAGCCCTGGCTGCCGATGATGGCGGCACCGATGGCCGAGGCCATGTGGTCGTACCCGGGGCTGATGTCGATGACGAGCGGGCCCAGGGTGTAGAAGGGCGCCTCGCAGCAGTGCTCGAGCTGCTCGGTCATGTTCTCGGCGATCTTGTCGACCGGCACGTGTCCCGGGCCCTCGATCATCACCTGGACGTCGTGCTCCCAGGCGATCTTCGTCAGCTCGGCCAGGGTGCGCAGCTCGGCGAACTGGGCCTCGTCGTTGGCATCCGCGAGGCAGCCGGGGCGCAGGCCGTCGCCCAGGGAGAAGGTGACGTCGTACTCCTTCATGAGCTCGCAGATGCGCTCGAAGTGCGTGTAGAGGAAGTTCTCCTCGTGGTGGTGCAGGCACCACTTGGCCATGATCGAGCCACCTCGGCTCACGATGCCGGTGATGCGGCTGGCGGTCATCGGCACGTAGCGGAGCAGCACGCCGGCGTGGATGGTGAAGTAGTCCACCCCCTGCTCGGCCTGCTCCCGCAGCACGTCGAGGAAGAGCTCGATGTCGAGCTTCTCCGGCTGGCCGTTGACCCGCTCCAGGGCCTGGTAGATCGGCACGGTGCCGATGGGCACCGGCGAATTGCGCAGGATCCACTCCCGGGTCTCGTGGATGTCGCTGCCGGTGGACAGGTCCATGACCGTGTCCGCCCCCCAGCGCAGGGACCACTGGAGCTTCTCCACCTCTTCTTCGATGGAGCTGGTGACGGCGGAGTTGCCGATGTTCGCGTTCACCTTGCACAAGAACTTCCGGCCGATGAGCATCGGCTCCAGCTCCAGGTGTCGCTTGTTCGCCGGCAGGACCGCGCGACCCGCCGCGAGCTCGGCCCGCACGAGCTCCGGATCCATGTTCTCCCGGATCGCCGCGAACCGCATCTCGGGGGTCACGATGCCCTTGCGGGCGTAGTGGAGCTGGCTGAAGTTGGTGTCGCCCCGCTGCTCCCGCTCCGCGATCCACGCCGCCCGGTTCCGCGGCAGGCCGAGCCTCACGTCGTGGCCCTGGGGGCCGGCGGTGTCGTAGATCCGGTGGACCTCGCCGGTGGACAGGGGGATCTCCCGGAAGGGGACGCCCAGCTCCCCGACGCGGACCTGGCGGCTCAGGCCACCGTTGAAGCTCTCGTAGCCCCCGAAGGGATCGTGCTTGCTCATCCTCGCTTTCCTCCGCCGGTGCGAACCGGATCAGGTTCTGCGGTGTGATCTCAGGGCCGGGATGACCCACCCGCAGCGAGCTTCGAAGCCGTAACCCGCAGCCCTCAGCAGCCGCGCGTCACGCTACGGCAGCATGGTGGGGCCAGCAGGCGGGGGCCCAGCGGGCGCGAGGTGCAGGTCCGGGGTGCCGGGCGGAGGCGGGGGCAGCTCGTCGCGGGTGCGCATCAACGTGCGGGCGAACCGCGCCACCGACTCGTGGCGGTGGCCCGGATCGGCCATGGTGGCCCGGGTGAGGGGCCACCGCAGGGGCTCGGGCAGGGCCTCACCCAGGCGGGTGACGTCGCGGGTGGGGTGCACGGGGTCCCGCCCGGCGACCAGGGCCAGCAGGGTGGCCCCCAGGGCGAACACGTCGGTCCGCGCGTCGACCCGCTTGGCGTCCTCGGACTGCTCCGGGGACATGTAGCCCCAGGTGCCCATGGTCAGGCCCGTGCGGGTGACGCTCGCCTGGTCCTGGGCCAGCCGGGCCAGCCCGAAGTCGACCACGCGACACCAGCCCCGGCCGTCGACCAGCACGTTGTGGGGCTTGATGTCCCGGTGGATGATCCCCTGGTCGTGGGCCGCGGCGATGGCGCTGCAGACCTGGAGGATCGCGTCGACCGCCAGCTGGGCGGGCATGGGGCCGTGCCGGTCCATCCAGTGGCGCAGGGTCGCGCCCTCCACCAGCTCCATGGCGATCCACACGGTGTCGGTGTCCCCCCCGAAGTCGTGGACCCGGACGACGTGGGGGTGGTCCAGGGTCGCCAGGGCCCGGACCTCGTTCCGGAAGCGGGCCCGGATCGCCCGGGAGACCTTCAGCCCCGGGCGCAAGCGCTTGATCGCCACCCACCTGGCCCCGCGCTCGTCCCAGGCCCGGTAGACCAGCGCCAGCCCGCCTTCGCCGAGCTGTTCGTGAAGGGTGTAGCGGTCCGCGAGCACGGACCGAGCATGACAGAGGCCCCGGAGCCGTTGCGCCCGCGGCCCGGCCTTTTCGGTGGGACCCCCTCCACCTGGCGTAGACTGGGAGTGAGCCCGACCGGGTCGCAACCCGGATCCAGCCCTATGTCCTCCACCCCTGGCCGACGCAGCCGGCAGCTGCTCAAGCCGTTGCCGCTCCACATCGACAGCGACTACGGAAAGGTGCGCGCCTTGGCGTGGTGGCTCTCGGGCGGCGAGATCCGGTTCTCCTGCAAGCGTCGGATCCTGCCCGGCACCCCACGCACGATCTACGTGCGCGTGCCTGGCGAGGATCCGATCCCCCTCGAGGTCATGGTCCGCAAGGCCAGCACCATGCCGGCCGAGGGCGACGTGGACACCTTCCTCCACAAGGGCAGCTACCGGCTGCTCCGGGCCTCCGACGAGCCGCGGCTACGCAGGGTACGGCAACAAGGAGATCCGGAGAACCCGGTGCGGGCGCCGACCATCACCGGCTCGGTCACGCCCAAGAAGCGGAAGCGCTCGAAGACCTTTCCCAGCAGCAAGGCCCTGCGGGAGGCGATGGCCCGAGGCCGCGGTGGCACCGAAGGCCGGGACTGGTGGGCCCCCGACGGCGTCCCGGCGGTGTTCGAGCCCGGCGACCTCTCGAGCCTGTACCTGGACCTGTCGGTCGAGGACCACCTGCAGCGCTGCGTGGACCGCCGCACGGAGCATGTCCGCCTTCACGTGAGCCGCCTCGATCCCGAACAGGAAGGCATGCACCTGGCTGTGACCGTGCAGCTGCCAGACCGCACCTTCGAACAGCTCGAAGCGGTCGTAGAGCGCATCCACGGCCGTGGAACGGTCCTGCTGATCGAGTCCGAGACCCGGATCGGGCTGGCGCCTGGGGCGCCCCAGGAGTCGACCCACGCTTGAACGATTCCGCCCGTGATCCGAGGGGAACCCCAGACTTGAACTGGAGGACCCCTCATGGCACTCACGGTCAACACCAACACGGCGTCGATGAACGCCCTGACCAACCTCAACCGCACCAGCCGCTCGCTGGGCGACACCTTCACCCGCATCAGCAGTGGTCTCCGGATCAACAAGGCTGCCGATGACGCCGCGGGCATGGCGGTGGCCGAGAACCTCTCGGCCTCCTACCGCTCCGGTCGGGTCGCGATGCGCAACATCAACGACGGTGTCTCCGTGGTCCAGATCGCGGAGGGCGCCACCAGCGAGACGGTGAACATCGTCAAGCGCATGCGGGAGCTGGCGGTCCAGTCGGCGTCGGAGACCCTCGACGACGACGAGCGGCAGTACATCCAGGAGGAGTACGTGCAGCTCGCCGACGAGATCGATCGGATCGCGCAGTCGACGGAGTTCAACGGCACCGCCCTCGGCGACGGCACCCTGACCCAGCTCGACGTGCAGGTCGGCATCAACAACACCACCAACGACCGCATCACGATCAACGTGGGTGACCTGCGCACCACGGTCATCGGCATCGACACCGCCTCCGTCGACCTGTCGACGGCGACCGGTGCCCAGGCCGCGATGGACACCCTCGACACCGCCCTGGACTCGGTGTCCAGCTACCGCTCCACCTACGGTGCGGTCCAGAACCGGCTCGGCAGCGCCCTCCGCAACATGGAGACCTACACCGAGAACCTGGCGGCGGCCGAGTCCCAGATCCGCGACGCGGACTTCGCCTACGAGACCGCCGAGATGGCGAAGGACCAGATCCTGCAGCAGGCTGGCGTGTCGATTCTGGCCCAGGCGAACATCATCAACCAGGGGGCGCTCTCCCTGCTCGGGTAGCGCATCCACACCCACCTGGGACCTCGGCCCATCGGACGGTCGAGGTCCCAGTTGAGCTCTTTTTCGGGGCGATCGCTCAATTAGCGGTGGCCTCCTTCCGATCGGCTTGGACAGACGGGAACCTCCCCCCGTCAGTCCTCACCCCGAGGAAGGAGACACCGAGATGGCGCTCACACTGAGCAACATCTCCAGCACCCGTGCCGGTTTCGATCTGAGTCGATCGACCCGGGAGCTGGAGCGAACCATGGGCCGGATTTCTTCCGGCCTTCGAATCAACCGAGCCGGCGACGACGCGGCTGGACTGGCCGTCGCTGAAGGCCTCTCCGCCCGCAGCGGCTCCCTGGCCGTGGCCCGCCGGAACACGAGCGATGGCATCTCCTTCACGGAGACCGCCGACGGCGCGACCGGCGAGGTCAGCAACATCGTCAAGCGGATGCGGGAGCTCGCCGTGCAGGCCAGCTCGGAGACCCTGAGCGACACCGAGCGCGGGTACCTCAACGACGAGTACGAGGAACTCGCCGCCGAGATCGAGCGGGTCGCGTCCTCGACCGAATTCAACGGCGTGGTGCTGACCGACGGCTCCACGACCCAGCTCTCGGTCCAGGTGGGCATCGACAACACCGCCAACGATCGGATCACGATGACCATGGGCGACGTCCGCACGACCGTGCTGGGCATCGACACCGCCACCGTGGACCTGTCGACCGCGACCGGCGCCCAGGCCGCCATCGACACCTTCGACACGGCCCTGGACACCATCGCCGGCTACCGTGGCGACTACGGCGCGGCCCAGAACCGCCTCGAGTCCGCCCTCAGCTACAGCGAGACCTACGAGACCAACCTGCGGGCCGCCGAGTCGACCATCCGCGACGCCGACTTCGCGTTCGAGACAGCGCAGATGGCCAAGCAGCAGATCATCCAGCAGGCGGGGGTGAGCGTGCTCGCCCAGGCCAACGTGATGAACCAGGGGATCCTGTCCCTGGTGTAGAGACCTCCCCACTCCTGGGGCAGACGGCGGAGTCCAGGTGCGGGTCTCCGCCGTCTCGGTCTTCTTGGCCGGCGGAGGCCGCTCCGGCCTGCGGTCTCCGCGGTCCACCGGGTCCGCGGCCCTCGTCGAGCAGGTGGGCCTGACGAAGGCGACCGCCTCGAAGCGAAGCAGAACAGCCGGCCCGGGGGCCGGCTGCTCCAATGGTGCGGAAGGGGGGAGTCTCCTCGGGCCAACGGCCCTCGGCCGGGCCCTCCGGGCCCTGATTCGCCCAGACGGCAGGACGAAGGCGACCGCCTCGAAGCGAAGCAGAACAGCCGGCCCGGGGGCCGGCTGC
>CAYFPX010000082.1:16834-29797 GCA_964344945.1 uncultured Enterobacterales bacterium
TCCAATGGTGCGGAAGGGGGGAGTCGAACCCCCACCCACGTAATGTGGACTAGGTCCTGAGCCTAGCGCGTCTGCCATTCCGCCACTTCCGCTCAACTCAACGCCGACGCCTTCTACTCTCCCCCGCTGGAACTGGCAACAGGACAGACGCGCGATGGGAGGCCGCAGGCCGACCCGACCACAGGGAGGTGCGTCTGCCATTCCGCCACTTCCGCAAGCCGATGCGGGCAGCGCAGCCGTTCACCCTCCCCAGTGGGACATGACAAGACGCTCGACCCTCCGCCGCGCCTTGCTGTCCGCCCCGTGGGCCTCCCGGTCCTGCTTCGCGTACCGGGACAGGGGCTTCTTCGCCGTGAACAGGCGGCCGCCCTTGATCAGCCCCGGGCTGGTCGCCACGAACGGGCGGGCCAGGCTGAAGGCGGGGTTCAGGGACCAGGTCTGGCGGACCATGGCCTCCCGGGTGGCGACCCCGATGCAGAAGCCCTCGTTCTCCACCTGGTGCCACATCCAGGGGGGGTTGAACAGCCCATCGCCCGGCGCCAGGGTGGCGGTGACCCGGGGGATCCATGCGTGCCCCGGAGCGCGGAGATCGGTCGGGGTCAGGGCGGAGACCCCGTAGGTCTTCTCCAGCACCGGCCGCAGGGACAGGGAGTACCGCGGGTGGATGAAGGTCCAGGTCTTGTGGCCGCAGAGCTGGGCGAAGACGTTGCCGTGGGGGGCGCAGTGCAGCCGGGTGCCGGCGAAGCCGAGGGCCGGGTCGAGGCCGTGGCCGAAGAAGACCTCGGCGGTGAACGGGGTGTAGGCGCCGGCGCCCCGGTAGTCCCAGTGGGGCAGGACCTGTGGGAAGGCGAGGTCGTCGACCAGCCCGGGATGGGCCCGGAAGAGCTCGGGCCAGAAGGACAGGTAGCGCTCCCGCGGGCCGGCCACGAACGCGGCCATGGTGACGGTGTGCAGGCTGTGGTCCCGCAGGTCGATCACCTGGAGCGGGTGATCGCCGAGGGCCTGGGCGAACCACTCCGGGGACCACTTCCGAGCGGCCGGGGTGCCCGCGAACAGCCGCCGCAGCACCACCGGCTCCCGGAAGCCGTCGGAGGCCTCGCGCAACGCGTCGAGGTCCAACCGGTCGGCGGCGAGCTCGCGGGCGGGGACCTCGCAGACCTCCTGGGTCGGCGGGTCAGGCCGCGCAGCGCCCTCCCAGCGGGCGAGGGTCGGTCCGAGACGAACCGGGCTCCTGGCGGTCCACCGGCTGATCCAGTCGTCGAAGGCCCAGAGAAGCCAGGTGCCGAGCGGTCCGTCCACAGCCGGACGCTAACCCCCGCATTAGATCCCCCGGCGATGTCCTCCTCCTCCCTCGGCCCCCCGTACACCCGCCGGACCGTCTTCAAGGGCAAGGTGGTGGACCTGGGCCTGGAGTCCTTCGAGCTGCCCGACGGCCGCCCGGTCACCCTCGAGGTCATCCGCCACCCCGGCGCGGCCGCGGTCGTGCCCCTGCACGCCGACGGCACGGTCACCCTGATCCGCCAGTATCGCCACGCCGGCGGCGGCCTGATGCTCGAGATCCCCGCGGGCCTGCTCGAGGAGGGCGAGGTCCCGGAGCTGGGGGCCCGGCGCGAGCTCACCGAGGAGACCGGCCTGGTCTGCAAGACCCTGCGCCGGCTCGTGATCCTGCACACCACCCCGGGCTTCACCGACGAGCGGATCTGGGTCTTCCTGGGCACGGGTCTGAGCGAGGCCCCAGACGGCCAGGATCTCGACGACGACGAGTACCTGAGCGTCGAGCGCTACCGCTTGAGCGAGGCCCTGGACCTGGTCGATCGGGGCCAGATCACCGACGGCAAGACCATCGTCGGACTCCACCTGGCGGCTCGCCACCGCAGCTGAGGGGTGCTACCGTCCCGACAGGTCGGGATGGAGGGAACCATGACGAGGACGTGGTCCGCCCTGGCGGCCTGTGCCCTGATCGCCTGCGGTGGCGACGACACCAGCACCGACTGGGACAGCGGCTGGGGGTACGGCGACGAAGCCGCACCGCCGAGCGGCGACTGGGACGACGCGGACACCGGTGCGATCGGCACCGACAACGACGACGGCCACGGCAGCGAGGTCGAGGACGACTTCCTCAAGCTCGAGCCGGCCACCATCACCGGGTACGTGTTCGTGGCGAACGCCACCCGCAACACCCTGACGCGCATCGCCGTGCCCACCCTCGACGTCCTGACCACCGAGGTCGGCGTGGACCCGGCCAGCGTGCAGACCACCCCCGATCAGTCGATGGCGGTGGTCTTCAACCAGGGCAGCGACAGCCTGAGCCTGGTCGACACCGCGACCTTGACCGTGGTCGAGGTGGACATCCGCAGGAACCTCAACGCGCTGGAGATCTCCCCGGACGGGCGCTGGGCGGTCGTCTACCACGACCACGACCAGCCCATGGACGACGACGACGTCGACGGCATCCAGTCCCACGCCGAGGTCTCGCTGGTGGACCTGGTCGACGGGCGGCACGTGCCGGTGGTGGTGGGCTTCCGCCCCCACGACGTCCAATTCGACGACGACGGCCAGCTGGCCGCGGTGGTGTCCGACGCCTACCTGGCCCTGCTCGACCTGACCGTGGACTCGCCCACACCCGAGCTCATCGAGGTCGCCGAGGACCCCCTGGATCCGCCGGCCGCCGAAGAGGTCCTGATCAACGGCGACGGCTCGCTGGCCTTCGTGCGCCAGTACGCCACCGACGTGCTGGTGGTGGTCGACCTGGCCAGCGGCGAGGTCACCCGACTGCCCGCGGGCTCCAACCCCACCGACGCCGACCTGACCCCCGACGGCTCCCAGGTGGTGGTCGTGGCCCGGGCCAGCAACGAGCTGGTCCTCTACGACGCCTTCGACCCCCAGGAGCCAGGGGTCACCCTGGCGCTGCCCGAGGGCGAGGTCTCCGGGTCCCTCTCCTTCGCCCCCGGGGGCCAGCAGGCGGTGCTCTACACGACCGCCGAGTCCGCCCAGACCGGCCACTACACGATCTGGGACCTGTCCGAAGACAGCTTCTCGGTGAAGGGCCTGAGCAAGCCCATCAGCGGCATGAGCGTCACCCCGACCGGCGACTCCCTGTTGGTCTTCCACCCGGACTGGGACCTGCCCGACGCCGATCCCCAGGGCGCCGCCTATGGCAAGCACGGCGTGAGCCTGGTGGACCTGGCCGACTTCCGCAGCAACCAGCTGATCCTGCCGGCGGAGCCCACCGCCTACGCCAACGCCGACACCGGCGAGGTCGGCTACCTGCTGCTCGACGGCCACGACTCGCTGAGCATGCTGATCTACAGCCAGCTGCTCTACGAGGAGATCCCGCTCAAGAGCACCCCGGTGCACGTGGGCGTGCTGCCCGCCAGCAACCAGGCCTTCGTGAACCAGGAGCACGAGCTGGGCCGGCTGACCTTCTATGACCCGGTGGACCCGCTCGACGACACCGACGACGTGGTCGAGACCATCACCGGCTTCGAGCTGAATTCCGGCATCGAGCACTGACGAGCCGTGACATGGATGTCCTGGTCTGGCCCCTGCCCAGCCAGGGCCACTCGGCTGGAAGTCACACCAGCAGCACCTCTGACGTCCTTGGCACGAAGCGTGCTGGAATCTCCTCCCGCCTTCCCGGAGTCCCCATGACCCGCCTGACCCCCCTTCCCCTGCTGGCGATCGCCGCAACCGCGGTCGGCTGCACCAACTACGAGCTGTCCTACAGCGCCGACCGGGCCGAGTCCGGCGGCTACTGGGACACCGGCGGCGCCCAGGGCGCCTCCGAGCCCAACGACGGCGACGACGACGGCCTGGGCAGCGAGCAGGAGGACGACTTCCTGAAGCTCGCCCCCGCCGTGACCGACGCCTACGTCTTCGTCGCCAACACCACCCGGGGCACTGTGACACGCATCGCTGTGCCGGAGCTCACGGTCGTGACCGTCGACGTGGGCACGGACCCGACCGTGGTGACCACCACCAGCGACTACACCCGCGCGGTGGTCTTCAACCAGGGCTCGGACGACGTGAGCATCATCGACGCCGAGACCCTCGAGGTCCGCGCCGTCAACGTGCGGGACAACCTCAACCACATGGTGGTCAGCGACGACGGCCGGTGGGCGGTCGTGTACCACGACGCCGACAAGCCGGTCGACCCGGACATCCACGACGACGGCGGCATCCAGTCCCAGAACGAGATCAGCCTGCTGGACCTGGACGACGGCGAGCACTTCCCGATGGTGGTGGGCTTCAACCCCAACGACATCGCCTTCACCGCCGACAGCACCCTGGTCACGGTGATCTCCGACGCCTACCTGGCGGTGCTGGACCTGACCGTCGAGTCGCCGAGCCCGGACCTCATCGAGATCGCCGAGGACGTGCTGGACGCACCGGCCGCGGAAGAGGTCGTGCTCAACGAAGAGGGCACCTACGCCTTCGTGCGGCAGTACGGCTCCGACGACCTCGTGGTCGTGGACCTGGCCAGCTACGAGGTCGAGCGGGTGCCGGTGGGCTCCAACCCCACCGACGCCGACCTGACCCCCGACGGCGAAGACGTGGTGGTGGTCGCCCGGGGCAGCAACCAGGTCACCATCTACGACGCCCAGGAGCCCCTGGTCGGCCTGCCCGGCGTGCTCGCCCTGCCCGAAGACGAGGTGCTCGGCTCGGTGCTGTTCTCCCCCGACAACACCCAGGCGGTGCTCTACACCACCACCACCAACACCGACCACTACACGACCTGGGACCTGGCGACCGACGAGTTCACGGTCCGCGCCCTGGGCAAGCCCATCGACGCCATGGCCGTGACCCCGACCGGCGAGAGCCTGATGGCCTTCCACAGCGGCGACCTGGACGACGCGGACCCGGGCGACAGCGACTACGGCAAGCCCGGCCTGAGCCTGATCGACCTCGACGACTTCCGGTCGAACCTGCTGATCCTGCCGGAAGAGCCCAGCGCCTACGCCACCAGCCAGACCGGCGAGGTGGGCTTCTTCATCATGGAGGGTCACGACACCCTCGCCATGCTGATCTACGAGCAGCTGCTCTACGAGGAGATCGCTCTGAAGAGCGAGCCCGTGCACGTGGGTGTGCTGCCCGGCACCAACTTCGCCTACGTCAACCAGGAGCACGACCTGGGGCGGCTGACCTTCTACGACCCGGTGGACCCCCTGGACCGGGACGACGACATCCTCGAGACCATCACCGGCTTCGAGCTCAACTCCGGCATCGAACACCAGGACGACCGATGACTCTCCTGCTGCTGCTCTCCGCCTGCAACACCTGGGACGACCTGCCCGGGGATGGCTACAACGACAACGACGACGCGCTGTGGGACCCCGCGGTGACCGCCGCCTCCGACGGCCTGTACGTCCGCCTGCCGAGCGCCGGCCAGCTGGTGCGGGTGTCCGTGGACGGCACGGTCGACACGGTCGATCTCGACAACGCCCGGCCCAAGCAGGTCATCCTGGCGCCCGACGCGGCGACCCTGATGGTCTTCACCGACGCCTACCACTGCGAGTCGGACAAGCCGCGCATCGACACGGTCGAGGACTGCCAGGACGAAGGCGAGGAGGTCCGGGTCGAGTCCCGGCTCTCGCTGGTCTCCGACGCCCTGGACACGGCGTCGACCGCCATCGCAGCCCACTACAACGCCGTGACCTTCTCCAACGACGGCCAGACCGCGGTGGTCTACCTGGACGAGGAGACCGTCGACCTGAGCAGCCTGAACGTCGACGGCCTGCTCAACCCCACCGAGGTGGTGTTCGTGGAGCTGGCCAGCGGGGTCGCGACCCGGGTGCCGGTCGGCTTCGCCGCGGACCGCATCCTCTTCACCCCCGACGACGACCGGGCCGTGGTGCTGAGCCGCTCGAAGGTGGTCGTGGTCGACCTGACCACCGGCAACTACGAGCAGCTGGTCAGCTTCCCCCTGAGCCTCGACGTCGATGACGACGTGCGGCCCCAGGACGCCTCCCTGACCCCCGACGGCCGCTACGCCCTGCTCACCGTCGAAGGCTCGGGCGAGGTCTACGCCCTGGACCTGGAGAGCGAGTCGATCAACATCGTCTCGCTCGATGCCGCGCCCTCCGCCATGACCGTCTCCGACGAGGCGGACCGCACCGTGCTGGTCTTCGGCAGCCGCTCCCAGGTCGACGTGCTCGAGCACGACTACTTCGACGTGGAGACCTTCTCCCTGGAAGAGCCTGCCAACCGCATCGCCATCCGCGACAGCAGCGCGTTGCTCTACAACGTCTCCGGCAGCGATCGGCACGACGTCATCCGCATGGACCTGGAGACCTCGGAGCGCATCGAGTACCGGATGGAGAACCCGGTGAGCTCCCTGGAGATCGCCCCCGACGGCTTCACCGCCGTGGCGATCATGCGCACCGAGACCAGCAGCGGCTCCGGCCTGGACTCGCTCGCCGACCAGAACTACGGCGTGTCCATCCTGGACCTGGGCAGCGACCGGGGCGCCAACATCGCCCTGATGAGCGAGACCGAGCCCGTGGGGCTGGCCTTCCAGGGTGGCGAGACCACCGAGACCGCCCTGCTCCTGCTGGAAGGCAAGGACGACCTGCTCCAGCTCGACCTGGACAGCGGCGGCTACCTCGAGGTGCCCTTGCCCGACAGCCCGCTCGGCATCGGCGCCTTCGGCGACACCAACTTCTTCATCACCCACGACAGCGCCCTGGGGCTCATCAGCTTCTGGAACCCCACCACCGAGACCCTCGGGACCGTGTCCGGCTTCGCCCTCGCCGGGCTGCTCGAGACCGAGACCCTGCTCGCCGTCAGCGACGAGGAGTGACCATGACCCTGCTGCTGCTCTCCTCTCTCGCCTCCGCCGGTGACTTCGAGCTCGCCGCCGACGTGACCCGCTTCGAATTCGCCGACGGCAACCAGGCCCTCTTCGGTGTCTACGGCGCCGTGCCGACCTACGGCCTGCAGGGCACCTGGCACAAGTCGAGCCGGCTGGCGATCACCGCCGGCTGGTCCCACACCGTCGATGGCGCGTTCAACGCCTGGAGCGAGTGGGAGTACGACGTGGAGTCCTCGAACGTGCCCGGGCAGTACGAGGGCTTCCACACGTCCCTGCGAGCGAACTTCGCCAGTGTCGGAGTCCGTGGCGGCGTGGACCTGTGGAGCTGGTTCAACCCCTACGCCACCGCCGAGGTCCGGGGCATGCTCGGCACCCTGCGGCTCGACGACGACGTCTCCGACGACGACAACCCCAACCAGATCACCCTGCGCAGCGGCACGATCGGCGGCCTGGCGGCGGCGGGCCTGGACATCCGCATCCCCACCAGCCAGGGCTGGTCCGTGAGCCACAACCTGGAGGTCGGCTACCAGGCCATGCTGCCCCTGGGCTTCGACACCCTCGGCGACGTGGCCATTCGCGGCGTGCACGTCCGGGCCGGGCTCGGGGTGCGCTGGTAGGCTCGCTTCGGACCACCAGCACCTCTGGCTCCACGGCCTCGCTACGGATTCTCGTGACCGATGCGGGTTGGCTTCGGGTCGTGGAAGCCAGCGGCCCACCCCTGAGCCCCCGCGTCGAACGCTGGTTCTCGTCCTATGCCCAGGACCACCACCACCCGACGAACCAGCGCATCCACAAGCTCGCGGTCCCGGTGATCGTGTGGAGCGTCGTGGCGGCGGTCCTGCTGAGGGCCTGGCCGCCGCCGCCTGGTCAGGGCGTGAAGTCGCTCCAGACACACTGACCCAGGCGACAGACCGGCTCGCCGTCGCAGACGTAGAGCGCGATGAAGCCCATGCCCGGGTCGCAGGTGTCCGGGTTCTGGTCCTCGAAGCGATCCTGGAAGGCCACGTTGAGCGCCAGGGACGTGCCGCCGCTGTTGCAGCCGGCGCAGTCCAGGGGAACGGAGGTGCACGCCAGGTCCGTGGCGCAGGCGAGCCAGGCGTCTTCGACGACCACGCCGGCGAGGGCCTCGTCCGGGTCCTGGACGCCGGAGACCGAGTCCGCGGGATCGAGGGCGCAGGCGACGAGCAGCAAGGTGAGCACAGGGGCCTCCTCCGTTGCTGCTGAAGGTGTCACCCCGGGCCTGGTCGCACCAGCGTCCGGGGACAGAAACCGTCCACCGCTTGGATACGGTCGGACAGGGTTGCGTCCCCTGGAGCCAGGGCGCGCTGTAGGCTGGGTCGGTACCCGAGGCAGTGGGGCTGTCGTGGTCCAGGTGATCTTGCTCGCGCTCGCGGGCTGCGCAAGCGTGTGGGTCGACGACGACCAGCTCTGTGACACCGCGCAGGCCCGGACCCACTACTACCTGGACGCCGACGGTGACGGGTTCGGGGACCTCGGCGAGGACATGGGCTGTGAGAACCCGGGGGGCCGGTACGTCACCGTCGATCGGGCCACGGACTGCAACGATCTCGACCCGAGCGCGTGGCCCGGCGCAGAGGAGACCTGCGACGGCGTGGACAACGACTGCGACGGTGGGGTGGACGAAGGGCTGGTGGCCGCCGCCTGGGCCGACGTCGACGGCGACGGCTACGGCGACCCCGACGCCCCCGCCGAGGGGTGCGACCTGCCCTCCGGCTACGTCGAGGACGCGACGGACTGCGACGACGGCGATCCGACCGTGCACACCGCGGGGACCGAGCTCTGCGACGGCGTCGACAACGACTGCGACGGCCAGGCGGACGAGGCCGCTGCCGTGGACGCCCCCGTGTTCTACATCGACGCGGATCAGGACGGCTTCGGCACCTCCGGCGCCCAGGACCAGACCGCCTGCGAGGCTCCCAGTGGGTACGTCGACAACGCCACGGACTGCGACGACCTGGACCCGGCGATCTCCCCCGACGGGGTCGAGGTGTGCGACGGCGTGGACAACGACTGCGACGACCCCGGCGACGGCACGGGCATCGACGAAGACGACGCGGCGGACGCCGCCACCTGGTACCCGGACGACGACGGCGACGGCTTCGGCGCCACCGGGGACCACGATCGCGTGTCCTGCACGGCCCCCGCGGACCACCACGCCGAGTCCACCGACTGCGACGACACGGACCCGGACATCCACCCGGACGGGATCGAGGTCTGCGACGGGGCCGACAACGACTGTGACGGCGAGGGGGACGAGGTCGACGCGGTCGACGCGGCGACCTGGTACGCCGACGCAGACGGCGACGGGTTCGGCGACGCCAGCGTGACCCAGGCGGCGTGCACCGCCCCCAGCGGGTTCGTGGCCGACGACTCCGACTGCGACGACACCGACGCCGTGGTCAGCCCGGACGCGTCCGAGCGCTGCGTCCTCGGCGGGGACGAGGACTGCGACGGCGACATCGACGAGGGCGGCGCGGTCGACGCCTCGACCTGGTACGCCGACGCGGACGGCGACGGCTTCGGCTCCCCGGACTACAGCCTGGCCGCCTGTGAAGCGCCCACCGGGTACGTCTCCGACGATCAGGACTGCGACGACGGCGACAGCGAGCTCACGCCCGACACCGCCTGGTATGGCGACGCCGACGGGGACGGCTACGGGCTGGACACCGACGTGCTCACCACCTGCGAGCAGCCCAGCGGCTACGTGCGCGATGGCGGGGACTGCGACGACGCCGACGACACCGCCTTCCCCGGCCAGCTCTGGTACTTCGACAGCGACGGCGACGGCTACGGCGACGCCACCGCCGTGCTCGAGAGCTGCACCGGCCCCCTCGGCTACGTGCTCGACGACACGGACTGCGACGACACCCGCCCGTCGATCAGCCCGGAGACGACCTGGTACCTGGACGACGACCAGGACGGCTACGGCGAGGCCGACGACAGCGTGCAGTCCTGCGAAGCCCCCGAGGGCTACTCGGCCAGCGAGTCCGGCGACTGTGAGCCCGAGGACCCGGAGTGGAGCAAGAGCTGTCCCTGGACTCTGGTCCAGGCGGGTGGTCACGGGGGCTGCGGCGTGCGCTCCGACGGCACCGCCGAGTGCTGGGGGCGCATCATCGAGCAGGGAGACGAGACCCCGGCGGGCGCAGTGGACTTCACCCAGCTCAGCGTCGGCTACGACCACGCCTGCGGGCTGAACAGCGACGGCAGCATCGCGTGCTGGGGGCTCGACGAGGACGGCGAGGTGGACGAGGTCTCCACCGACGCCGACTTCACCCAGGTCGTGGCCGGCGAGATGTACACCTGCGGCCTCCGCACCGCCGGCAACGTGGAGTGCTGGGGCACCGAGGAATACGACGTGCCCAGCCGGACCCCGTCGGACTCGGACTTCGTCGAGCTCTTCGGCGCGGCCTGGAACGTCTGCGGCCGGCACAGCAACGACGACGTCAGCTGCTGGGGCTACGGCAACTACGACGTCGACGACGTTCCCAGTGGCCTCCAGGCCACCGAGCTGGTGGTCCACAAGTACTTCGGCTGCGCCCTGACCCCCAGCACCACCATCGAGTGCTGGGGCCGGGACGCAGACGACCTGGGCACCCCGCTGACGGACCTGGGCGGTGTCGTCCACATGTTCGGCACCCGCACCGCCGTCTGCCTCCAGTACGAGGGCGGGGAGGTGGCCTGCTGGGGTACGGAGCTCCACGACATCCAGGAGCCCCCGGAGGACGGCGACATCGTCGAGGCCTCCTCCGGCTACCAGCACGCCTGTGTGCTGCACGAGACCGGCCACATCACCTGCTGGGGCAGTGAGGCCCAGGGGGCCAGCTGGCACCCCATCGACGGCTACCGGGCCGCCGCAGCCGGCCCCTACACCACCTGCGGCATCTCCGAGTCCCTGACCTGCTGGGGCGAGGACGCCACCCTCGCCCTGCCCGCCATGGACGCCCTGGAGCTGCGCCTGGGCCAGCCGTTCGGCTGCGGGCTGGAGGAGACCGGCGACGTGATGTGCTGGGGCAAGGACCTGGACGAGCAGGTCCTGGGCTCGGTGGGGGTCGAAGACGCCGTCGCCTTCTCCCTGGGCAGCCGCCACGGCTGTGCGATCACCGAAGCCGCCTCGCTCCAGTGCTGGGGCAACGGCGACGAGTACGGCCAGACCTCGGACGTGCCCTCGGACTCGGACTTCGTCCAGCTCGAGGCGATGTTCGAGCACACCTGTGCCGTGCACGACGGCGGCACCGTGACCTGCTGGGGCAAGGACGACTACGGCGAGTCCACGCCCCCCGAGGACCTGGTGGACGTGCTCCAGGTCACCACCGGCTTTCACCACAGCTGCGCCCGGCACACCGACGGCGCGATCACCTGTTGGGGGCGCGACACCAACGGCGAGGTCTCCGACGCCCCCACCGACGCCGGCTACACCCAGCTGACCTCGGGGGGTGGGTCCTCCTGCGTGATCGACGTGGCCGGCGCGCTCACCTGCTGGGGCCGCATCCACGACGACTACGAGGCGGACATCCCGACGGACGCCGACTTCATCGACGTCTCCTCCGGGCGCTACCACACCTGCGGGCTGCGCAGCAGCGGCGAGCTCGCGTGCTGGGGTCGGGACGAAGACGACGAGGTCACCGACACGCCCACGGACAGCGTCTTCACCCAGGTCGTGGCCTCGGACAGCTTCGGCTGTGCGCTGCAGGGAGACGGTGACGTCACCTGTTGGGGGTCCTCCACCAACGGCCGGACCACGTCGCCGGACCGCAACGACCATGTGGTTGTCCTGGACGTCGGCTCCGACCACGTCTGCGCCCTCGACCAGGTCGGCCGCCTCTGGTGCGGCGGCAGCGACGTGCACGGCCAGGCCAGCCCGCCGGGGGGTCGCTTCCAGGCCCTGGCCCTGGGTGCCGACCACGGCTGCGCCCTCGACGACGACTACGCCGTGCACTGCTGGGGCCTCGACGACGACGGTCAGGCCACCGTGCCGTCCTCGCTGGACGGGGTGCTCGTGGCGGAGCTGGCCGCGGGTGGGGACCACAGCTGTGCCGTCAGCGCCTTCGACGACACCGTCACCTGTTGGGGCTCAGACGGCGACGGCCAGGCCACGGTGCCGTCCGACCTGACCACGGCCGTGACCGACCTGGGGCTGGGCGACTCCCACTCCTGCGTGGTCGACGGGGGGTTGGTGGTCTGCTGGGGACTGGACGACGACGGCCAGGCGACCCCACCCGCGGACGCCGACTTTGCCAGCGTCGAGGCCGGGGGCTACCACACCTGTGCGTTGCACGAGGACGGCACCGCCAGCTGCTGGGGGCAGGACGACCACGGCCAGTCCACCGACGTGCCGGACCTGGTCTTCGAGTCCCTGTTGCTGGGCCGGGAGCACAGCTGCGGGCTCAAGGCCGATGGCTTCCTGTCGTGCTGGGGTCGGACCGACGAAGGCCAGCAGGACGCCCCGGAGTAGGGGCTCGCCTCAGGGATCGGTCGCGTTCCGGGGGGGCTCGGACTGGCCCTGGGAGTTGTTGCCCCAGCAGTGCATCGTGTCGTCGTCGCGCACGGCACAGGCGTTGTTCGGGCCGATGTCGAGGGCGGTGTACTGCCCCCGGGGCAGGTCCTCGCCCAGGTCGTACATGTCGGAGCCCCAGCAGCCCAGCTCGCCGGTCATGGCGCGACCACAGGCGGCCCACTCCTGGGCCACGACCTGGGCCCAGGGGCCTTCGGGCTCCTCGTCGACCACCTGGACCCCGTCGTAGCCCCAGCAGCGTGCGTCGCCGTCGGTGGTCACGCCGCAGGACATCTCCAGGCTGGCGTCGACCTGCTTGAAGGCACCGGCCGGCGGGGAGCTCTGGTGGTAGAAGTCGCCGCCCCAGCACTCGACTTCGTGGGACGCCGAGACGATGGCGCAGGTCTGGTCCTCGCCGGCGCTGATGCTGTCGAAGGGCCCGACCTGGTCGGTGCCCTGGCCCTTGTTGTCCGCGCCCCAGCAGATGGCGTCGCCGGAGGTCTTCTCGATGGCGCAGGCGTGGGAGTGGCCGGCGGCCACCGCGGTGTACTGACCGGCGGGGGGCAGGTGGGCGTCGCTCTCGTTCTCGCCCCAGCACTGGACCGCGTGGTCCTCGTCGACGGCGCAGAAGTAGACGTCG
>CAYFPX010000083.1:0-3006 GCA_964344945.1 uncultured Enterobacterales bacterium
GTCCTGACCGAGCCCAAGTCGTGGCCGAGTCACCTCGAGGCGAGGGCGCGGCAGTGGTGGGGCGGAGGCCAAGGGTCAACCGGATGATCCGGTCAGAGAGGCCGCGCGCTACGCTGATCCACGTGCTCCTGCTGCTGTTCAGCTGCCTGCCCCCCGAGCCCGGTCCCTACGACACCGGCCCCTCCGACTCGGGCTCGGACACCGGCACCGACACGCTGGACCCTGGCGAGCTGGTGAGCACCCACGGCAGCGAGCACTGCGACGCCGTGACCGAGGACCAGGTCTGGGCCAGCGATGCCAACCCGCACTCCCTGGACTGCATCGTGCACGTCGACGGCGCCGTGCTGGTCCTCGGGCCCGGCACGGTGGTGATCGCCGCGCCCGGCAGCGGCCTGGTGGTCGCCGAGAGCGGTGCCGGGCGCCTGCAGATCGTCGGCAGCGAGGCGGATCCGGTCAGCGTGGGAGCCGACCCTCCGGGAGACCGGGGCACCTGGCAGGGGGTCTTCCTCGGCCCGAACACCGACGGCCCGGCCCACCAGCTCGTCCACCTCACCGTCGACGGCGCGGGCGCCAGCGACGGCGTGCACCGGCCGGCAGCGCTCTTCGTCGAGGCCCCCGACACCCTCGTCGAGCAGGTCTCCCTGACCGCCAGCGAGGGCTACGGCTTCGCCCTCGCCGGCGAGGGCAGCTTCGACCCGGCCAGCGATGGCCTGCATGTCACCACCTCCGACGCCTCGGCGTTCGCCGAGGTCTGGGCCACCGGCACCATCCCCGACGGCGACCTGACCGGCAACGACGCCGACGTGATCGACCTGCCCGGCGGCCAGCTGACCACCTCGGCCCGCTGGGACGCCAAGGACGTGGCCTACCGCCTGCTCAACGACGCCTACGTCGACGGCACCGGCGACGACCCCGCGGTGCTCACCCTGGGCGCCGGCACCACCCTCACCTTCCAGGACAACCGAGGCCTCTACATCGGCACCAGCGGCCCAGCGGCGCTGACCGCCGTCGGCACCGAGGACGCTCCGGTCGTGTTCCGGGGGTACCGGAAGCAGGCGGGCAGCTGGGCCGGGGTGGGCATCCGCGCCCAGGACACCGGCAGCGTGCTCACGGACTTCGAGCTGGCCTACGGCGGCGCCAGCTTCCCCCTGGACGGCCAGCTGCACCTGGAGGACGCCAAGGCCACGGTGGACCGGGGCTACGTCCACGACTCCGAGAGCTGCGGGGTCTGGCTCGAGGGCGGCACTTCAGACGTGGGCCCGGACATGACCTGGGAGTCCAACGCCGACGGCGATCTGTGCCAGCCGTGAGCGGCGTCAGCTCCCGGAGCTGAGGCTCTCGTCGAGGCGCTGATCGCCCTGGAGCAGGGTGGCGCGGAGGGCCTCGTCGTCGCTGGCCTCGCGGAGGTCATCGAGGAAGTGCGGCCACATCAGCATGCGGGCGAGGCGGTCGAGGACCCAGAGCTGGGTCTGGCGCTGCCCCGGCGAGGCGAGCACCACCATGGCCACGTCGACGAGCCGGTTCTCCTGGCCCCTGAAGTCCACGGGGCGGGTCAGGGTGGTCACCGCCAGGCTGACCCGGGAGACGTTGGGTGAGCTGGCTGCGAACAGGGACACGCCGCCGCTCAGCGCGGTGTTGCGGCGCTTGTCCCGCTCCCACAGGGCCTTCTCGACGGCGTCCGGCTTCACCTCGCCGTCGGCCTGGGCCAGCTGACGAGCCAGGGCCTTGAAGAGCTCGTCCTTGCGCCCGACCCGCAGCCGAGCCTGCAGGGTGGCGTGCTCCAGCACCGCCGCCAGGCTGAACTGCACGACGGCGTCGTTGCGCTGGGAGCGGCTCACCGCCTCACCGTGGTGGTACGCGGGATCCGGGGTCTTGAGCCGCAGGACCGAGCAGCGGGCGTGCTCGGCGACGTGGTCCTCGAAGTTGCCGAGGAACACCCCGCGCAGCGAGCGCTCCGGCGGCGCTCCCACGATGAGCAGGTCGAAGCGAGCGCTGACCTCGGTGACCGTCTGGAGCCGGTTCGAGGTCTTCAGGACCAGGCTCCGGGTCTCCGTGGTGGTGAGCTGGATCAGGTGGTTGTGGTAGTCGCGAGCGCTCTGGAGGTCGCGGGGAGCAGCGTCGTCCCGGGCCAGGTGGAGGATGGTGATGTCACCGTCGTGCATCGCCGCGAGGCGGCTCGCGGTCTGCATCACCAGGGAGTCGTAGGGGCCGGGATCGGCGATGACCAGCACGTGCTGCCAGCTGACTGCGCCGCGGTCCTTGAAGATCGCCAGGTCACAGGGCGGGTGGTCCAGCCACCAGGCCATCGGGTGCCGCACCAGGTAGTGCACGTCGCGCCGGTCGGGCCACTTCATCACGATCCAGCTCGCCTGGGTGGCCTTGGCGTGTTCGAGCAGGGCCTTCTTCGCGTTGTGGGTGACGACGTCGCGGAACTCGAGCTCCGCCCCGGCCTCGTCGGCCACCCGCTGGGCCTCGCGCGCCAGCCGGTGCATCTGGGTGTCCTCTTCGAGCCAGTCCGCCAGGGCGGTCTGCTCGGGGACCTCCTCGAGCCGCTGGACCTCGAGCAGGGCACCTGGTGCGAAGGCGGCCGCCAGCCGCATGAGCGTGCCGGCGTGTTCCTGTTCGCCGAAGACCGGCACGATCACGCGCGGCCCCTGCACGGTCGCCTCGTCCTCGGCCTCGGCGAGCTCGGTCTCCCGCAGGGCCCGGGCCTCGCCGAACAGGTGCCCCAGCACGCTCTCGCGGCTCACACGCTTGCGGGCGTAGCCCAGGTACCAGAGGGTGCCGATCAGCACGGCGGCCAGCACGCCGCTGGTGGCCAGCAGCCCCAGGGCCGCCAGCATGCCGATGCCGGCCAGGATCGCGAAGACCTGCAGCCCCGGGTACAGCGGTGAGCGGAAGGTGGGCTGGTACCAGCGTGCGTTGGACTCCCGCAGCAGGATCACCGCCAGGTTCACGATGCTGAAGACGAAGATCTTGAAGCCGCTGGCGAGCTTGGCGAGCTTC
>CAYFPX010000083.1:3052-20069 GCA_964344945.1 uncultured Enterobacterales bacterium
GGCGATGGTGGGGGTGTGGAGCTTGGGGCGGACGTGGCCGAAGACCCGGGGAAGCAGGGAGTCCCGGCTCATGGCGAAGGGGTAGCGGGAGGCGGCCAGGACCCCTGCGTTGCACATCGAGGTGAGGCCCAGGATGCCCACGATCGCGAGCCCGACCATGACCGGGGACCCGCCCAGGTACTCCCCGGCGGTGCCGATGGGCGCCACGTCGACGGACAGGACGTCCATCGGGATCAAGCCCACCAGGACGTAGCCGACCAGGGCGTAGAGCGCGGTGAGCAGCACGTGGGCCAGCAACATGCCCAGGGGGATGTTGCGCTCCGGGTGCCGGACCTCCTCGGCCACCGAGCAGACCTTGGTGACCCCGCCGAAGGACAGGAACACGAAGGCCGTGCCCATCACGATGCCCTCCACGCCGTGGGGCAGGGCCGGCTCGTAGGCCGCCGGCTCGAGCGCGGGCAGGGCCATCAGCGAGAAGACGACCAGCGAGCCCACCGCGATGGTCACGATGATGACCTGCAGGCCGCTGGCCTTGCCGGCCCCGATGAGGTTCAGGCCGACCATGGCCAACAGGACCATCATCATGATGCCCTGGCCGGAGCCGCCGGTGATCATCTGCACATAGGCGGCCAGGCCGAACAGGCCGAAGCCGGTCTTGGCCAACAGGGACAGCCACGTGCCAAGCCCGGTGATGGTGCCCATCCAGGGGCCCATGGCGCGGTCGACGTAGACGTAGGTGCCGCCCGCGACGGGCATGGCGGTGGCGAGCTCGGCCTTGCTCAGGACCGACGGCAGGACCAGCAGTCCGGCGAGCACGAAGCACAGCCAGACCGTGGGACCGGCGATGCCAGCAGCCAGACCGGGCACCACGAAGATGCCCGAGCCCACAGAGGCGGCGATGCTGACGACCCCGGAGAGCCCGAGCTCCCGGTCGAGTTGCTTAGCGATGGGTTTTCCCTGCCAGGGATGCGGTGGGTCATGCTACCGCAGCGGGCGGAGAAGACACCAGATTCTCAGCGGGATCTGCGCCGCCAGGGCCAGCCAGAACAACGGCCCCAACCAGTTCATCTCGAAGGCCTTCCACCACTGGAGGTGCCCCATGAACACGAAGGAGCGGGTGAGCCCGCAGCCGGGACAGTTGAAGCCGAACACCTTGCGCAAGGTGCAGAGCTCGGGGACCTGCCAGCCGAAGAGAGAGACCCACTCGGTGGTGGTGGAGAGCACCATCGAAGCGCCGATCGCGAGCAAGGCGACCAGCAGGACGAGCCAGTCGAACGAGGTGTCGCGCCGGGCCACGGTCTCGATCAGCGCGCTCCGATCCGGCCGAGGTCCCGGCCGATGCGGTCCAGGATGCCGTTGACGAAGGCCTTGGAGTCCTTGGTGCCGAAGCGCTTGGCGAGCTCGACGGCCTCGTTGATCACGACGTGTGGCGGCGTCTCGGGCATGTGCACGAGCTCGAAGGTGCCGAGCCGCAGGATGTTCCGGTCCACCGCGGCCATGCGGCCGATGCGCCAGTTCGTGCTCGAGGCCTCGATCCGACCGTCGATGTCGGCCTGGTGTTCGGCCACGCCCTGGGCCAGGGTGCTGGCGAACTCGATCTCCTCGGACTCCGGTGCCCGGGTGCCGAGGACGTCGTCGGTCTCTTCGAGCAGCCCGCCCCAGAGGGCCTCGAGCGCGTCGCGCACCTCGAGCCGACCGACGTCGGCCTGGTACAGCGCAGAGAGCGCGAATTCGCGGGCGCGGCGGCGGGAGGACATGGGGTCTACGCGTCCAGCTGCTTGAGGAGGGAGACCATCTCCAGGGCGGCCAGGGCGGCCTCGGCCCCCTTGTTGCCCATCTTGGTGCCGGCCCGCTCGATGGCCTGCTCGATGCTCTCGGTGGTCAACACGCCGAAGGCGACGGGGATGCCCGTGGTCCAGCTGGCCTGGGCGACGCCCTTGGAGACCTCGCCCGCCACGTAGTCGAAGTGGGGCGTGCCGCCGCGGATGACGCAGGCCAGTGCGAGCACGGCGTCGAAGCGACCGCTGGCGGCGAGCTTCTGGGCGACCAGGGGAAGCTCGTAGGCGCCCGGGACCCAGACGACCTCGACCCGGGAGTCGAGGTCCACGCCGTGGCGGCGCAGGGTGTCCACCGCGCCCTCCATCAGGCGACCGGTGATCATGTCGTTGAAGCGGGAGACGACCAGGGCGTAGCGCCCGCCGACGTCGTGCAGGACGCCTTCGTGGACCTTCATGGGACTCAGCCGTTGTTCAGGTTGATCAGGTGGCCCAGCTCGCGGGCCTTCGCCGCGAGCAGTCCGCGGTTGGCCGCGGTCTCGGGGATCTCGATGGCCTCGCGGCCGGTGACCTCGAGGCCATAGCCTTCGAGGCCGACGATCTTCTTCGGGTTGTTCGTGAGCAGCCTCAGGCGCTTCACACCCAGGTCGACCAGGATCTGGGCTCCGGTGCCGAACTCCCGCAGGCTGCCGGCGGGCGGGCGGCGCGGGGTGTCTTCCTGGCCCTCCGGGGGCAGCAGGTGGGCCTGGATGGTCTGCAGCAGGCGGTCTTCGCTCCGGCCCCCAGCGACGTGCAGGTAGAGCAGGACGCCGCCTTCCTCGGCGATGCGGCCGAGGGCGGTGACCAGCTGGGCGCTGGCGTCGCTGGACTCGGCCCGGAAGACGTCGGCCACCGGGTCGCTGGCCTGGACCCGCACCAGGGTGTCGGCGCCTGGCTCGAGCTCGCCACGGGTGATGGCGACATGCAGGCCCTCGTCGGCGGCGGAGCGGTAGACCCGGCAGGCGAATTCGCCCAGCTCGGGCACCGGCAGGCGGCCCTCGACCACGCAGTGGACCAGGCGCTCCTTCTGCATGCGGTACCGGATCAGGTCGGCGACGGCGACGATCTTCAGCCGGTGCTTCGCGGCGAAGAGCTCGAGGTCCGGCATGCGGGCCATGGTGCCGTCGTCCTTCATGATCTCGCAGATCACGCCGCTGGGCGGCAGGCCGGCGAGTCGGGCGAGGTCGACCGAGCCTTCGGTCTGACCGGTGCGCACGAGCACGCCGCCCTCTCGCGCACGCAGCGGGAAGACATGCCCCGGGGTCACGATGTCCTGGGGGCCGCTCTCGGGGTCGACAGCGACCGCGACCGTGCGGGCGCGGTCCGCGGCGCTGATGCCCGTGGTGACGCCTTCGCGGGCCTCGATGGAGACGGTGAAGGCGGTGCTGTAGGGGCTCTGGTTGTGGGTGGCCATCATCGGCAGGCCCAGCCGGTCGATGTCGTCGCCGGTCATGGTCAGGCAGATCAGCCCGCGGGCGTGGGTGGCCATGAAGTTGATGGCCTCGGCGGTCACCAGGCTGCTGGCGAGCACCAGGTCGCCCTCGTTCTCGCGGTCCTCGTCGTCGACCAGGATGACCATCTTGCCGGCCTGGATGTCGGCGATGGCCTGCTCGACCCGACAGATGGGGTCGGCGTCCATGACGATGTGCTCCACAGGGGACTCCGGGGGTGAGGGGTGCCTGTCAGTCGCCGTAGCCGAGCTCGCGCAGGCGCTCGAAGGTGAGGCCTTGTCCCGGCTCGCTCAGGAGCCGCTCTACGTATCGCGCGAGCAGGTCGACCTCCAGGTTCACCGGATCGCCCGCGACCCGGTCCCCGAGCGTGGTCATGGCCACGGTGTGGGGGATGAGGTTGACCCGGAAGGCGCCGGCGTCCAGCTCGTTGACGGTGAGGCTGACACCGTCGACGGTCACGCTGCCCTTGGTGGCGATGTACCTGCGCAGGCTCTTGGGGGCGTCGACCCAGGCGATGAGGCTCTCCCGGTCGCGGGTCACGCTGCGGACCTGGCCCACGCCGTCGACGTGGCCCTGGACCAGGTGGCCGCCCAGGCGGTCTCCCACCCGCAGGGCCCGCTCCAGGTTCACGCGACCGCCCTTCTTCAGCCCGCCCACGGTGGTGACCGAGAGGGTCTCCTTGCCGGCGGTGACGGTGAAGGTGTTGCCGACGAAGCCCTCGGCGGTCAGGCAGACGCCGTTGACCGCGATGCTCGCGCCCAGGTCGACCTCGGCCAGGGGGATGGCGGTCTGCAAGGTGAGCACCCGGCCGTTGCCCTTGGGCCTCACGGCGACCACGGTGCCGACGTCTTCGACGAGTCCGGTGAACATCAGCTCTGGCACTCCAGCTCGATGAGGACTTCGCCGCCGACGGTCGAGACCTCGACGACGGAGAAGGTGTACGCGTCGGGCAGATCGAGGGGGGTGCCCCCCACGAAGCCGGTGCCGCCCGCCAAGACCTTGGGGGCGACGAAGAGCAGCAGGCGATCGGCGAGGCCGGCGTCGAGCAGGCTGCGGTGGACCCGGCCGCCGCCTTCGACCAGCAGGTCGTTGACGCCCTGGTCCGCCAGGTCGGCCAGGACCGCCGCCACGTCGAGACCGCCAGGGCCGCGGGGCACGCGCACGACGTCGGCGGGCAGGTCGCGGTCCGGGGCGTCGCTGGCACAGTAGATGCGGGCCCGCCGGCCGGCGGTGAGCACCTTGGCGCTCGGCGGGCAGCGCAGGCTGGAGTCGAGCACGACGGGCAGCGGGTCCCGGCCACCGTCGAGGCGGCAGTTCAGGGACGGGTCGTCGTCGAGCAGGGTGTGGGAGCCCACCAGGATGGCGTCGAGGTGGTCGCGGAGCCTGTGGCCGTGCTCCCGGGCGCCGGGGCCGGTGATCCACTTGGACCGGCCCTGGTGGTCGGTGATGCGGCCGTCGAGGGTGCAGCCGGCCTTGAGCCAGACCCGGGGGCGACCGCGCTCGACGCGGGAGAGGTAGCCGGCGTTCAGGGCTCGGCAGGCGTCGGCCTCGACGCCGACCTGGACGTCGATGCCCGCGGCCTTCAGCCGGGCGAGGCCCTGGCCCGCGACCCGGGGGAAGGGGTCCTCGATGCCGACGACGACCCGGGCGACCCCCGCTTCGATCAGGGCGTCGGTGCAAGGCGGGGTGCGACCGTGGAAGCAGCAGGGCTCCAGGTTCACGTAGACGGTGGCGCCAGTGGCGGAGCCCTGCACGTTCGCCAAGGCGGCGGGCTCGCCGTGAGGGTGGCCGGGGGCGACGTGCCAGCCCTCGCCGAGCACTTCGCCGTCCGGGACGACCACGGCGCCGACCATCGGGTTCGGGGCGGTACGGCCGCGAGCCCGGGCGGCGAGCGCCAGCGCCCGCGCCATCCAGTGGTTGTCCGTCGTCATCGCTTCAAGAGCGGCTGGAGCAGCTCCAGGAACTCCTCGGGACTCGCCAGCTCCTGGTAGACGCTGGCGAACCGCAGGTAGGCGACCCGGTCCAGCTCGAGCAGCTCGCTGAGCACCAGGGCTCCGACCGCCGTGGAGTCGATCTCCTTGCCGGGCCGACCGCTGAGCTCCTGGACGATGTTCTCCACCGCCCCTTCGATCCGGGTCCGGGTGACCGGCCGCTTGCGGCAGGCCAGGTACAGGCCCTTCAAGAGCTTCTGCTCGTCGAAGGCCTGGCGCTCGCCGTCCTTCTTGACCACCTGGGGGAGCTTGCGCTCGATGGTCTCCTGGGTGGAGTAGCGCTCGCCGCAGCCCTCGCACTCCCGCCGCCGTCGGATGCTCGGCCCGGTGTCCCGGGAGTCGATCACCTTGGAGCTGGTGTGGCTGCAGAAGGGACAGATCATGGGGGAATCGTCAGTCCCGCAGATGCGGGTAGACCGGGTGCTCGGCGCACCACTGGGTGACCTCGCCCCGGACCCGCTCGGTGATGTTGGCGTCGCCGGGGTTCTGGAGGACGTCGGCGATCCAGTCGCCGATCTGCCGCGCGTCGTCGACGGTGGCGCCGCGGGTGGTCACCGCGGGGGTGCCGATGCGCACGCCGCTGGTGATCATCGGCGGGCGCCGCTCGCCGGGCACGGTGTTCTTGTTGGTCGTGATCTTGGCCCGGGCCAGCAGCTCCTCGCCGTCCTTGCCCGTGATGGGCGCGCTGGAGAGGTCGATGAGCATCAGGTGGTTGTCGGTGCCGCCGCTGACCAGGCTCAGGCCGCGCTCGACCAGGCGGCCGGCGAGGGCGCTGGCGTTGTCGACCACGCCCTGGCTGTAGGCCTTGAACTCGGGCTTCAGGGCCTCGCCGAAGGCCACGGCCTTGGCGGCGATGACGTGCATCAGCGGGCCGCCCTGGATGCCGGGGAAGACCGCGCTGTTGAGCTTGCGCATGACCGAGCGCTGGCCCAGGACCAGGCCGCCCCGGGGGCCGCGGAGGGTCTTGTGGGTGGTGGTCGACACGTACTGGCAGTGGGGCACCGGGTTGGGGTGGTGCCCGGTGGCGACCAGCCCGGCGAAGTGGGCCATGTCGCAGAGCAGGACGGCGCCCACCTCGTCGGCGATGGCCCGGAAGGCCTCGAAGTCCCAGAAGCGCGGGTAGGCGCTGGCGCCGGTGACGATCATCTTCGGCTGGTGCTTGCGGGCCAGGTCCCGGACCTGGTCCAGGTCCACCCGGCCCGTGCTCGGGTCCAGGGTGTAGTGCACGGCGTCGTAGAGCTTGCCGCTGAAGTTGACCGGCGAGCCGTGGGTGAGGTGGCCGCCGTGGGTCAGGTCCAGGCCGAGCACGGTGTCCCCCGCCTCGAGCGCGGCCAGGTAGACCGCGGCGTTGGCCTGGGCACCACTGTGGGGCTGCACGTTGGCGCCGATGGAGTCGAAGAGCTCCTTGGCCCGGCTCCGGGCGAGCTCCTCGGCCTGGTCCACGAACTCGCAGCCGCCGTAGTAGCGCTTGCCGGGCAGGCCCTCGGCGTACTTGTTGGTCAGCGGCGTGCCCAGGGCCTCGAGCACCGGCGGGGAGACGTAGTTCTCGCTGGCGATGAGCTCGAGCTCGTCCTCCTGGCGGTGGATCTCCCGCTGGATGGCGGCGTAGACCGCGGGGTCGGCCTGCTGGAGCGAGGACATGCTCAGGACCCCTGCTCGAGGGCGGTGATCTTGGCGACCCGGCCGGCGTGGCGACCGCCCTCGAACTCCGCGGAGACAAAGGCGTCGACGATGTCGCAGGCGAGGCCGGCGCCGATGACGCGCTCTCCCATGCACAGGACGTTGGCGTCGTTGTGCTCGCGGGTGGCGTGGGCGCTGAAGACGTCGCTCACGACCGCGGCACGCACGCCGGGGACCCGGTTGGCGGCCATGGCCATGCCCTGGCCGCTGCCGCAGCACAGGATGCCGAGGGGGGCCTCGCCGCCGGCGACGGCCCGGGAGACCGCCGCGGCGAAGTCCGGGTAGTCGCAGCGCTCGGCCCGCTCGGGGCCGAGGTCCGTGACGGTGTGTCCGCCCGCCCGGAGGTGGGCGATGACGGCCTGCTTGAGGTGCCAGCCGGCGTGGTCGGAGCCGATGACGAGCGTCATGGGGATCAGCCTGTGAAGCGGGAGAAGATGAGGCTGGCGTTGGTGCCGCCGAAGCCGAAGGCGTTGGTCAGCGCGTGGTCGACCTGGTGGTCACGTGCTGCTCCTGGCACGTAGTCCAGGTCGCAGTCCGGGTCCCGGGTGTGCCAGGTGGCTGTCGGCGGAATGACACCTTCGGCGATCGCCTGGACCGTGGCGAGGGCTTCGATGCCACCGGCGGCGCCCAGCAGGTGACCGGTCACGCCCTTGGTGGAGCTGACCATCATGCGGTGGGCGTGGTCGCCGAAGACCGCCTTCATCGCGCGGGTCTCGTTCACGTCGTTCGCCGGGGTGGAGGTCCCGTGGGCGTTGACGTACCCGATGTCGGCGGGGTTCAGCCGGGCCTTCTTCAGGGCCATCGCCATGCAGCGCTCGGCGCCGCCCCCGCCGGGCAGGGTCTGGTGGAAGGCGTCGTTGTTCAGGGCGTAGCTGGTGAGCTCGGCGTAGATGCGGGCGCCCCGGGCCCGGGCGTGCTCCAGGGTCTCCAGGGTCAGCACCCCGGCGCCCTCGCCCATGACGAAGCCGTCGCGCTCCCTGTCGAAGGGGCGGGAGGCGTGGGCCGGGTCGTCGTTGTTCCTGGACAGGGCCCGCATGACCATGAAGCTGGCCACGCCGAGGGGCAGGATGCTGGCCTCGGTGCCGCCGGCGATGACCACGTCGGCGTCGCCGTCGCGCAGGACCCGCCAGGCCTCGCCGATGGAGTGGTTGCCGGTGGCGCAGGCGGTGGCGACCGCCAGGCTGGGGCCCTGGGCCTGGAGCCGGATGGCGATCATGCCGGCGCAGAGGTTGACCAGGGCGTTGGGGATCAGGAACGGAGAGACCCCGCGCCAGCCGCGCTCGGCGTAGCCCTGCTCGCCCTCGACGATGTCGCCGAAGCCGGCGATGCCGCTGCCGACGTAGATGCCCAGCCGCTCGGGCGGCACCTCGCCCACGGCCAGGCCGGCGTCGACCAGGGCCTCTTCGCTGGCCACCACCCCGAATTGGGTGAAGCGCGCCATGCGCCGCACGAGCTTCTTGCCCAGGTGGGCGACCGGGTCGAAGCCCTTGACCTCTCCCGCGATGCGGACCGGCCAGTCCGACGCGTCGAAGTGCGTGATGGGGCCGATGCCCGATCGACCGGCGACCATCGCCTCCCAGGTGTCGGAGGCGGTGTTGCCGCAGGGGCTGATGCCCCCGAGTCCAGTGACGACGACCCGGTGGGGCATGCCCGAGAGTGATCAGCCCAGGCTTGCGCTGATGTAGTCGATCGCGTCCTGGACGGTGGAGATCTTCTCCGCGTCTTCGTCGGGGATCTCGATGTTGAACTCCTTCTCGATGGCCATCACCAGCTCGACGATGTCCAGGGAGTCCGCACCCAGGTCCTCGATGAAGGAGGCAGCGGGTTCGATCTCGTCGTTGCTCACACCAAGGGAGTCCGCGATCAGGTCCTTGACCTTGGCGATGACCTCGTCCTTGTTCGCCATTGCTGACGCTCCTAGCTGTTTCTTGGGGGCGACCCGATAACCGCGATCAGGGTCCAGGGGCAAGGGCGTCTGTGTCCGTCGAGGACGCCTCGGTGTGCACCCGGATGGCAGCGGCGACGCGCCCCACGATGTCCTGCTCGACACAGCGCTTCGCCACATCGACGGCCGCGGAGATCGCGGCGGCGTCGGAGCCACCGTGGCAGACCACCACCACACCGTCCACGCCGAGCAGCAGCGCGCCGCCATAGTTGCTCTTGGCCGTCCGGCGCCGGAAGCGGAGGAAGGGCTTCGACAGCAACCACAGGCCGAGCTTGCTGCCCGGGCTCCAGGCGGTGAGCTCCCGCCTCAGGAGCGAGAGCACGACGTTGACCGAGCCCTCGACGGTCTTGAGCATGACGTTGCCGACGAAGCCGTCGCACACGAGCACGTCCGCGGCGCCGGCGAGGGCGGCGTCGGGCTCGACGGGACCGACGAAGTCCAGGTCGAGGGTGTGCATCTGCGCCAGGGCGGCGCGGACCTGGGCGTTGCCCTTGCTGCGCTCCTCGCCGTTGGAGACCAGCCCGACCCGTGGGCGCTCGACCCCGATCACGAAGCGGCAGTAGGCCTCGCCCATCAGCGCGAACTGGAGCAGGTGCTCGACCTTGCAGTCCACGTTGGCGCCCAGGTCGAGCAGGACCGTCTCCCCGCCGTCGGCCCGGGGCACGACGGTGACCAGGGCCGGGCGGGCCACGCCGTCGAGCCGACCCAGGACATGCAGGGCCGACGCCATGGCGGCACCGGAGTGGCCGGCGCTCACCACCGCAGCGGCGCGACCGGCCTTCAGCTCCTCGAGGGCCAGGCGGATGCTCGACCGGGCCTTGCCCCGCAGCGGCGCGGTGGCGGCGTCGGCCATCTGCACGGTCTGCGGGGCGTGCACGACCGGGACGTCCCGGGCCTTGTCGAGCAGCGGGCGCACGAAGGCCTCGTCGCCCACGAGGGTGATGGCGTGGCCCCGCTTGCGGGCCAGCAGGGCGCCCCGGACAGGATCCTGGGGAGCGCGGTCGCCGCCCATCGCGTCGACCGCGATGGGGAGCGGATCAGGCAATCAGTCGGCCGCGATCTCGAGGACCTGCTTGCCCTTGTAGGTGCCGCAGGACATGCACACGTGGTGCCGGAGGCGGAGCTCGCCGCAGGCGGGGCAGGACTCCACGGCCGCGGTGTACTTGATCGCGTCGTGGGACCGGCGCATGTTCTTGCGGGACTTGCTCGTGCGCTTCTTGGGGACAGCCATGGTGTCTTTCCTGGGACTCGCGGGCGCGCCGCCCGGGGGTCATGAAGTCTGAGGCTCAGCCCTCTATCTTCAAGTCGGCCAACACCGCAAATCGCGGGTCGATCCGAGGGCCGGTCTCGGTCTCCTCGAGGCGCTGCTCGCCGCAGGCGTCTCGAGGCTCGAGGCCCGGCACGTCACAGGCGAGCTTGGCGGGCAGCAGCAGCACCAGCTGCTCGGTGACCACCGAGGCCAGGTCCAGGACCTCGCCGTCGTAGAAGCCGACGTCGAGCTCGCCGGGGGCCAGCTGCCGCGGGGCGTGGTCCTCGGGGGCGGTGCGCTCGGGGGTGAAGGTCAGGGCGACGGGGCCCTCGACGGTGACGTGCAGGCCCTCGCCGCAGCGGTGGCAGTCCAGGGGGACCACGGCCCGGACATCCCCCGAGACCGCGAGGTCGGTGGCGTACCGGCGGACCAGCAGGTGTCCCTCGAGGGCCTGAGGGGGCACGTCGAGCGCGGTCGTGGCGGCGGCGAGGGCCCAGGGGGTGTGCCCGTCGAAGTCGACGGCGAAGCCGTCTTCGGGGATCTGCTCGAGGTGCAGGCGCATGACCCGGCCGGATAGCGCCACAGGCGCCGTGGGGCAAGGCTCAGCGGGCCGAGTACAGCACGGCGGGGACCCGCTCGACCTCGTCCGCCGGTCGCAGGAGGTCCCGCGCGCCGGTGACCGCCTCGCCGCCCGCTTCCCACAGGGCCTGGAGCTGGCCGTCCTTCCAGGTGCCGAGGATCGGCAGGTGTCGGCTGGTCCGGAGCTGACCCTGGGGCAGGACCTCGAGCCGCAGGCCCGCGGGTCGGCGCGGTCGCCGGCCATCGAGGGCCGCGAGCAGGGCGGGCGAGGTGACGTGGCCAGCGAGGCCGGCCACGGCCGCGCCTGCGCCGGCCGGGGGGTCGGCGGGCAGGCTCGCCAGGACGCCGTCCACCCCGCTCTGGCCGGCGAGTCCCGCCATGGCGCCGAGCGCATCGACGGTGTCGCTCGCCAGGCAGAGGGCAGCGAAGAGGCCCAGGGGGCGCCCCCGGTCCTCCCGGGCGCGGCGCAGGTGGTCGGCCGCGGCGAGGGTCTGGGACAGCGGGGTGCCGGTGCGGGCGAGGTGGGCGGCCTCGTCGAGCGCCCCGATGCGGAGGGTCACGGCGGCGACGCCGGCGTCGACCAGGCCGGTCGCGTCGCTCTCGAGCAGCGGACCCGCCGTGACGACGTGGGTCGGGCACTCCAGCCGGTTGGCGAAGCGCACGACGGGCTCCAGCAGCGGGTTGTGGGCGGTGGCGCCCCGCACGCAGACCCGGAGGGGTCCCAGCCAGTGCACGGTCTCGACCACGATGCGCTGGAGCTGACCGAGTCCCAGGGTTCCCTCGGCGTCCGGCGCGGGCAGGCGGAGCACGAGCCGCACGGGCCGCTGGTCCCGGGCGCTGCCGGGGGCCACGGCCCGCAGCCGGCGCAGGGAGGCGCGGCCACGGCTGACGACCTGTTGCAGGTGCTTCACGGCGCTATTCTATGGCCCATGTCGTCTTGGAAGCGCTTCGTCCGCCTGCTGTCCCTCGCCCTGCTCACCGTCACCCTGACCACCGGCTGCGGTGGCGGCGCGGGTGCCGACGCGGCGTCGGCGTACCACCAGTCCATGGTGCCACTGCTGCTGAAGAACCAGGAGCTCGCCCAGGAATTCGTGAACATGGCGACCCGGGTTCGCACCAGCGAGCTCACGGTCGAGCAGACCGTCCAGATCTGGCAGGGGCGCATCATCCCGCTGGCGGACGGCCTCAAGAACGACGCGGTCTCCATCCAGGCCAGCGAGCCGGTGATCGCCGCGCACCACGAGAAGCTGGTGAAGGCCTGGACCGCCCGCTCCGACGCCTACCGCGCCATGCTCAAGGCCTACCGGGATCACGACAAGGAGGCCTTCGCCAAGGCGCGGCTGAGCAACGTCGACGCCAAGGTCGCCGAGGAGAACTACTTCGACCAGGTGAACGCGACCCTGCGGGGGTACGGCTTCTACCTGGACCAGTTCCCGGGGTAGTCCCGGTGGGTCTCGGTCTGGGGCCGCGGGCCCGCATGATGGTGGGCGCAGTGACCATCGGCCTGTGGCTGGGCATCGCGGCGATGACCTGGGATGGCCTGCGCTGGGCGGCGTACGGGGCGCTGGTCTTCGCCGCGGTTCGGGCGTGGCTCTGGGTGCGGCAGCTGCGATACGTGTTCGCCGCGGACGACGAGGAGGACTGAGCCTGTGGGCGTCTGGAAGGCCCTGGTGGCACCGACCCTGGGCGGCAAGCAGCTGTGGGCCGACGTCTTCGCGGCCGACGGCTGGTGCATCCAGAGCAACGTCTTCGGCGACCGCCACCGGCTGCTGGGCCCTGGAGACCGCTGGGAGGTGTCGGGCACCTACCAGGAGTGCCTGGGGGCCTTCGAGGCCGCCGAGCGCGCGCCCTGGTCCGAAGACGACCACGTGGTCCTGCTGCTCCACGGCTACCTGCGCACCAAGCACGCCTTCCGCCGCATGGCCAGCCGCCTGGAGGCCGAGGGCTACCGGGCCGTGCCGATCAACTACCCGAGCATGTGGCGGGGCCTCGAGGAGAACGCCGAGGCCCTGCGCAACGTGCTCACGCACCTGGGGTCGCCGCGGCGGGTCTCCCTGGTCTGCCACTCGATGGGCGGGCTGATCGCCCGGCTGGTGCTGGGGACCGGCGGCGCCTGGCACCAGCTGCGGGAGGTGCAGCGCCTGGTGTTGCTGGGCGTGCCGAACCATGGCGCCGAGATGGCCGACCGGCTGTCGACCAGCTGGGTCTATCGGACCGTGGGGGGGCCCGCGTCGACCCAGCTCACCACCGAGCGGGTCCCGGCGCTGCCGCTGCCGAGCGTGCCCTTCGGCAGCGTGGCCGGGTACCGGGGCAACGGCAAGGGCTGGAACCCGCTGATCCCCGGGGAGGACGACATGATCGTGACCCTGGACTCGACGCGCCTGGAGGGGGCGGAGGACACCCTGGACGTGCGGGTCATCCACACCCTGCTGATGCAGGACGCCGCGGTGATCGAGGCCGTCGTGCGCTACCTGGCCTCGGGGCGGTTCGGGGTGCCGGACCGCGGGGTCGGTCCGAGGAGTGCTACATGTTCCTCCTGATCGTGGCCTGTACCGGGTCGTCCCCCGACACGGCTCCCACGGACAGCGCTGCGTCGACCACGGACACCGTGGACACGGCGAACCCGATCGACACCGCGCCCCCGACGGACACGGCCACGGACACCTGCCTGCCGACGGACACCGCCTCGCCGGACACCGCGGAGATCGAGGGCTGGACCCTGGTCTGGCGCGACGAGTTCGACGGCGACACCATCGACCTCACCCGCTGGGGCCACGAGGTGAACGCGGACGGTGGTGGCAACAACGAGCTCCAGTACTACACCGACCGCCCCACCAACTCCCGGGTGGAAGACGGCACGCTCATCCTCGAGGCCCATCAGGAGACCTACACCGCTGACGGCGCGACCCGGTTCTACACCTCGGCCCGCCTGCGCACCCTGGGTCTGGGTGACTGGACCTATGGCCGCTTCGAGGCCCGCCTCAAGACCCCGGTCGGCCAGGGTCTGTGGCCGGCGTTCTGGATGCTGCCCACCGACTGGGCCTACGGGGGCTGGGCGGCTTCGGGCGAGATCGACGTCATGGAGCTGCTGGGCCACCAGCCGGAGACCGTGCACGGCAGCCTGCACTACGGCGGGCCGTGGCCCGACAACACCTACGCCAGTGATCACTGGACCCTCGCCGAGAGCTTCGCCGAGGACTTCCACACCTTCGCCGTGGAGTGGGAGCCCGGCGAGATCCGCTGGTACGTCGACGGCACGCACACCCAGACCCGGACGAGCTGGTACTCCACGGCCGGGGCCTACCCAGCGCCCTTCGATCAGCGCTTCCACATCCTGCTCAACGTGGCCGTCGGCGGAGACTGGCCCGGCAGCCCCGACGAGACCACGGTGTTCCCCCAGCAGATGGTGGTCGACTACGTGCGGGTCTACGACAAGACCGGTGGCTACGACCCGGTGGAGGCGCTCACCCTCACCGTCGACACGCGCTGCACGGCCGACGTCTCGCTCCCGCCGACCGCCGTGAGCCTGACCGGGCCCTGGGCCGGCGACTGGGATCCGGGCCAGGCCTGGCCGGCCACCGACAACGGGGACGGGACCTGGAGCGTGCCGATGGCGCACCCGACCAGCACCATCGAGTACCTGTGGATCGTCGACGGGGTGTACGAGAACCTCATCGACGACATGCAGGCGGGCCACAGCTGTGCGCCGGTGACCGACTACTGGAGCTACGCCAACCGGGTGTGGTCGCCGGGGGATGCGGATCCGACGGTGGCGTATGGGAGCTGCGAGGAGTGTCGTTGAGCGTGGCTGGGGCGAGTGTGCGGGTCAGGGCGGTGGCCCGGAGTACCAGCGGACGGAGGACAGTCCCGGCGTCGGCCCCCCTTGACACCCCCGGACCCTGGATTTAAGCGGCCGGTGCCTGTTGGGGCGTGGTCGAATTGGCAAGACGTCGGGTTCTGGCCCCGAAGGTTCCAGGTTCGAGTCCTGGCGCCCCAACCATCACATCATTAGTTTCTCCCAGCCTCTGTGCCCCCATCGTCTAGAGGCCTAGGACATCGCCCTCTCACGGCGAAGACAGGGGTTCGACTCCCCTTGGGGGTACTTCAAGCGCCCTCGCTGGTCTCCAGCGAGGGCGCCCTCAATTCCGGACTGGTCACGGACGCCCTCGCGCACCAGTGGGCTCAGCCGATCAGAACATCGCCCGGCCCTGCACCCCCACGGAGTGCTCGATCGCCAGGGCAGCGTCCATCGGGACGTCCAGCTCGTAGAGCAGACCCAGCTGGATCGGCGGGCCGTCCTCGCCGCTGTCCAGCGCGAGGCTGGCACCGAGGTCCACGGACCACACCTCGTCCAGAGCCAGGCTGCGCTGCTCGTCCCAGCGCTCCAGCCGGCCGAGCACCGTGACGCCGCTGGCCGGGCAGCGGCCCAGGTCGAGGTCCAGGGTGGCCTGGGCGTCGAGGCCGAAGCCCAGGGAGTCCTCCTGCCAGCCCCAGGTGCCCATGAGCTGGGCGAGCACCCGCAGGTCCGCCGGGTCCAGGAAGGCACCGGCGTAGGCGTGCCAGGCGCCCGTGCTGCGACCGGCGTCCCGCTGGCGGGACAGGGCGCTGACACCGGCCACCGCAGGCAGGGCCGAGGAGTGCCAGCGCAGGCGCCCGGAGAAGTCCAGGGCCCACTCCTGGTCGAGCAGCGTGCCTTCGGTCGGGTTGCCCACAGCGACGTCGAGCTCCAGGTCCATCGGCAGGTCCAGCTGCCAGGACAGCGCTGTCTGCTGGGGGGTGGTGACGCCCCGACGGGTCTGCAGATCGAAGAAGGCGTCGCCGCCCGGCACGTAGAACCAGGCGTCCTGCTCGTAGACCATGCGCACGCCGAAGGGCAGCGGCTGGTGGCCGATGACCAGGGTGCCGGCGCGCCCGAGGGAGTAGCCGACCCACGCCAGCTGGATCCGGATCGACGTGGACGGCGCTGGGGCCTCGGCGTCGGCACGGACGTTGTCGAGGCCCGCCAGCAACGACACGCGGGCCGTGATGCCGGTGCCGCTGTCGGCCGCCACACCGAGCAGCGCCCGAGAGATGCCGAGGCTGGTGGTGGGGGACTTGTCCGAGACCCGGCTGTCCAGGTAGTCCAGGCGAGCGAAGGAGAGCTCGGAGCGGACCTCGCCGTAGGGGGTCAGCGTGCGCTCGGGACCGCTGGGGGGCTCGACCGTCGGGACGTGGTCCTGGCCGGTGGACGGCGGCACGGGGGCCGGCGGGGTCTCGCCGTCGCTGCGCAGGGAGGGCTCTGGCTCGGGCTCAGCGGCCGGCTCGGGCTCCGGCGGCTCAGCGGGGGCCTCCTCGGCCTCCGTCTCGCCAGCGGGCTCCGCGGGAACCTCCTCCCCTGCCCCTTCGTCCTGGGCCCAGGCCACGCCCGGGACGAACAACGCCAACACCATCCACGTCCGCATCCTGCTCGCTCCTTCCGACTCCGCGAGCCGAGGATGTAGCACGGCCCCAGGGGGGCTGGCAGGCCGCACAGACGGGCTACATGCCGCGGATGCCGACCACCGCTCGCTACCGCGGCCTCGACCTGGACACCTTCCAGGCCGACGCCATCGCCCACGTGGAGCAGGGGCGCTCGGTGCTGGTGGCCGCGCCGACCGGCACCGGCAAGACCCTCATCGCCGACCGGGTGGTGGAGCGGGCACTCGAGCAGGGCCGCCGGGTGGTCTACACGGCCCCGGTCAAGGCCCTGAGCAACCAGAAGTTCCGGGACTACCGCCGCCTGCACGGCGAGGACGCGGTGGGCCTGGTCACCGGCGACCTGGTCATCCGCCGGGACGCGCCCTGCCTGGTGATGACCACGGAGATCCTCCGGAACATGCTGCTCGGCAGCGAGCCCCTGGTGGACCTGCAGTCGGTCATCCTCGACGAGATCCACTACCTGGCGGATCGCGACCGCGGCACGGTCTGGGAGGAGGTGCTGATCTACCTGCCCTCCGAGGTCCAGATCCTCGGGCTGTCGGCGACGCTGTCGAACCTGGAGGAATTCGCGGACTGGCTGTCTTCGGTGCGGGACGCCAAGGTCGAGGTGGTGCGGGAAGAGGCCCGAGCGGTGCCCCTGGAGCTGCTCTTCACCACCCGTCGGACCGGGCCCGTCTCCCTCGCCGACTACGAGCAGGCCTTCAAGCAGTGGGAGCGCCGCGGGGGTGGCGAGCGCCAGGGCGGGCGGTACGGCGGGAAGCGCAACCGCCGGCGCCACCTGGACAAGCGCGGGCGCAAGGGACCCGCGACCCGCCACACGGACATCTTCGAGCAGCTCCACCCCGGCCTCA
>CAYFPX010000083.1:20156-20461 GCA_964344945.1 uncultured Enterobacterales bacterium
CTTCGCCCGCACCCTGGGCACCCGCGTGGACCAGTCCCTGCTGGGACGGACCGAGCGAGCGGCCCAGCGGGAGCTGCTGAACGAAGCCCTGGAGCAGCTCGGCCCCGAAGTGCTGGACCGGGAGCTGCGCGGGCTCTACCGCAAGGGCATCGCCTTCCACCACGCGGGGCTGCACGTGCAGCTGAAGGCACTGGTGGAGCGGCTCTACGAGGCGAAGCTCCTGCGGGTGCTCTACACCACCACGACCTTCGCCCTGGGCATCAACATGCCGGCCCGGTCCGTGGTCGTCGACGGCATCGAAGAAT
>CAYFPX010000083.1:20471-27143 GCA_964344945.1 uncultured Enterobacterales bacterium
GTCGACGCGGCGCCGGCCGGGGCCTGGGCGCGAGCCGCGCGGGCCGCCGGGGCCTCGACGAGCAGGGCCACGTGGTCGTGCGGCTGGACTTCGAGGACTACGCGAAGTTCAAGCCCCACGTGGAGCGGTACCTCGAAGGCGCCAGCGAGCCGGTGGTGTCGGCCTTCTCCCTGAGCTTCCACTCCGTGGTGCGCCTGGTGGAGCAGCACGACCCCGAGGCCTGCCGCGAGCTGGTCGGCCGCTCCTTCCTGGCCTGGCGCCTGGCCGCCCGGAGCGGCGAGCTCGAGCACCAGGCGGAGCTGCTGGAGCAGGGCCTGCGAAGCGCCGGCTGGTCCCCGGACCACGAAGTCGTGCCGCCGCGCATCCACAACAAGGTCAAGGCGCTGAAGCGGCTGCGACGCCGTGCGGCCCAGGGCAGCGACCGGGTGTGGCACGACTTCAACCACCGCTTCAATTTCCTGGCGGACATCGGGTACCTGGAGCCGGATGGCTCGTTCAACGCCGGGGCCAAGGTCCTCCGTCACGTGCAGATCTCAGAGATCCTGACCACCGAGCTCGTGCTCAGCGGCCTGGTGCACGAGCTGCACCCCGAGGTGCTCTTCGGGGTCTGCTGTGCGATGACCACGCGGCTACCGAAGGACGCTCACCTGCACCGCAAGCCCAGCGGGGAGGCCCGCTCCGCAGGCCGGGCCGTCGCCCGCGTCCGCTTCTCGGACGCGGTCCGAGCCAGCGAGGACATCACCGGGCAGGAGGTCCAGTGGGAGCCGGATCTCATCGCCTTCGGCCTGGCGTGGGCCCAGGGCCGGACCCTGGGGGAGCTGATGCTGATGTACACCAGCCGCACCGACTGCAGCGGCCAGCTCATCAGCGGCTTCCGCCGGGCCAAGGACCTGCTGAGCCAGATCCGCATGGCGGTGCGGGAGGACGAGGACCTGGCGACGGCGCTGAAGGGCGTGATCACGTCGGTGATGCGCGACGAGGTGGTCGTGATCGCCTGACCCACCGGTCAGCTGGAGTGCCTCACGTCGTGGCCCTCGACCCGGTAGACCAGCTGCTCCGCCAGGTTCTCCACGTGGTCCACGATGCGGCGCAGCGCCGTGGAGAGCTCGATCAGCGACAGCACCCGCGGCGCCTGGTCCGGGTGGGTCTCCAGGTCCTGGAGGCGCCCGGACAGCGCCTGGGCCTGGAGCTCCTCGACCCGGTCCTTCGCCTCGCGCACCCGCCCGAGCACGGTCACGTCGTCCCGGTGCCAGCCCTCTCGCAGCTCGGTCAGGCCCTCGGTGACCTCCTGGCCCATCTCCTTGAGGCGCTCGCCGGGCTGCAACCCCACCTCGGGGCTCAGGACCAAACCCACCCGGGCGACGGCCACCGCCAGGTCCCCCACCCTCTCCAGGTCCGTGATGGCCCGGGTGGTGGTGACCACCGTGCGCAGGTCGGTCGCCACCGGCCTGTGCAGGGCGAGCACCTCGAGCACCCGGCGCTGGACGTCGATCTCCAGGGCGTCCATGCGGGCATCCGCCTCGAGCACCCGGCGGCCCCGCTCCGTGTCCCGCTCCAGCACGCTGGCCAGGGCCTCCTGGACCATGCCCTCGGCCAGCACGAGGGCCTGTCCCAGCTGATCCGCCAGCCCCGCAAGGGCCGCCTCGTACCGCTGGTCCTGGGAAGGCAGCCTCACCCGGTCACCCCCACGCGGCGCCCGGTGATGAAGTCCTCGGTCTGCTGGAGCCGGGGGTGGGTGAAGACCTCGGCGGTGGGGCCCTGTTCGATGATCCGGCCGCCCTCCAGGTAGATCAGCTCGTCGCTCAGGCGCGCGGCCTGGGGCAGGTCGTGGGTGACCAGCAGCACGCCGCGGTGCTCCGCGATGCCGCGGATGCAGGCCTCGACCCGTCGGGTCGCGACCGGGTCGAGCAGGCGGGTGACGTTCTCCAGCAACATCGCGACCGGGTCCAGGGCCAGGGCCCTCGCGATGCACAGCAGCTGCTTGTCCCCCCGGGTCAGGGCGTCGGCCGGGGCTGCCAGGGTGCTGCGGTCGCTGGACCACAGCCCCACGGCCTTGCAGGCCCGCTCGATCTTGCGGTCCCGCTCGGTGCGATCGGCGAAGCCGTCGAGATCGAGGCCATAGGCGACGTTGTCCTCGACCGTGCCGGGGAAGGGCACCGGGTCGGGGGAGATCAGCGCGACCCGCTGGCGCACCCGGCGCAGGACCTGGCGGGGACCGTAGAGGTCGTCGCCGTCGAGCTTGACCTCGCCCTCGATCTCCAGCCCCGGCGCCGGCACGAGGGTGCGGTTGAGCAGGCGCAGGAGCGCCGTCTTGCCGCTGCCGGCCGGACCGATGATCGCGAGCACGCCTCGGGCCGGCAGCTCCAGGGTGACGCCCTGGAGCAGTGGCTCGCCCTCGCTGCGCACGCTCAGGTTGCGCACGGTCAGGCGAGGGGTGAGCTGGCGGGGGATCATCGGCGCTCCAGCCAGGTGGCGAGGCGGTTCGCGGCGACGACCCAGCCCAGCAGCCAGCCGAGGCCGCCCTCCGAGTAGGTGCCGCTGGCGTTCAGCGCAACGGCGAACACGAAGAACGGCGCCAGCTCGCCGGCGGTCCGGGCGAGGTCCCGCAGCACCGAGCCCACCAGCCGGGGTCGCGCCTGGGGCAGGACCACCGTGCGCAGGGCCTCCCAGGGCGTGGCCCCCAGCCCCTCGGCCGCCAGCCTCAGGCCCGGGTCGACCCGCCTCAGCTCGCGGCGGGTGCTGCGCACCAGGCGAGGCACCAGGATGAGGACCGCCGCGAGGCCGAGCATCGGCTCCGAGACCGCCCCCCCGCTCAGGCCGAGCAAGGCCACCGCTGGCAGCAGCGGGCTGGCCTCGGCGAGGCCCGCCAGCCAGCCCCCGACCTGGGCGACGGCGCTGTCCTCGGCCGCGAAGGTGTGGAAGTAGAGGCCGGCGCCCACCCCCACCGGCAGGCTCAGCAGCATGGCCAGCAGCGTCACGGCTGCTCCAGGCGGGAGGCCAGCCAGGGCACGGTGAAGGCGACCGCGAGCAACAGCAGGGCCGCGGGGCCCTCCTGCGAGGCAGCCTGGGCGCTCAGGGCCGTCCACCCCAGGACGGCCTGGGTGATCAGCAGCTCGCCGACCCCCCGCCCCCAGGCCCGCAGGATCACGGCGCTGATCGAGCCCCGCACCCGTGGCCAGCCGATGCGCCAGGCGAAGCGGCTGCGGGACATGCCCATGGCCCGGGCGGCCTGGAACGTGCCCCGGGGCGTGCGCTCCAAGGCCTGGGCCGCGCCGAGCGCCACCTGAGGCACGACGACCAGGCCGAGGGCGACGGCGGCCAGGGGCCCGGGCTCGGCGTGCCGCCAGAGCAGGCCAGCCACGCACACCGTGGGCAGGTCCCACAGCACCCGCAGCACCGTGCGCAGCACCGGCCGCTCCGCCCGGAACAGCACCGGCGCCAGCAGGAGACCCGCCGGCACGGCCCACGCCAGCGACGCCGCTGAGCCGATCAGCAGGCCTCGGAGGGCCTCGCCGGTGCTCCCAGCGACCGGGTCGAAGCGCAGCAGGACACCGACCACGAGCACGAACGGCACGAGCAGCGCAAGGGCGGCGCACAACCCCAGGATCCGCCGAGGCAGGAGGTCGGTCGGGGGAGCGGTCGGCAGCGGAGCAGCCACGCGTCGGCCTATCGTGAGGGCCTGACCCGAGCATGGAGCCGCCGCTGCGCCCCCCTGTGTTGATCGTGAAGTCGGGCACCACGGACCCGCCGGTGGTGGCGGCCCACGGCGACTACGACGACTGGTTCATCGCCCGGGTCCCCGACGGCCCCGCCCGCTGCACGGTGGTGCCGGCCTTCCAGGGTGTCTCCCTGCCCGATCCGGCCGCCTACGGCGGCGTGCTGGTGACCGGCTCCCCCCTCTCGGTCCGCGACGAAGCACCCTGGATGGTCGCCCTGGGCCACTGGATGCTCGGCGCGGCCGAGGCCGGCGTGCCGGTGTTCGCCATCTGCTTCGGGCACCAGGTGCTCGGCGAGGTCCTGGGCGGCCGGATCGCGCGCAACCCCGCGGGCCGCGAGGTCGGCACGGTCACGGTCGACACCACCCCGGAGGGCGCCGCCGATCCGCTCTTCGCCGGCCTGGGACCTTCCTTCGAGGTCCAGGCGACCCACGGCGATGCCCTGGTCCGCCCCCCCACCGACCCCCGGGTGGTGCGCCTGGCGGGCAACGACAACACCCTGTGGCAGGCCTTCGCTGCCGGCGAGCGCATCCGGGCGGTGCAATTCCACCCGGAGCTCTCCCACACCGCCCTGACCGGTCTGCTGGTGAACCGGGGCCAGTCCGCGCCCGTGCGCCCCTGCCCCGCCGGGGCTGCGATGCTCCAGAACTGGGACGACCACTGGGTCAGTGCGGCAGCGCCACCGTGAAGGTCGCGCCCTCGCCCGGCAGGGATCGCACCCCGATGCTCGCGCCGCTGGCCTCGCAGAGGTGCTTCACGATCGCCAGGCCGAGACCGGTGCCGCCGGCCTCCCGGGACCGTCCGTCGTCGATCCGGTAGAAGCGCTCGAAGATGCGGCCGTGGTGCCGGGCATCGATGCCCACGCCTTCGTCGGACACCTCGACCCTCACCCCCGCCGGTGGGTCCCGAGGCAGCACCCGGACCCTCACGTTGACGCAGGTGTCGTCGTCGCGGACCGCGGTGTACTTGATGCCGTTGATCACCAGGTTCGACAGGACCGTGCGCAGGGCCTCGGGGTTGACCAGGGCGACCACGCCGGGGGGCGGCTCGCAGTGGAGGGTGATGCCGTCCTGGCGGGCGGTGTCCCGGAGGCCCTCGACCACCTCTCGGGCGAGGGCGCTGATGTCGTGGTGGCCCAAGGGCAGGTCGCCCTTGCGGCTCTCGACCCGGGCCAGGTTCAGCAGGTCCTCGAACATGCCCGACAGCCGCCGGGCGTTGCGCACCACCGGGCCGACCAGGAAGGAGACGTCGTCGGGCAGGTCTTCCTCGGCCAGGGTCTCCGCGTAGCCGAGGATCGAGGTGATGGGGGTGCGCAGCTCGTGGCCCAGGTTGCTCACGAAGGCCTGCCGGGCCCGGGCCGCCCGCCGCAGCTCCGTGATGTCCTGGACCACCACCATCGCGCCCTTGTCCCGACCCACCGGCACCGCCCGCAGGGAGAGCTCGAAGCGGCCGAGGGTGGCTTCGCGCTCGATGCGCACCCGGCGGGTCTCCACCTCGTGGAGCACCTGGTGGAGGGTGGCGAAGGGGATGGCGGCGCTCGGTGGCTTGCCCACCGGGTCCGGCACCACCGGCAGGGTGCGCCGGATGGCCGGGTTCACCGCCCACACCCGGCCCTCGGAGTTGGTGACGATGACACCCGTGGGCGACGCCGCGAAGACCGCGCCCTGCACGGCCCGGGTGAGGCGCAGCTCGTGGACCTGGTCCCGCTGGTGCTCCTCGTGCTCCCGCATGCGCCGATCGAGCTCGCTGATCGGGTCCTGGTCCGCGGGCCAGGCCCCGCCCCGGAGCCGCCGCCCGAGGGACTCGATGCGCGCGGTGGTCCCGGCCCGCAGCCAGCGAGCGCCGCCGAGGGCCGCGGCTGCCGAGACGAGCCACGCCGCCACACCCACCCAGGGGTGCACCGAGGCCCAGAGCAGGCCACCGAGCACGCCGGCGACGAGCCCCGCCAGCGGCAGCCAGGGCAGCGCTCGCCAGGGGGACATCGACGCCCGCTACTGGGAGAAGCGGTAGCCGACCCCGCGCACGGTCTCGATGTACTCCGCGGCCTCGCCGAGCTTCTCCCGCAGGCGCTTGACGTGGGTGTCGACGGTGCGGGTGTTGAGGTCCGGCGGAGCCTCCCACACGTCCCGGAGCAGGGTGCCGCGGCTCTGGACGCGCCCGGCCCGGCTCTGCAGGGTCACCAGGAGCTTGAACTCGGTGGCCGTGAGCTGGAGCTCCTCGCCGCCGACCCAGACCCGGTGGGCCGAGGTGTCGACCCTGAGCACCCCGTGCTCCATCGGCGCCTCGTCCTCCTCGACCACCGGCACGCCGCGGCGCAGGATGGCCCGGATGCGCAGCATGAGCTCGCGCACGCTGAAGGGCTTGGTGACGTAGTCGTCGGCGCCCACCTCGAACCCGACCACCCGGTCGATCTCCTCGGTGCGGGCCGTGAGCATCAGGACCGGGATGCCCTGGGTCTCCGGATCCGCCCGCAGGCGGCGACAGACCTCGGTGCCGGAGATGTCCGGCAGCATGAGATCGAGCACCACCAGCGCCGGCCGCCGCTCCCGGGCCAGGCGGATGGCCTGGCCGCCGTCGGAGGCGGTGAGCACGCGGTGGCCTTCCTTGCGCAGGTGCAGGGCGACCAGGTTGCGGATGTCCGGCTCGTCGTCGACCACGAGGATGGGACCCGATGGAGTGACCATCTCTTTCCTCCAGAGGGGCCGGTCTAACCCGGAAGGCCCCAGCGAGGTAAGGTCGCGGGATGACCCCGCTCGGGCTGCCGATCCTGATGCTGCTGTCCTGCGGTGACACCGGCGGCGATGTGGACGCTCCGGATCCCAGCGCTGGCACCGACCAGGCCGGCCGCCTGGTCGAGGCCCTGGCCGAGAAGGACCTGAACCCGAACGGCGCCAGCGGCCTGTGTCTGACCCTGGTCGATCGAGAGACGGCGCTCGGCTGCGTGGAGGAGGTCGCG
>CAYFPX010000083.1:27153-29729 GCA_964344945.1 uncultured Enterobacterales bacterium
CCGCCCAGGCCACCTACGACGTCAAGGGCGCGCTGGAGTCCTGCGAGAAGATCCGGGCCCGCAGACCGGCGTGGTCCGAGCAGGACGGCGAGTGTTTCTTCCGGGTGGCCGAGCGGTCCAACGAGGGGTGGATCTGCGAGCACGCCCGGGAGTTCGCCTTCGACTGTCGCATGCACGTCTTCAGCAACGGCCTGCGCAGCTGGATCCCGGGGGGCAGCGGGCCCGGTGACTTCGAGGCCCGGGCTTCGGCGGAGATCGAGGCCGCCGGGCTCGACCCCTACGACGCCCGTCCCTGGTCGGCGATGTACCGCTGGGTGCTCGGCGGCCAGCGGCCCCTGGACCGGGGCAGCTGTGACGGGGCCCCGGACAGCTTCCGCCAGGAGTCCTGCCGGGCCACCGCGGTGGCGGTCCTGCACGATCGCCTGAGCCACGGCCGAGACCGGGGCTGGCCCCTGTGCGAAGGCGTGCTCCCGGAGCCGATCCGCTTCGAGGCCGACCCGGTCCTGGACGAGGCCCTCACCGAGCGCCGGGCCGACGACCTGTGCGATCCGTCCAAGCGGCGGGCCGCCCCGGACGGGAACCAGCTGCCGGGGTCAGGCCCGTGATCGCCTGGCTGGCGCTCTTGGCCTGCGGCGACCTGAAGCACCAGGAGACCTGGGAGCTCATCGGGGTGGACGGCGATCTGTCCGTGATCGACCTGCGCATCTCCCGCAGCGACACCGGGTGGCTGAGGCACCAGGGGCAGACCCGGCTGCACTGGCTCGTCCGGGACCAGACCCCGGTGCTCTTCGCCCGCGACGCCCTGCCCGAAGAGGTCGAGACCTTGCCCCAGGGCCTGGCGGTCGGCCCGGACGCGGTCGAGCGGGCCGACGACGGCTCCTGGGCGCTCCGGGTGCGAGACGAGCACGCCCAGGCCCGCCTCACCCTGCAGCCGCGCCTGGGAGGCCCCAGCCCGGTCCGGCTCGGAGAGGACCCCGGCGCCTGGACCATCGCCGCGCCGGTGGTGCTCGGCGAGCTCCAGGGGGTCGTCTCAGCCGGCAGCCGCAGCGCCGTGGTCGACGGCCGGGCGGTGCTCACCCACCGGGCGGGGAGCCCGGCACCCGCCACCACCGGGACCGAGCGCCTGGCGGTCTACGTGCTCGGGGACAGTGTCGCCGTGGGCCTGGACCGGACCGGCACCGAGCAGCTCTCCTGGGCGGTGGTCGGCGACCTGGCCCTGGACGCGCGCGACGCCCGCCTCACCCGGGGGAAGAAGGGCCGGCTGGTGATCGATCTGCGGCCCACAGCGGACCTGGTGGCCCACGTCTTGCCCAGGAAGCCGCGGCTGGTCCGCGACCCCTGGGAGGCCCTCCACCCGGTGGAGCGCTTCTTCGCCAGGCTGTGGCTCGGCGAGCCGAGCCGGCGGACCCAGGGCGCCCGAGCGCAGCTGTTGGTGGGCGGGGAGCGACTGGAGGCGCGGGCGGTGATCGTCGAGGAGCGCTTCGACTGACGCAGGGGCGGATCAGCCCCCGTGGGGGAGATCCGCCTGGGAGAACGCCGCGGTCCCCTGCTCGTCGAACCACACCGTCACCGAGTGGGCGTCGGTCAGGCCCTTGTCGTCGCGGGCCAGCACGGTGATGTGGTTCGGACCGGGCTCCAGGGCCAGCTCGACCGTGAACGGCAGAGCCCGGATGCCCGAGGTGCCGCCTTCGTAGTGCACCTTGTCGTCGCCATGGAAGACGATGACGTCCCGCACACCGGTGTCGTCGTTCACCACGCCCGAGAGCACCGCGGTGCCGTCCTTGACCAGCAGGGACGGCTTGCGGCTGAGGCGGATGGTGGGCGGCTCCCGAGGGGCCAGCTCGGCGCTGGCGCCGACCGGCACGATCAGCTCGTCCTTCTGGCTGAAGTAGCTGTAGAAGCCACTCTGGACCACGGCGCCGTAGTCGTAGCGACCCTGGTCGCCGATGCTCAGCTCCAGGGGGAGCTCGGTGCCGGTGCCCCGGATCTCGAAGCGGAACACGGCGTCGTGAGAGGTGCCGGCCTCCAGGACCGGGATCTCCTGGGTGCCCACCTGGAGGTCGAGCTCGCGTCCGGCCTTGTTCTTGATCTTGGCGAAGGCCTCGTCGGTCGCGCCTGGACCGTGGTTGGTGATGGTCGCCACCAGGTCGATGACCTCGCCCGGCTCCAGGACGCCGTCGCCGTCGCCGCCGTCGGTGTCCGAGTAGGCGAGGCTCCAGCCGAAGGCCGGCAGGGGCTGGCCCACGGTTCGCACCAAGCGGGTCTCCTCGCCCAGGGGCGTGCGGCTTCCGTCCCGCAAGGTGAAGGTGACCTCGCCGACCTGGTCCCGGTAGCCGTCGACGAGGCGCACACTCAGGGGCCAGCTGCGGGTCTCGCCCGGACCGATGTGGCCGAAGTAGAACTCCTCGCCATCGAGCCAGTCGAGCTCCGAGCTGGAGATGGCCATCACCTGGTGGACCGGCTCGCTGCCTTCGTTGGTGACCCGGACGTGCAGGGTCTCCTGCTGATCCTTGCCGGCCGTGACCACGCCGTCTTCGCCCAGGTCCAGGGTGAGCACCAGATCGGTGGTCGCCGGC
>CAYFPX010000084.1:0-13507 GCA_964344945.1 uncultured Enterobacterales bacterium
CCCGCACGTCCGGATCTGTGGGGGGCCGGGCCGGCAACGGCCCGGTCTACCCGACCACTCTCGCTCTCCGGACCTGCCCTCGCTGCCTGCGAGGACAGCGCCACGCGCGCGCTCCTGCACGCGGTCTCGAGCGCGGAGCGCGCGCACGCGAGCCTGGACGTGCCCGGGCTTCAGGCCGGCGCCCGCGAAGCGGTCGAGCAGATCGGCTGTGCCGACACCGTGATCGGCACCCGCGACGCCGCCCGCCTGCACCGGGTGGTGGGCCTCGAGGCCTTCACCCTGCAGCAGCGCGACCTGGCCACCCGGGCCTTCGCGGCGGCTCGAAGTGCCGATCCGGGCTTCGACTTTCCTCTGGACGTCGTGCCCGAGGGCCACCCGCTCCGCACCTACTACACGGCGCTGCCCCTGGACGCGGGCACCAGCCAGCTCGTCTCCGCCCCGCAGGGCTTCGACCTGCGCCTGGACGGGCGGTCCTCCCAGGAGCGGCCCCTGTCCTGGCCCACGGTGGTCCAGGTCGTCGACGGCGGGGGCCAGGTGGTCTCCACCTCTTACCTGTGGCCCGAGGACCCGCTGCCGGAGCTGCTCTCGGGCGCCACCGCCGCCCCCCCGGCGGCACCCGCACCGGCGCCGGCTCCCGTGGCCGAGCCGGCCTCCCCCGCGGCGGAACCCGCGCCGACCACGTCCCAGGCCGAGACCCAGGATCGCAGTGGTGGCCGCGGCCTGCGCCGGGTGGCCCTGCTGAGCGCCGTCGCCGCGGGCGGCGCCTACGTGGGTTCCTGGCTGACCTATCGGTCATACGAGCAGCCCGGTCACACCGACGCCGAGCTCGATCGCCTCTTCCTGATGACCAACGGACTCACGGTGGGCGCTGCGGCCTTCGGGGTCGTGGCGGTCGGCACCGGCATCGGTGCCTTCGTCACCAGGAGGTTCTGAGGTGTTGCAGCCGGGGGTGGTCCTCGACCGGTACGAGGTGATCGACGAGCTCGGGCGGGGCGGCATGGCCGTGGTCTACCGGGTGCGCCACAACACCCTGGGCAGCGTGCATGCCCTGAAGATCCTCACCCTCCACGGCGAGAGCATCCGGGATCGGCTGGTCCAGGAGGGCCGGGTCCAGGCCGGCCTGCGCCACCCGAACATCGTGGCGGTGACCGACGTGATCGACGTCTCCGGATCCCCCGGACTGGTGATGGAGTACATCGACGGCCCTTCGCTCGAGGCCTGGCTCCTGGACCACAAGCCCGACCTGGCCACGGCGGAGCAGCTGTTCCGAGGGGTGCTCGCCGGGGTCCGCCGGGCGCACCGGGACGGCCTCGTCCACCGGGACCTCAAGCCCGGCAACGTGTTGCTGGAGTCCACCGAGGAGGGCCTGATCCCCAAGGTCGCGGACTTCGGACTCGCCAAGGCCCTCGAGGCCGGCGGCGGCATGAACCGCACGCGCACCGGCATCGCGATGGGCACACCCGCCTACATGGCCCCGGAGCAGATCCGCGACGCCAAGAACGTGGACGGGCGGGCGGACATCTTCACCCTAGGCTGCATCCTCTACGCGCTGGTCGTGGGCCAGGCGCCCTTCGAGGGCCCCGACGTGCTCTCGATCTTCAACTCGGTCTGTGAGGGCCGCTACGTCTCCGCTCGCGAGCGGGTGGCTGTCAGCCCCCACCTCGACGACGCCATCCAGGGCTGCCTCCAGGTGGACCGGGATCGGCGCATCCCGACCTGTGACGCCCTGCTCGAGGTGCTCGACGGCGCCGCCTGGGCCTCCGCCTACGACGGCGCCACCGCACCTCCACCCCCGACCCTTGACCCGGGGGCCGCCGCTGGGGCGGCGGGGCTGTCGGGGTCCCCGGCCACCGGCGGACCGACGACGGGGGCGCCGCGTAGCCGGCCCTCCCGCGAGACCATGAACCCGATGGCTCCGCACGGGACCTCGTCCCAGGTCTCCCTCTTGCCGGACATCGAGCCCGCCAGCAGCCTGGTGCCGCGGGCGGCCCCGGCCGAGATCGCCGAGCCCGAGTCGCCCCCCCGGCGCCGTGGGCCCCTGGTGGCTGGGCTCTTGGGCCTCGCCGGCCTGGGCCTCGCCGCGGTGGTGCTGCTCGGCGGGGGCGACGACCCTCCGGAGCCCGCGCCCGCGGAGGTCGAGGTGCTCAAGGCGCCTCCGGACTACCGGCCCGCCGCTGCGGAGCCCGAGCCGGAGCCGGCCCCTGCTCCGACCACTCGCAGGAGGTCCTCCTCGAGCCGGAAGACACCCAAGACCGCCACCGCGCCCGCCCCGGCCCCAGAGCCCGCGCCGGCCGCGGCCGCAGCCGAGCCCGACCCGGACCCCGATCCTGCGCCCATGGCCCCCGAGCCGGCCACCGAGGAGACCAGGCCCCGGCTGGTCGACAAGCTCAAGCTGAACCTCAGCGGCACCTACCGGGTCCGCGGAGACGCCCAGGCGGTCTGGCTCGTGGGCGAGACCGGCACGAAGCACAGCGCCGGCGACGACCTGCCCAACGGCCGCTACGAGGTGAAGGCCCGCTTCAAGTCCTGGGACGGCGTGGTCGACGCCGGCACCGTGAACATCCCGCCGGGCACGACCATCACCATCACCTGTCAGGAGGCCCTGCTCTCCTGCAGCAAGTAGCGCTCAGCGGCCACTCAAGGCCACGACCAGGGGGCGGGCCAGGACCCCCTCCCACACGGCGCCCGCGACCATGAGCACCCCCGCGAGCAGGAGCATCGCGGCCACGCTCTTGAGGATGGACCACATCTCTTCCGAGTCCAGGGCGTGCTTGTGGAAGGCCTTGCTCAGGAACACGCCGGCCAGTCCGGCGAGGGTGTAGGCGGCGGCTTCGAGGGCCATGTGGGTGGTGCAGGCCGCCATGACCCGGGCGTAGGCCTCGGCCACGCCCGGCCCGCCGTCGAGGGTCCAGCGCCGGGCCAGCAGGGAGAAGGTGCTGCCCCAGACCGACGCGTTCCAGGCGATGGCCAGCATGACGCCGCCTTGCTGGAAGGGCAGGGCGATCGCGAAGAAGAAGAGCAGCACGTACAGGTTGTTGAGCCCCACCCCGGAGACCGTGCCGAAGTGCATGGTCGGGAAGGTCGCGTCCAGGGACGCGGCCAGCTGGTGGCTGAAGAGCCGCTCGACGAAGTCCAGGGGCAGCGCCAGCCCGATGGCCGAGAAGCCGACCACGCAGCCCAGGAACATCATCAGCAGCTTGGACGCCAGGGTCAGGTTTGCGGTGATCGGCCGCACCTGGCGGTCGAAGATGGCCACGCGGTTCCACTCCAGCACCCGCTCGATGCTGTCGGTGGTGATGATCGAGGCCAGGAACACCGCGATGAGGCTCACCTCGTTCGGGAAGAGCCACCAGGCGAAGGCCGTGCCGAAGAGGGCGCACCAGATGCCCTCGCCGAACAGGTGGCGCTTGCGGGGCACGCCCTCGGGGTAGACGTTGCGCAGCAGCAGCATGGCGGGAGCCTACCCCGCGCCCGTCAGCCGGCCTCGGTGAGGGCGAGGGTGACGCCCGTCAGGCCTGCGCCGGGCACCTCCCAGGTCTGGCCCCCGAGGCCGAAGCGGCGGTCCCCGGCGCTCGGACCGTCGCCGTCCACGTCTTCGTAGACCACGAAGCCCACCCGGGTCGAGCCCTCGCGCAGCAGCAGCTTGAACGGGCCGGGGCGCGCCAGCCGCGAGGTCCCCACCACCTGGACCTTGCCACCAGCCTCGGACACGATGGCGTCGACCTGGAGGGTGCCACCCCGGAAGTCCGCCAGCTGGACCTCGCCGGCGACCACCACCTCGGGGGTCTGGGCCGTCACCGGTGCGATCTTGGCCGGGCCGGTGCCGCCGAAGACGAAGGGGTCCTCGTAGGTCCCCACCTCGCCCCCGGTGCCGCCCTGCTCCAGGGGCTCGCCCGCCGCCCACCCCTGAAGGGACGCGGCCAGGGCCTCGCCGATCAGCCGATGGCCCGTGGCGGTGGGGTGCATCTCGTCGATGAACAGGGCGTCGCGGCCCTCACCGCTCGCCTGGAAGAGCCCGGGCACCTCGACCACGGGGGCGCCGACCCGGGCCGCGGTCTCCCGCATGATCTGCCGGTAGAGCGCCCAGGCCGGCGGCTCCCCGTGGGCCTCGGCCAGGTCGTCCTGGCTCGCCAGGAGCACGAAGATCACCTCGGCGCTGTGGGCGTGGGCCAGGTCGACCATCGCCTGCAGGTTGCGGGCGTAGTCGTTGACCTCGACCCGGCGCTGGCCCCCCTGCTGGCCCTTGCCCACCGTCCAGCCGACCTTGCGGGCCTCGGCCTGGGCACCGCTCTCGACCCGCAGCCGGTAGTCCAGCAGGCGGAACGTGGCGCTGTGGTTGAGCCAGCGCCGGGCCCGGCCGGCCCAGCCGCCTTCGAAGCTGCTGTAGGCGCTCAGCAGGTCCCGGTCGACGAAGCTGTCGAAGTTGTTGTCGGACCACAGGTTGCCGATGACCAGCACGTCCGGCGCCAGGTCGAGGGCTCGGAGCTCCAACAGGTTCAGGGTCTGGAAGGTCGAGTACCCGGGGATGGCGGCGTTGTGGCCCTCGATGCCCTTCCCGAGCAGGTCGGCGGCGACGTGCACATAGGCCTGGCCGTCCTCGATGCCGAAGCCATAGACCGACGAGTCTCCGGTGGCGAGCAGCCTCCGGATCCCCTTCGGCTTCGGCTGCTCGGGCTCCGGCCCGCGCAGGCCCAGCTGGTTGATGTGGACCGGGATGCCGAACTCGTCGCGCATGCCCGGCGCGTACTCCCAGAGCAGGTACGGGTTGCCCCGCATGGTGGGCGACCAGCCCTCGGCGGCGTCGGGGAGGGGCTGCTCGGCGGCGTCGAGCTGCTCGGCGAAGAGCGCGCCGGCGAGCAGGTCCAGGCCCACCAGGCAGAGGGCGGCGAAGGCCAGGCCGCCGAGGGCCCGTCGGACCCGGCGACCGCTGCGGCCCCTCAAGGCTCGGCGGAGGGCGGTCAACGGGGCCACTCTATCCCTTTTGCGGGCCCACCTCGATCCGACTAGGGTGCGGCTGGATGGAGGTCCCCTTGGCAGACAAGCTCACGCCCGAGGCGTGCTTCGAGCTCCTCACCCACAAGAGCATCCACGATCGCGCCGAAGGCGCCCGTCAGCTCTCCCTGATCGGCACCACCGAGCACATCGATCAGCTGATGCAGATCGCCCAGACGGACAAGTCGCCGGCGGTCCGTCTCGGCTGTGCGGGTGCGGCCGCGGACATCCTGTCCCGCCACCGGGCGGGCCACGCCAGGCGCAAGCTCACCTTGCCCGAGCGCGAGGCGATCCTGGCGAAGTTCCGGGCCCTGGACCCCGGGGTGAACCCCGGGCTCTTCGCCGTGCTGGCGACCCTGGACCTGCCGCGCTCCCTGGACCGGATCGCCATCGGCCTGCGGGATCCCCGGTACGACGTGCGCCAGGGCGCGGTGGTCGGGCTGTTGCGCTTCTGCACCTCGGGCAGCGTGGCGAAGAACGACCGCATCCCCGCCAAGGTCATCGCCCTGCTCGGCGACAAGCGCGTCCGCGCCGACGTCCTGGCCGGCATCATGCGGGTCTGTGTGGCCTGTGGCTGGCAGCAGGCCCGGAGCCCGATCGAGCAGCACCTGGACCGTGGCGACCAGGTCGGTACCGCGGCCGAGGAGTGCCTGGCCCTGCTGGATGCGCAGGCCGATCCCGAGACGTTCCTGGGCGTGTGGGCCTACCTGGGTCTCGACGCCGGCGAGGTCCGAGCCAAGGCCAAGGCCGAAGAGGTCCTGGTGCTGGCGGCGGACCTGGCGATCACCGGGGTGCGAGGTGTGTCCTACGAGCTTGGCAGCTGGTCGCTCACCGACGACGGCGAGCTGGTGCTCGGCGACGGCAAGCCCAAGCGCCTGCGCCGGATGTGGCTGTCCCTGCCGGGCGCCGAGCCCGTGCATGCCTTCCAGGTGGGCGGGCGCACCTGGTACGCCGCCGATCCCAAGACCGCGGTGGACCTGGTCGGCGACTGGCTCCAGGCGACCGAGGGCACCGACCCCGAGGAGCGCCGCCGGATGGGCGAGGTGCTGTTGCCCCTGCTCCCGGACAACGCGGCGGGTCAGAAGGCCGCTGCGCGCATCGAGCTGGCCGGCGGCCAGGGCGCCGCGGCGATCGAGCGGGTCCGGGCGGTGCTGGCCAAGCGCAAGAAGCCCCCGGCGGAGCTGCTCTACCTGCTCGCCCGGGGCCAGGACCTGGCGGGCGACGCGAAGGCCGCCACCAAGACCTGGAAGCAGTACCTGGCGCGCGCCGGCGCCAAGGGCGAGCACGTGGCCGAGGCCGAGGCCCGGCTGGCGAAGTGACCTTCTTCGAGCGTCGAGGCCGGCTGCACCACTGGCTGCACGAGAGCGCGGCCCTGGCGGACAACCCCCTCGGGGACCCCGCGAAGCGCCACGTCTTCGCCTGGACCCCGCCCGGCTGGGACGGCGAGACGCCCCTGCCCACCGTGCTCATGCTGCCGGCCTTCACCGGCAGCACCTGGAGCTTCCTGAACCACGGCTGGAAGGCGCCTTCCCTGCCGGAGCGGGCGGACCGGCTCACCTCGGAGGGCCGGCTGCCGCCCCTGGCGCTGGTGATGCCCGACACGATGACCTCGGTGGGCGGCTCCCAGTACGTCGACTCCCCGGCCATCGGCGACTACGCCACCTGGCTGATCGACGAGCTCCTGCCCTTTGTCGAGGAGCGGATCCCCGTCGCCGGGCGCTGGGCCGCTGCGGGCAAGTCTTCGGGGGCCTATGGCGCGTTCCGGTTGGCCCTGAGGGCCCCGGATCGCATCGGCACCATCGCGTCTCTGTCCGGCGACGCCGCCTTCGACGTCTGCTACCCGCCGGACTTTCCCGGCGCGGTCGAGACCCTGCGCGAGGCTGGCGGCGTCGACGCCTGGTGGGCCGACTTCCAGACCCGGCGCGAGGGGCTGAGGGGCTCGGACCACCAGGCGATCAACCTGGTGGCGATGGCCTGCGCCTACTCGCCGAAGGCCGGCGAGGGGCCCCTGGGCTGCGAGCTCCCGGTGGACCTGGAGACCGGCGCCACCAGGCCCGAGGTCATGGCCCGCTGGGCCGCCCACGACCCGGTCGCGCTGGTGGCCGAGCACGCCGAGACCCTGCGCGGGCTCGATGGCTTCTGGCTCGAAGTCGGGACTCGCGACGAATTCCGGCTCCAGGTGGGGGCCCGACTGCTGCACCGGGCGCTGGACGCCGTCGGGGCCGAGCACCGCTACGAAGAGCACGCCGGCGGGCACTTCAAGCTGAACAAGCGCTTCGAGTCCGTGCTGCCCTGGGTCGCGGAGACCTTGGCCTCTCAAGGGCAGGTCTGACACGAGAGCAGCTCACCGGAGGCCCGACAGGGCCGACCGGGGCCCGCAACCGAGAGCGCCGAGGCCTGCACGCTGGAGTGGAGGGAGCGCAGCGACCGGAACGACGAGGAAGGACTCGGCACCCAGAGCGGAGGTGGAGGGCCCCGGACCCGCGCGACGCCGAAGGCCGCGCAGCGGCCCGGCGCCTTGCGCCCGGAAGCTCAGCGATAGCTGAGCACAAGATCTGCGACGCCGTCGGTCTTGCGCGGGAACTGGCCCCGCTTCAGGACGCCGAGCAGGCAGTCCTCGGCCGCCTGGGGAGCGTTCTGCACGCCCAGGCTGATGAGCCGGCCAGCCTCGTCCGCCACGACGCGCACCCGCGCGTCCTGGGGGTGGTTCGGCCACTTCGTCTCGACGCACTCGCTGATGTTGGCCTGCAGCCGCATGCTCACCCGGCCCAGCTGGGCGTGCAGCATCGGGTCCCAGCGGTCCTGGGGGAACTCCTCTTCGGCGGCCACCGGCTCCGCGGCTTCGTTGGCCGCCTTGAGCTCGGCGATGAGCTCCGCCTCGGTCTTCTTGAACCGGCCCCGGCGTCGGGCCTCGAGCAGGCCGGTCACGATGAGCACGATCAGGATGACCACGCTCACGTAGGTCATCGTCTTCGGGTTCTTGTCGGCCATCGGTTCCTGAGGCTATCCCACAGACACGAAAGCCCCCCCCGAGCCGAAGCCCGGGGAGGGCGTCCTCGCAGCATGAGGATCAGACTGCGCGGGCCGTGACCCGACGAACCGGGAAGTTGCTGACCAGGGCCACGGTGCCGTGCTCGCGCTCGAGCTTCACCTCGGCCTCGTTCTTGTCCACGTCCATGTAGCGGGCGATGACCTCCAGGATCTCGGTCTTCATCGACTCGAGCTGGGCCGGGGTCAGGTCGACCTGGTCGTGGATCAGCAGGAACTTCAGGCGGGCCTTCGCGTCGTGCTTGGAGGCATCCCGCGACCCGAAGAACTTGTTGAGGATGTCCCGCATCAGGCCGCCCCTCCGGCGGTCAGGCCCATCCAGCGGCTCACGCGGGTCCAGAAACCGCTCGGGGTGAGCGCGATGTAGGGCACGTCCATCTCGCCGTTCAGGCGCCGGCCGATGCGGCGGTAGGCCTCGCCCACCACCGAGTCCTCGCTGAAGGCCGCCGGCACGCCGCGGTTGGACGAGGTGATGACGTCCTCGTGGTCCGGGATGATCCCGATGAGCGGAATCGCCAGGATCTCCATGATGTCGTCCTTGTTCATCATGTCGCCGCGGTCGACCATCTTCTGGCGGAAGCGGTTGATGATGAGCTTGGGCTCGGGCAGCTCCGCCGCCTCGACCAGACCGATGATGCGGTCGGCGTCCCGGATGGCCGAGACCTCTGGGGTGGTCACGATGACCGCCTTGTCCGCGCCGGCGATGGAGTTCTTGAAGCCCTGCTCGATGCCCGCCGGGCAGTCGATGAGCACGTAGTCGAACTCCTTCTTGAGCTGCTCGACCAGGTCCTTCATCTGCTCGGGGCTGACGGCGTTCTTGTCACGGGTCTGGGCCGCCGGCAGGAGGTACAGGTTCTGACAGGCCTTGTGCTTGATCAGGGCCTGCTTCATCCGGCACTCGCCTTCGACCACGTGGACCAGGTCGTAGACGATGCGGTTCTCCAGTCCCAGGATGACGTCCAGGTTGCGCAGGCCGATGTCCGCGTCGACGACGCAGATCTTGTGGCCGGCCTGGGCGATCGCCACGCCGAGGTTGGCGGTCGTGGTGGTCTTGCCAACGCCTCCCTTGCCGGAGGTGACGACGATGCACTCACTCATCTTGTGCTCCTTGGATCCTCTGCTGCTGCTGCGGGGTGGGGGAGTCTGCCTCAGGAAGGCAGGCGCCCCTGGTAGGGGTCGATCACGATCTCGCCGCCGTGCACCCACGCGATCTCGGGGGTCCACTGGCGGCCGCCACTCCGGCCCCGGGACTCGGGGGGGATGGCGATCTTGCGGCCGATGCGGAGCTGGGTCGGGCGGAAGTCGAAGGCCACGATGTGGGCTCCGTCGTCGCCGCGGGCGCCGGCGTGGGCCATGCCCTTCACCGCGCCGAACACCAGGATGTTGCCGCCGGCGACGATCTCCGCGCCGGGGTTCAGGTCGCCGTACATGACGACGTCGCCGCCGAAGCGCACGGTCTGTCCGGAGCGCAGGGAGCGCTCCACCGTGAGCAGCTTGTTGGCCTGTCCCACATCGAGCTTCTCGACGTCGGGGCTGGCCGGCGAGGACTCCGCCTCTTCCACCTTCGCGGCCCTGGGGGCCGACGTCGCCTCATTTGCCTGGGAGGTGGGGGAAGGGGCGGGAGAGGGCTCGGGCTGGCGCGGGTAGACCTTGAGCTTCAGCTCTCGCTCGGCGAAGCGCTGGAGCTTGTCCTGGTCGCAGTAGAGCCCGGCGACAGTGACGCCGAACTCGTCCTTCAGCACGTGGATGAGGCGGCGCAGGTCGAACAGATCGATGGCGCGGGAGCCCAGATCGAGCCGGGCGTCGGCGCCGCGGAACCGGTCCGGGGTCTGGCCGAAGGTGTCGCGCACGGCCAGCCGGAGCGCGTCGAAGGAAGCGCGGGAGTCCAGCGCGAGCACCAGCACGCCGTCGACGGCGCTCAGGCGAAGAACACTCGTGCCCTCGGTCGAGGTGGGGACAGCGGTGGCCATGTCGTGGGAGTTCGGGAAGAGAGGGTGCGCGGCTGCGCTGGGTGGGCGAGGGGAGGTGCCCGGGGAGAAGGTCGTGGGGGTGCCGCGTAGGGAAGCGGCTTGACCTGTCAACCGTGTACCACGCTGTTCGATCAGCGGGCAAGGCGAATCTTGACGGGACAAGGGTTTGGAGGGGTGGATCGGGCGGGGGACGGGATCCGACGGGGGGGATCTCCGGTGCCTGTCCCGGGTGGCGGACGGGGCTCAGGGCTCAGGTGACGCTCAGGTGACGCTCACGCTCAGGTGCGCTCAGCGCTCAGGAGCGCTCAGGTGTCAGACCCTAACACTTGATACTTTCAAAGTGTCAAGCGCAGGTGAGCGCAGGTGTCAGACCCCAGACGCTAACGGCTGCAAGGCTCGAAGGCTCGTGAGCGTAACTCTTGGATGAGTTACTCTACGCGACATGTCCTCCAAGGCGCTCTCGAGTCTCACCGTCGTGGTCGTCCTGGCCGGGTGTGACGGAGAGCCTCTCGCGGCGCCGAGCGACGCCGAGGCGACCGTGATCGACACCGGAGCGCGGCCGGACAGCGCCGGGGTGACGGAGGCCAGCGGGTCCGCCGCCGATCGAGTCGGCCTCCTCAGCCTGAACCTCCACTGCCTCGAGACCGGGGGGACCGAGTTCCAGACCAACGAGGCGCGCCTGGCGGCCGTCGCGGACCTCGCGGCGGCCGAGGACGTGGTCGCGGTGTTGCTGCAGGAGGCGTGCGAGGACGATGGGACCGTCGCGGTCGACTTGCTCGCCGATGCCCTGGATGTCGCCACCGGCGTGACCTGGGACCGCGCCTGGGCTTCGGCACACACCGCGTGGGAGGGAACCGCCGACGAAGCGGAAGAGGGTCTCGCCGTGCTCGCCCGGGGTGATCTCGGGGACCTGGAGACGCTGACCTACCAGGAGCAGGGGGGACTCGTGCGCGTCGCCGTCCTGGCGACCCTTCCCGCAGAGCTCGGTGGCCTGCGCCTGGTGACGATCCACCTGGACCACGACGACGAGAGCGCCCGTGAGGCCCAGGCACGGGAGACCGCCGTGGCGGCGCTGGTCGGAGCCGACCCCGGGCTCGACGTCGTCGTGATGGGCGACCTGAACGCTCTCGAAGGAAGCGCCACCCACGACGCCTTCCTCGCGGCCGGCTTCAACGACGCCACGGCCTCCCTGGAGGCGGGACGCATTGACCACGCCTTCGTCCATCGGGGAGCGGGCTGGGTCGCGACCACGGCGCGGCTCGTGTTCGAGGGCGAGGCCGAGCCGGTGGTGTCGGACCACCCCGGCGTCCTGGTGCACCTGGAGTCCGCGCCGCCGGAGAGCCTCATCGTGACCCGGATCACCGCCCCCGTCGATGTCGGTTGGGGTCACTACCTCGCCGTGCGCGGCGACACCGCTCCCCTCGTGTGGGACGCCGGCTGGCCGCTGGCGAACGTCGACGGGGCGTGGACGTTTCTGACCACCGAGCTTCCTGGGTCGCCGTTCGCCTACAAGTTGTTGCTCGACGACGAGACCTGGCAGCAGGGCGCCGACCTCGAAGGTACTGGCGGAGAAGAGCATGAGGTGGTGCCCACTTTCTGACCAGATTCAGATTCAGGTGGATTCAGGTGTCAGACCCTAACGCTTGATACTTTCGAAGTGTCAGGTGTTAGGGTCTGACACCGGCTCTCCCGGCTCTCCCGGCTCTCGCTCGCTGACACGGCTCCGACTGACACCGGCTCCTCATCGAAGTGTCAGGTGTTGGGGTCTGACACCGGCTCCTGACACCTGTCCCGGGGATCGGAGGCCGCCGTCCCGTGTGGCCGGCGGAGCCGCCGCCACCCGGAAGCAGCACGAGCGAGAGCCCCGCGATCTGGAGGAGCCGGTCCAGATCGAGGGGCTCTCAGACAGCCGGAAGGCCGCCACGACAAGCGGACGGGCTCGTCGCTCTAGCCGTCGTACCCAGGCAGCACCTGGGTGAAGTCGTAGGCGTCGTCGCTGTCGAACACCGTGATGTCGACGAAGTAGTCGCCGTAGCTGCAGTCCAGCCAGGTCGAGTACTCGAGCCAGTCGCTGAACCAGACCATCGGGTCGTTGGTCTCGTCGTACAGCTCGAAGCTGTCGACCCACTCGCCGGTCTCGTACTCGAAGACGTCGGCGTACACGACCTCGACGTCGTTGAGGCCGTTGGCGTCCCAGATGGTGGCTTCGAACCACCAGATGTAGTCGCGGTAGGCGGCGTCCCAGTAGCAGCCGGCCGAGGCGTCTTCGATGGTCGGGGCCACGTTCTCGGCGAGCTCCTCGCGCTGTGGTGACGTGGAGCCGTCGTCCTCGACGTAGACGATGCAGGCGGGCAGCAGGAAGGCGGCGGCGAGGGCGGGGGCCAGGCGGAAGGCGTTCATGGTGCGGTCTCTCCGGTTCGGTCTGATGGACACCGGCACCGACGCCGCGCGCTACCGCACCATTCGGATCGCCTTGTCACCCGATGTCACGCCAACAACGGGTGGGGCCCCGTTAGAGGGGTGGCGTGGCCAGGATTGCGCTGCTCGATCTGAACGGCGGGAAGCCGAACGAGGCGGTCGGACTGCTCTGTCAGGCGATCCGCGCGGCCGGCCACGGGGTGGCCATGGTGGACGTGTTGGCGGGCGAGCCCCTGCCCGAGCAGGCCGATGCCCTGCTGACCACCGGCGGACCGGGATCGCCCCTGGCACCGGGCGCCTGGCAGGCGCCGCTGCGAGCGCGCCTGCGGCAGGCCCTGCTCGACGAGACCCCCCTGCTGACGATCTGCCTGGGCTTCCAGATCGTGGCGGGGGAGCTCGGGAGTCGCGTGGCGCAGCTCGCCCACCCGCGCTTCGGCATCTTCGATCTCGCGCTGACCCCCGCGGGACGGTCGGATCCACTGGCTCGGGCCTGCGCCGAGGGGGCGGCCTTCGAGCAGCGCCGCTGGGCGGTCTGGGGCGGCGACCTCATCCCCCTGGCCTTCGGCCCCGAGGGCGACATCACGTGCGGCCGCCTGGGCCCGCGGGCCTGGGGCTGTGTCTTCCACCCCGAGGCCACCACGGCGGCCCTGGCGGCCTGGCTCGACCGCCCGGAGCCGGCCCGCAAGCTCCGGGCCCGCCAGGGCGACCAGGACCACGCCGCCACCCTGGCCCGGATCCCAAGGGTCGACCGGGTCCACAGCGCCGTGATCGGCGGCTGGCTCGCTTGCCTCGGCTGAAGCTCCCCCGGGACGCCATCGCCGCTGTCCGTCGCGGCCACCCCTGGATCTACGCCGACGCTGTCGCCGAGCGCCACCCCGCAGGGACGGAGGTCCGGCTCGTCGACCACCGGGACAAGCTGGTGGGCTTCGGCCTCGCCGACGACGGCCCGATCGCGGTGCGGGTGCTGGGCACCGGGGTCGAGCCCCTCGAACAGCTGCTGCGCTCGCGACTGACCCGGGCGGCAGCCCTGCGGGGCCGGGTGGTCGACGGCGACACGAACACCTTCCGGCTGGTGAACG
>CAYFPX010000084.1:13517-13821 GCA_964344945.1 uncultured Enterobacterales bacterium
GCGGGGGATCTGCTGCCCGGGCTGGTGGTCGATCGCTACGACCGGCTGCTGGTCCTTCGGGTCTACGCCGCGGCCTGGGAGCCCCACCTGGACCTCGTGGTCGACGCGCTCTCCGAGCTCGACGGCGTGGACACGATCTACCGGCGCTACGGCGTGCGCCGGGTGGACGGCCGCGACGGCGGCGAGACCTTGTGGGGGGCCCCTGCGCCGGACCACCTGATCGTGAAGGAGCACGGCCTGCGCTTCCTGGTGCGCCCGGGGATCGGGCAGAAGACCGGCCTGTTCCTCGATCAGCGCGAGCATC
>CAYFPX010000084.1:13939-29621 GCA_964344945.1 uncultured Enterobacterales bacterium
GCGGCGGCCGGGGGCGCCAGTCAGGTGCTGACCGTGGACGTGAGCGCTCCCGCCCTCGACGACGCCCGGGAGAATTTCCGCCTCAACGGCCTCGATCCCGGCGCCCACGGCTTCGAGGCCACGGACGTGTTCGCGTGGGAGGGGGCCGGCCGCGCGGAGCTGCTGGTGTGCGACCCGCCGAGCCTGACCCGGGGCCGGCGCTCCGACAGCGCGGCGAAGCAGGCCTACCGGGACCTGGCGGCCCGGGTGGGGCCCTGGGTGGCGCGGGACGGCCTGCTCCACACCTTCAGCTGCACGGCCCGACTCAGCGTGGGCCGCTGGGAGGAGGCCGTGAGGGACGGCCTGCGCAAGGCGGGCCGCTGGGCCTGGCTCGACCGCGGTGAGGCCCCGCCGGATCACCCGGTCGCCCTGGCCCATCCCGAGGGCAGGTACCTGAAATCCGGACTCTTGCGGAGGCTGTGAGCGGGCGAGTCCGGGGCGCCTTCCAGGCACTCCTGCGCCGCCCGACGCGTTGACTGTGCCCGCTTGGCGTGTCAAGAAGAACGCCTCGGTTTCTGTCTGTCCCCCCTCGGACGACCCGCCGGGTCGCCCGCCCCCCCAGTTGCAGGACCCCGTCCCGCCGGAGCCCCACATGGTCGGTCATGAGAAGACACCGACGCAGGAGCGCCCCCGGATGCGTGTGATCGGGTCCGCCGGAGTGCCTCTTGCCTTCAGAGATCATCGTCAACGCGACGGCACGGGAGACCCGCGTCGCGCTCATGGAGAACGGCCAGCTCACTGAGCTGCACATCGACCGCGGCAAGGACCGCGGGTACGTCGGCAACGTCTACCTCGGTCGCGTGGTCCGGGTGCTGCCCGGCATGCAGGCTGCGTTCGTGGAGATCGGCCTGGAGCGGGCCGCCTTCCTGTACGTGGGCGACATCTACGCCGCGAACCTCGACCTGCACAAGGCCGAGACCGACGAGGACAACGGCAGCCGGCCCCTGTCCAAGGACGGTCCGCGCTCGGCCCCCCGCACCGGGCAGCCGGCCATCCAGGACCTGCTCAAGGAAGGCCAGCAGCTGGTGGTCCAGGTCGCCAAGGACCCCATCGGGACCAAGGGCGCCCGCATCACCACCCACATCACCCTGCCCGGGCGCTTCCTGGTGTTCATGCCGACGGTCGAGCACGTGGGCATCAGCCGGCGCATCGACAAGGACAAGGAGCGGCGGCGGCTGCGGGCCTTCGTCGACAGGAACCGGCCCAAGGGCGCCGGCTTCATCGTGCGCACGGTCTGCAAGAACAAGAGCGAGGAGATCCTCCAGGCGGACATGGACTACCTGCTCCGCACCTGGCAGAAGATCAGCGACCTGTCCAAGCAGAAGAAAGCCCCCGCGGTCCTGCACGCCGAGCACGGCCTGCTCCTGCGCTTCGTGCGGGACTACCTGACCGACGACGTGCGCAAGGTGGTGCTCGACACCAAGAGCGACCACGCAAGGGTCATCAACTTCATGTCGGACTTCATGCCCGACTTCAAGGACCGGGTCCAGCTCTACCGCGGCACCGAGCCGGTCTACGACGTCTTCGGCGTGGAGACCGAGGTGGTCCGCGCCACCGGCCGCAAGGTCTGGCTCAAGAGCGGCGGCTACCTGATCATCGACCAGACCGAGGCGCTGGTCGCCATCGACATCAACTCCGGCAAGTTCGTCGGGTCGAGCTCGCTGGAGGAGACCACCACCCAGATCAACCTCGAGGCGGTCAAGGAGATCGTCTACCAGCTCCGCCTGCGCAACATCGGCGGCATCATCATCATCGACTTCATCGACATGGACCGGGAGTCCAACCGGGACAAGGTGTACCGGGCCCTCGAGGAAGAGGTGAAGAAGGACAAGGCCCGCACCAACGTGCTGAAGATCAGCGAGCTGGGCCTGGTCGAGATGACCCGGAAGCGCGTCCAGGAAGACCTGGACCGCTACCTGATGGAAGACTGCTTCTACTGCGAGGGCACCGGCGTGCTGCGCAGCCGCGAGACCCTGTGCTTCGAGATCTTCCGGGAGATCCAGCGCGAGGCCCACCGCAGCAACGGCCGCGAGACCCTCTACGTGAACGCCCACCCGAAGGTCGCCGACCTGCTCTATGGTGACGAGCTGCGGGCCCTCGAGGAGTTCGAGCGGGGGCTGAGCAAGCGCATCGTCGTGCGAGCCATGGGCCACTACCACCTCGAGAAGTACGAGGTCTACAGCCGGTGATCTCGTGAGCGCCTCCAGCCGTCGGCCACCGCTGTGGCGGCGGGCCCTGGGGGCCCTGCAGTCCGATCTGCTGGCCGGCCTGCTCGTCGTCGTACCCCTGGCGGTCACGCTGGCCGTCGGGGTCTGGATCGTCGCCCGGGTCGACGGGCTGCTCGACCTGCTGCCGGACGTGCACCCCGAGGTGGTGCTCGGCACCGAGCTGCCGGGGCTCGGCATCTTCGGGACCCTGCTGGTCGTGATCCTGGCCGGGGCCGCCACCCGGTACGTGACCGGGCGCCAGGTGGTCACCTTCTACGAGGCGGCGCTCCAGCGGGTGCCCATCCTGCGGGTGGTCTACCAGGGCTTTCGCCAGCTGCTGGACACGGTGTTCCGGGACCAGTCCAAGAGCCTGCGCCAGGTCGTGCTGGTGGAGTACCCGCGGCGAGACGTGTGGGCCCTCGCCTTCCTCACCGGCGAGGCCGCCCTGGTCGATCCCGCCGGATCGGACGAGGGCCCGCCGGGGGAGGGCATGGTCAGCCTGTTCCTGCCGACCACCCCCAACCCGACCTCGGGCTTCTTCCTGATGCTTCCCACCTGCGACGTCTGGCTCGTGGACCTGACCGTCGAGGAGGCCTTCAAGGTGATCATGTCCGCCGGCATCGTGGTGCCCGAGGACCTGCGCAGCGTGATCCGGCTCTCGGACCTGTCGGACCTGCCGACCCTGCCGGAGCCTGGAGCGCCGTGACGACGGGTGAGGAGCGGCTCGCGGGCGAGCTCCGGGAGATCTCCTACAAGACCGACGACAACCGGTTCGCGGTCGCTGAGGTGCTCGACGACGAGGGCCGTCGCCACACCATCGTGGGCCCCATCGGGCACCTGGCCCCGGGGGCCTACGTGGTGCTGGACGGCCGCTGGAGCGAGCACCCCCGCTACGGTCGACGCTTCAAGGTGCTGGCCTGGCTGGTGGAGGACCCCAAGACCCGTCGCGGGCTCGAGCTCTACCTGGCCGGCGGCGCCGTGAAGGGCCTCGGGCCGGCCCTCGCTCGCCGCATCGTGGACCACTTCGGCCTGGAGACCCTGCGCGTCCTGGAGCGGTCGCCAGAGCGGCTCAGGGAGGTCGAAGGCATCGGCAAGAAGCGGCTGGCCGAGATCCTGGCCCACTGGGAGAAGGACCGGGTCGGCCGAGAGGTCACCGTGATGCTGCGGGGGCACGGGCTGGGCGCTGCGGTGACCCGACGGGTGCTCGAGGCCTGGGGGACCGACGCGGTCCGCATCGTGACCCGGGACCCCTACCGGCTGGCGGCCGAGATCCGGGGGGTCGCCTTCCGCACCGCCGACGCCATCGCGCTGGACAATGGCCTGGCCCGGGACGACCCACGCCGGGCCGAGGCCGCGGTGCGCTCCGTGCTGGGGGATGCGTCGAGCGAGGGCCACACCTACCTGCCCGAGGGCGAGCTGGTGGGGCGCTGTGACCGGCTGGGCGTGCCACGGCCAGCGGTCGCGGGTGCCCTGGACCGGCTCGCGCTGAAGGCCACCATCGTCCGTGGCCAGCCGCTGCGGCGGGGCGATCCCACCACGCGGCCCGTGTTCAGCGGGCCGACCCACCGGATGGAAGAGCGGGTCGCGGTGGCCTTGATCGCTCGCTGCCAGGAGGGCCGTGCAGCGGAGGTGGCGGTGCGGGCCGCGGAGGGCCGGGTCGACCTGGAGCTGGGCCAGGAGCAGCGGGACGCGGTGGCTCTGGCACTGGGCTCCCAGCTCTGCGTGATCACGGGCGGACCGGGCACAGGCAAGACCACCATCGTGCGGGTCCTGGTGGCGGCGGCCGCCTTGCGCGGGGAGACCTGGGCCCTGGCGGCGCCCACCGGCCGGGCTGCCCAGCGCCTGGGCGAGGCCTGTGGCCAGGACGCCCGCACCCTGCACCGCCTGCTCGAGTACAACCCGCAGAAGGGCGGCTTCCAGCGCACGGCCTCGCGGCCCCTGGACAAGGACCTGGCGGCGGTGTTGGTCGACGAGGTCTCGATGGTCGACCTCCCGCTGCTGAGCGCCTTGACCGAGGCGCTCCCTCCCGGCTGCAAGCTGGTGCTCGTGGGCGACGCCGACCAGCTGCCCTCGGTGGGCCCGGGCCAGGTGCTCGCGGACCTCGTGGCCAGCGGCGTGGCGCCGGTCGCACGACTCCGGCAGGTCTACCGCCAGGCCCAGGGCAGCGGCATCGTGCGCAACGCCCACCGCATGCTGCGAGGCGAGACCCCGATCAGCGCCGAGCACGAAGACGGCCGCAGAGACTTCTTCGTCGTGCCCCGGGAGGGCGCCGACGCGGTGCGTAGGACCCTGGTGGAGGTGATCACGGCCCGGCTCCCGGCGCGGGGCTTCGACCCCATGGCCGAGGTCCAGGTCCTCACGCCGATGCACAAGGGACCCCTGGGCTCCCGGGCCCTGAACCTGCTCCTCCAGGAGCGGCTCAATCCAGCTGGCGAGGCGTTGGTCTTCGGCGGCCGCACCTTCCGGGTCGGCGACCGGGTGCTGCAGATCCGCAACGACTACGACCTGGAGATCTTCAACGGCGACGTGGGCCGCGTGGTGCGGCTGGAGGGCGGCGGGCTGGTCGTGGCCTTCGGCCGGCGGCAGCTGGCGCTGATCGGGGAGCAGCTCGAGCGGGTGGAGCTGGCCTACGCGATCTCCATCCACAAGAGCCAGGGCAGCGAGTACCCGGCGGTCGTGGTGGTGCTCGACCGCGCCCACCACATCATGCTGCGGCGATCCCTGGTCTACACCGCGGTCACCCGGGCCAGGGACTTCTGCTGCGTGGTCGGGAGCCCGCGGGCCATGCGCACGGCCGTCGGCCGCGCGGGGGGGGAGCGCCGCTGGACCGGACTCGCCCGCCGGCTCGCCCTCCTGGAGAGCACGAGACGAAGAACGTAAGGATTCTCAAAATTCCCCTTGAACCTCTTTCACTATTTGGAGAACATGTGTGTGGGAGGGGCAGGAGAGACGGGGGAAGCGCATGGAGTGGGGTACGGAATCGGCGTCGGTTGTCCGATCCGTCGGGGGCATGTCCCCCCCTGAGCCCTCGTCCAGCGTCATCAGCCGGCGGTCCCGCCGCGGTGCCGTGGCCCCCGAGGTCCGGGAGGCCTACAGCCGCGCCTCCCAGATCGTCGAGCTCCTGGACAAGTCCGTGGTGGCCGCGTCGGCCGAGCGGCCGTCCCCGCGGACCCTGCAGCGCAACCGCAAGGCCCTGGCCCTCCGGGTCGGCGACGCCCTCAAGCTGGGACCCGTGGTCTTCGATGTCGGGCCCTTCGGGTTGAGCGCGTACGGGCGCACCATCCACAACCCGGGCAACCGGGTGGGCTGGGTCTTCAAGCTCTTCCTCGACGGCGTGCGGGGCCTGGTCTTCGACGACAACGTCACCGCGCGGGCGCTGGGTGAGTTGATCGACGTGCTCGCCGGCGATCCCCCCCATGGCGACGACCGCATCACCTGGCTCTGGCGCAAGGGCCTGCCCGGGGTGCAGATCCAGGCCGTCGACGTGCTGCTCTCCGACTTCGAGCAGTCCCAGGACGGCGAGCTCCGCCTGTCCGAGGACTTCGGCCAGATCCGGGTCAAGCGCTCGGGTCCGGGGAGCAGCAACGAGATCGTGATGCTGCCCCGCGACGACATGCGGGTCCTGCGGGGCTCGAGCCGCCTGGCGTGGATCGCCGAGGTGACCGTGCCTTCGACGGGTGCGGCCGAGGTGCGCACCCTGGCCCACGACGTGCGCCAGCACGCTGGCGGCCGCACGGACTGGCCGCGCTTCATGCTGCACATCATGCAGGCCGCCGGGTTCGGCGGGCCGCGGGCGGTGTGCCCGTCGCCGCTCCTGGGCGGGCTGGTCGACGCGCTGGTGGCCGAGGAGAAGGACGACGATCTGGCGGCCCTGCTCCGGGCCTTCGCCCGCTACGACAACGCCGAGTCGGTCCGGATCCGCAAGCTGGTGTTCACCCGCGAGCGCCTGCTCAGCCTGGCCCCGGCGATGGAGCGCCAGCCCGACGAGCTCGCCGATCCGCTGGCGATCATGGCGAAGGACCTCGGCGAGGCCCTGGCGGACCTGATCATCGCCGTCAAGCGCCAGCGGGCCGAGGAGCGCATGTTCCTGATCGCCCAGGACGTCGGCGATGCCCTGGCCATCCCCTGCTACGTGCGCCAGCTCACCAGCGGCGACGTGCAGCAGGCCCTCAAGGCCATCCCGCCCCTGGCGCGTTCCCAGGACCCGGCGGCCCTCGCCGGGCTCGGTCGGGCCCTCGATCACAGGGCGCCAGCCATGCGCCGGGCCGGGGTGCGGGCGCTGGCCGGTCGCTACCACGAGGCCCTGCGCGAGCCCCTGGTCAAGCTGCTCCGGGACCGTGAGCGGGCCAATCGCGTGACCGCGCTGGGCATCCTGCGGGACAGCAAGGACCCCCGGGTCGTGCTGCCGATCCTCCGACTGGTCCAGGCCGACGACTTCGCCGAGCGGCCGGCCGAGGAGCGCAAGGCCTTCTACCGGTGCCTGGTGGTGCTGGGTGACGTGCGCGGCTTCGGCCAGCTGGAGTCGCAGCTGAACAACCGCAAGGTCGCCGACGACCACCTCTTGATCATCCAGGCCTTCGGGCGAGCCGGTCCCAAGCGGGCGCGCCGCATCCTCGAGGAGGCCAAGGGCAAGCGCGCCCTGGGGCGCGGGGTCCGGAAGGCGGCGGAAGAGGCCCTCGTATACTGGCGGACCGTCTGACCTGACGCGCCAGCGAGGGGATTGAACCGGGGATGCCCAGCAAGGCCGGTCGCACCGTCCAGAGCTCCGGGCGGGCCTTCGTCGAGCAGCTGCGCAGCATCTGCAAGAGCCTGCAGATGCACAACGCCAACAACGCCGCGGTGTCCAAGCCGCTGGCGCGGCTGCTGGCGCTGCAGCAGGACTTCATGGCCTGGCAGGGGCGGGCCCTGCGGCTCCAGCTGGTGGCGGGGGAGTGGTTCGTGGACGGCCGGCTGCTGAAGCTCGAAGGCGCCAGCTACGACCACGGGCGCGAGGTCTGCGACGTGCTCAGCGAGCTCGGCTACGGCGAGATCGCGCTGGGCGCCGGGCTCTCCGAGGGCTCCCTGAGCGTCTTCGCCCGGGACCTGGCCCACTGGTTTCGCAGCGGCGAGAACAACTTCGATCCGGTGAAGTACGGCGCCCTCGAGCTGCAGAAGCTCCGGATCGGTTCGGTGGCGCTGCACCGCTTCGAGCGGCACGAGCTGGCGAGCTGGCTGCACGGGAGCCTGCTGGACCTGGTGGACCGGGTGCGGGAGGAGCAGGAGGAGCGCGGCACCCCGGACCTGCGCCCGATCAAGCGCATGGTGCCGCTGGTGGTCGACGCCATGGCCCAGGACGACGCGCTGTTCCAGTTCCTGGTGGCGGTGCGCAACCACAACCGGCCGATGAGCCCGGTGCGCACTCGGGTCGCCGTGGCTCTGCACGCCCTGGGTTTTGCCAGCTGGCTGCAGCTGCCGCGAGAGGAGCTGATGGCCCTCGGGCTGGCGGCGCTCCTGCTGGACGTGGCTGGCGTGGACGACCCCGGCAGCTCGGTGCGGGCGCTGTTCCCCCAGGGAGACCTCGGCAGCGTGGCGGTCCAGGTGGTGCTCGCTGTGCACGACGCGGTGGGGGTGGCCGGGGGCGAGGCCGGCGGACTGCGCGGGCAGATCCTGGCCCTCGCCGTGCGCTACGAGGAGCTCACCGGCCACCACCGGGGCAAGCCCGGTCGCTCCCCTGCGTCGGCCCTGGTCGAGATGGCCCGGGACCCGCTGGGGGTCGAGCCCAAGATCATCGCCCTGTTCACCGCCTGGAAGGGTCCGACCCCCGTCGGGAGCCTGGTCCGGCTGACCGGCGGGGACATCGCGGTGGTGGTGGGCTGGAGCGAGCGGACCCGCCGGGACATGGGCCGCCCGGTGGTCTGTCCGCTGGAGGACGGGCGCAAGCTGGGTCGGCGCATCGATCTGCTCTGGAAGACCGAGCTGCGGATCACGGGCACGCCGAGTCCGGCGGATGTGGGGGTGGATCTGAGTCGGATGGCGCCTCCGCCGGAGTAGGGGCGGGGTCGGGCTCGAGTGCGAGCTCGCCCTCGCCCTCGTCCCCTCAGAGCCCGCAGATTCACCCGCGTTAGATCCGGATCATGCCCCGCGGCCCCCACCGAGACGAGCAGGGACGCCTCGACGTCAAGTCCCTCTCCCTGACCCAGCTCCAAGAGCACCTGGTCGGCCTGGGTCTCAAGAAGTTCCGGGCGCTGCAGATCTACAAGTGGGTCTGGCAGCGCGGCGTCACCTCGTTCGACGAGATGACCAACATCGCCAAGGCCACCCGCCAGGAGCTGGACCGCCACCTCACCATCTCCTGGCTCCAGGAAGCCTCTCGCAAGCACAGCGACGACGGCACCATCAAGTTCGTCTGGGACTGCGAAGACGGCCTGCAGATCGAGTCGGTCTTCATCCCCGACGACCGCCGCAACACCCTCTGCATGTCCACCCAGGTCGGCTGCGCGATGGCCTGCACCTTCTGCCTCACGGGAGACCTGGGGCTCAAGCGGCAGCTCCGCCCCAGCGAGATCGCCAACCAGCCCCTCCAGGTCCAGCGCACCCTCGACGCCCTGGGCCTGGACACCCGCATCACCAACCTGGTGCTGATGGGCATGGGCGAGCCCCTGCACAACCTGCCGAACGTCATCCCCGCGCTGGAGATCGCGCTGGACGAGAACGCGCTGAACTACAGCCACCGCAAGATCACGGTGTCCACCGTGGGCCTGGTCCACAAGCTGCCGGAGCTGGCTGCGGCGCTGCCGGTGAACCTGGCGGTGTCCCTGAACGCCACCACCGACGAGCAGCGCAGCGAAGTCATGCCGATCAACCAGCGCTACGACCTCGAGGCGCTGCTCCAGGCCTGCCGGGACTTCCCGCTGCCCAGCGGCAAGCGCATCACCTTCGAGTACGTGATGATGGCCGGCTTCAACGACTCGATGGACGACGCCTCGCGCCTCGCCGGCCTGATGCGCGGGCTCAAGGCCAAGGTCAACCTGATCCCCTACAACGAGAACCCGGATCGGGACCTCAAGCGGCCGTCGGACGAACAGGTGAAGCGCTTCCAGCACCACCTGGTGTCCCGGGGCATCAACTGCTCGGTGCGGGTGACCCGCGGCAAGGACATCTCGGCGGCCTGTGGACAGCTCGGCAAGGCTTGATCCGGGGCGCGTCGTCCCGATCGAAGGCGGCGTGCGCCTCGCCTTCCAGGACCCCCACTGGGGCCGCAAGCTCCTGTTCGGCTCGGCCTGGGCCCTGGTGCCGGTGCTCGGCTGGCTGGTGCTCTGCGGCTGGTGTCAGCGGGCGTTCCTGAGGGGGGCCACGAACCGCCCGCCCCTGCCGGAATTCGACGAGCCCTTCGCGCTGATGGGGGAGGGGGTGGCCGGGTTCACCGCGGTGCTGCTGTGGTTCGTCCTGCCCGTGCTGGCGCCGATCTGGGCGATGGCCTGGTTCACCGGCAGCGCGGCGGGCCAGGAGGCCGCGATGTCCAGCTGGTTCCTGCCGGTGGTCCTGGTGCTCGCCAGCGTGCTGTCCGTGGGCCTGGTGGCCATCCTCAAGCTGCTGCCGGCGGCGCTGATCGGCGTCGGCGCGTCCGGGTCCCTGTGGCCCGCGCTCGACGTGCCTGCCATGACTCGGCTCGTGCGGGAGGCTTTCAGGCCGCTGCTCTACGCGGTGGTCTTCTACGTGCTAAGCCAAGCGCTCGGACAGTTCGCCCTGCTCCTCTGTGGCGTGGGCATCCTGCCGGCCCTGGTCTGGAACCACGGCATGACGGCCTGGATGCTCGGCCGGGTCCACGCGGCCCACGCGGGAGCCGAGCTGGCCGACATCGACACCCTGCTGTTGGAGAGCGAAGGATGAGCGTGCGGATCGGCGTGATCGGGGGCAGCGGCCTCTACAACATGGAGGGACTCACCGACCAGCGCGAGGAGCGCGTGGAGACCCCCTTCGGCGACCCCAGCGACGCCGTCATGTGCGGCACGCTCGACGGCGTCGAGCTGTTCTTCCTGCCCCGCCACGGCCGCGGCCATGTGGTGAACCCGACCGAGGTGAACTACCGGGCCAACGTCTTCGCCCTCAAGAAGCTCGGCGTCTCCTGGATCGTCTCGGTGTCCGCCGTCGGGTTGCTGCGCGAGGCGATCGTGCCGGGCCACATGGTCGTGATCGACCAGTTCATCGACCGGACCCGCAACCGCAAGGACACCTTCTTCGAAGACGGCATCGTGGCCCACGTCGGCTTCGCCGACCCGGTCTGCGAGACCCTGCGCCAGTACCTGCTGGCCGCCTGCCGAGAGGTCGGCGCCACCGTGCACGACGGCGGCTGCTACGTGAACATGGAGGGCCCCGCCTTCTCCACCCGCGCGGAGTCCCACCTGTACCGGTCCTGGGGCTGCAACGTGGTCGGCATGACCCAGATGACCGAGGCCCGCCTCGCTCGGGAGGCCGAGATCTCCTTCGCCACCCTGGCCATGTCCACGGACTACGACTGCTGGCACGAGGGTCACGACGCCGTGACGGTCGACCAGGTCATCGCCACCGTGAAGCAGAACGTGCACACCGCCCGCATGGTGCTCCGTGCCGTGATCCCCAGGATCGCCGCCCACGATGGCCCAGCGCCCGAGTCCAACGCCCTGGCTGGCGCGATCATGACCGCACCGGAGAAGATCCCCGCTGAGCGCATCGCCGCGCTCGGCCCGCTGGTGGAGAAGTACCTGTCGTGATCTCGGCGCTGCTGTGGTCGGTCCTCGGAGCCCAGCTCGCCTGCGTGCCGCCGAAGCGCCAGGCGAAGGCCCAGGCGCGCACGGATCTGGGCGCGGCGTACCTGGTCGAGGGCTCCACGGAGCTGGCCATCCAGCAGCTCCAGGAAGCCACCAAGATGGACCGCTACAACTACAAGGCCTGGGAGCAGCTCGCCCTCGCCTACATGAAGCGGGGCGCCCCCGAGCTCAGCGAGAAGGCCTTCCAGCGAGCGCTCAAGCTCACGCCGGGCTCGGCCAGCGTCAACCTCAACTACAGCTACCTGCTGCTGCGGCTGGGCCGCAGCGCCGATGCGGTCGAGGTGCTCGAGGTGGCGGTGATGGACCTCACCTACCGGCAGCCCGCCCTGGTGTTGAACAACCTGGGCTACGCCCTGCACCTCGAGGGCCGGCACGCCGAGGCGGAGGCCCGGCTCGCGGAGGCCACCCTGCGGGCGCCGAATTTCTGCCAGGCCTGGTTCAACCTCGGGCTCGTGCGCGAGGCCCTCGCGAACCGCCGCGGCGCGGTCGATGCCTACGACCGGGTCGTGCTCACCTGTCCGGCCGACGCGGCGGGCTCCTACCTCAAGGCCGGCACGCTCATGCTCGAGCTCGACGGCCAGGCCGAGGGCTGCGCCTACCTGCGGTCCGCCGAAGAGCTCGCTCGGGGAACCGCCCTGGGCGACGAGGCGAGCTCGGCCATCGAGGCCGCCTGCAGCGGACCGTGATGGCCCGCCGCAGGCAGAAGCTCCGGCTGCCGGAGCCGCCGGGCGCCGAGCCCGCGATGCCCCTGGGACGGATCCTGGCGGGTCTCGTGGTGCTGGTGGGCCTGGGCGTGGTGCTCCTGCAGGTGGGCAGCCGGGTGCTCGACGCCGACGCCGCACCGCCGGCCGAGGCCCCGGTGGCTGCCGCAGAGCAGACCTCGGCCGCGGCACGGCCCGAGCTGCTGGTGCGGGCCCTGGAGAACGTGCGGGTCACGGTGGAGATCGACGGCGAGGTGGTGCACCAGGGCACCCTGCCCGGCGGCACGGCACGCCGCTTCACGGCCGGCACGCTCACCGCCGTGGAGCTCGAGGACCTGACCCGGGCCACCGTGCACTTCGACGGTCGTCGGGTCGAGCCGCTGGGGAGCTTGAACGCGCCGCGAAGGCTGGAGTTCGTCGACGACCTCTAGCGCTCGGTGAGGCCGCCCCGCGGCCTCACGAGGGCTGACGGGCTCTAGCGCTCGGTGAGGCCGCCCCGCGGCCTCACGAGGGCTGACGGGCTCTAGCGCTCGGTGAGGCCGCCCCGCGGCCTCACGAGGGCGGAGGCCCGACCGGGGACGCGCGCACGCTCGTCGCATGCCCTGGCCCACGGTGACCGGCCGCTGCGTTATGTGCCGGCTGGCAGCGACTCCACGACCGCCCACCCCGCGCCGACGAGGGGGAGACCATGGCCGAGAACCTGGTCCAGGCCCGGGTCGATGCTCTGCGCCGCCTGACCCGGCGGCGGGCGACCAAGCCCCTCCAGAGAGCCGTGGAGAAGTGCTCCTCCGCCGACGTCGCCGAGGCGGTCACCCACCTGACCCGACCGGAGACCCTCTTCCTGGTCGATCAGCTCTCCGACGACATCGCCGGCGATGTCCTGCTCGCCCTGGGCGCCGCCGATCTGCAGATCGTCACCGACGCCGTGCCCCTGGACCGCCTGACCCTCTGGCTCGAGGCCATGGAGCCCGACGACGAGGCCGACCTGGCGGCCCGGCTGCCCGACGAGCTGCGGGAGCGCCTGCTGAGCAGGCTGCAGCAGGCCGAGCGCGAGGACGTCGAGGAGCTGCTCGCCTGGCCCGAGGACAGCGCCGGCGGCATCATGAGCCCGGTGGCCTTCCGGGTGCACGAGGACACCACCTGCCGGGAGGCCATCGAGTCCTTCCAGGAGCAGGCCGATGTGGAGATGGTCTTCTACCTCTACATCGAGAACGACCAGGACCAGCTGGTCGGCGTGACCTCCCTGCGCAACCTGCTCATCAACAGCCCGAGCACCCACCTGCGGGAGTTCATGGTCGCCGAGGTGATGGCCGTCACCCCGGAGACGGACCAGGAGGAGGTGGCCCGCCTCGCGGCTCGCTACGACCTGCTGGCCGTGCCGGTGGTCGACGAGAGCCGGAAGCTCCTCGGCATCGTCACCATCGACGACGTGCTCGACGTCATCGCCGAGGAGGCCGCGGAGGACATGCTGGTCATGGCCGGGCTCTCCCAGGAGGCCGACCCCTACGGTGAGTCCGCCGTCGACGCGGTGCGCTCCCGCTCGAAGTGGCTGATCGTCACGCTCTTCGCCGGCATGGTGATGGCCGAGGTCATCAACGCCTTCGAGCACACCCTCGCCGAGAACGCCATGCTCGCCGGCTTCATCCCGGTGGTGATGGGCCTCAGCGGCAACGTGGGCATCCAGGCGGCGACCATCACGGTGCGCAACCTGGCCACCGGGCACGTGACCGCGGGCGAAGGCGTGGCGGCGCTGCTCTGGAAGGAGAGCCGCACCGGCGTGCTGATGGGACTCGGCTTCGGCCTGCTGCTCGCGGGCTGGGGCATGCTGCGCTTCCCCGGCTGGACCGTCGGCGGGGCTGTCGGGGCGAGCATCGGCCTGGCGCTCGTGGCGGCGGCGGTGCTGGGGGCGGTGATCCCGCTGGTCCTGGACCGCTTCGGCATCGATCCCGCGGTCGCGACCGGTCCCTTCGTCACCACCCTGGTCGACCTGATCGCGATCGCCGTCTACTTCACGGTCTGCACCACGCTCTTCGGCTTCTGATGCCCGGGCCCGCCGAGACACTGCAGGCCATCGTCGTGGGCCGGGTCGACTACGGCGAGGCGGACCGGATCGTGCACCTGCTGACCCCGAGCCACGGGCGGCTGGCGGTGATGGCCCGTGGGGCCCGAAGGTCCCGACGGCGCCACGGCGGGGCGCTGGACCTGGGCAACCGGCTCGACGTCCAGGCCCACCGGGGGCGCGGGGAGCTGTGGACCCTGGGCAGCGTGGACCTGGTGCACGGCCACCCGCACCTGCGAGGAGACCTGGACCGCATGGCGCTGGGCGCCTACGCCTGCGAGCTGGTGACGGCCCTGGCCCGGGAGCACCACGCCGAGCCACGGCTCTTCGGCCTGCTCGACGTCGCCCTGCTCGTGCTCGACGCGGCCACCAAGGCCCCGACCGATGTGTGGCGCTGGGGCCTCGAGGCCAAGGCCCTGACCTTCGGGGGCCTCACGCCGCGGCTGGACCGGTGTGGCGTCACCGGCGAGCCCATCGGCGACGGCGTCGCGGTGTGGAACCTGGCCTCGGGCGGGGTGGTGCTGGCGGGCAACGGCACCGGCACGCCGGTCACCGGGGCCTGGTGTGCCCAGGTCGAGCGGGCCCGGCGCACGCCCCTGGCGGAGCTGGTGGACCTGCCGCCCGAGCCCGGCCCGGTCTGGCTGCTCCAGGACCACCTGCGCTGGCACACCCAGAAGGACCTGAAGAGCCGGAAGCTCCTGGTGGCGCTGCGAGACCGCGACGGCGGGAGATAGGCTGGCCCGATGCTGCTCTGGAGCACCCTCAGCGCCTGCCAGTTCCTGGTCGAGGTCCGCGAGCCGCCCACCGAGGTGAGCTACGGCGGCACGGTCTACGACGGCCTGCCCGACGGCGACGGCGACGTGGTGCTGAGCGCCGGGACCGTGGACTTCCTGGTCCCGGACGCCGATCCGGGTGCGGACCGCCAGGCGCTCATCGACGCCGGGGAGCTCTACGAGGCCACCCAGCCCTACAGCAGCAGCCCGGGGTACTGGCAGGCCACCCTGCCGGCGGACACCGAGCTCGTGGTGCGCATCGAGACGGAGTCGAGCTACCCGTCGGTGTTCAGCGGTCGGAGCCCCAGCTGGACCGGGTACTGGTTCGCGGGGGTGCTCTTCAGCTGGGAGAAGACCACCACCGACGAGTTCCTGGTCAGCCTCGCGGACCAGCTGGGCGTGGACCTGGCGCCCCTCGACGACGGCGAGAAGGTCCACCTGTGGGGGGTCACCCGCGACGACGAGCAGGCCGCCCGGCTCGAAGGACGGAAGATCACGGTCATCGACGGCGCCGACCGCGACGTGAACGTCTACCCGTTCGAGATCACTGAAGAGGGACTGCTGTCCCAGAACTACGACGCGCCGGTGCACTACTTCTTCGCCTTCAACCTCGAGCCCGGGGACATCGCGCTGGTGCTCGAGGGGGAGAGCGGCGAGACCGTGACCGAGCGCTACCCGACCCTCGGAGGAGACATGATCGGTGCCTGGTGGCTGGGGGTGCCCCGGTGATCGCCCTCTGGACCCTGTTGGCCTGCCTGCCCGAAGCCGAATTCGTCACGATGACCGGCACGGTCTTCAGCGAGCCCGGGAGCGACGGCACCTCGGTGGCCGGTGCGGAGCTGTGGAGCATCGCCCTGACCGGCGAGGAGGTCGACCGGGTGACGGCGGGGGACGACGGCACCTTTGCCCTGGAGATCCCGAGCGGTGCCGCCTTCTTCGTGGGGGTCGACGCCGAGGGCTACGTGCCGACGGGCTTCAGCGGCCAGTCCTCGACCAGCGACTACGCCGCCAGCGACGGCCTGGTCTACATGCGGTCCCAGGAGGTCTTCGACGCCATCCAGCTGGACTTCGACGGCTGCCCGGCCAACGACGAGGGCGGCAGCACCCTGGAGGGCTG
>CAYFPX010000085.1:0-14328 GCA_964344945.1 uncultured Enterobacterales bacterium
GCTGCGCGGGGACATGAACCTGGTGGGGCCTCGTCCGCTGCCGATCGGCGATCTGGAGGGCATCGAGAACGACCCCGAGGCCGCCTACTGGTTCGAGCTCCGCCACAAGGTGCCACCGGGCATCACCGGGCTCTGGCAGGTGATGGGGCGGTCGGACCTGGGCTTCCAGGAGATGGTCCAGCTGGACATCTACTACATCCAGAACTGGTCGCCGTGGCTGGACCTCAAGATCCTGCTGCTGACCGTGCCAGCGGTGCTCAAGGGGCGTGGAGCCGCCTGAGCACTGAGGTGACAACAGGGCGTAAAGCCCCGCCACTGCGGGCGGATCGGCAGGGCCGGTGCTATGTTGCGCCGCGCTGAGGCAGCCCAGGGAAGAGTCGGATGGAATTGGTCAAGCTCTACGGGGCGATCCTGCGTCGCAAGTGGGTGCTGATCCAGGCCATCGTCTTCTTCACGTTGGCCGGCGTGGTCGCGGCGATGACCCTGCCCAAGACCTACCAGGCCACCGCCAAGATGATGGGCAGCACCTCCGACAGCAGCCTCTCCGTGCTCTCGGATCTGGGCCTGAGCGAGGTCGCCCAGGGCCTCGGAGCCTCCAGCGACGACATCCAGAACCACATCGCCCTGGCCACCACCCGGCCCATCCTCGAGGAGCTGGTCTGGCGTCTGCAGCTGCGCAACGACAGCGGCGATCTGCTGAACCCGGACAAGCTCCTGGTCCCCGGCATGACCGCGGCCATCGACGCGGCGCCGCTGATCGAGATCAAGCAGCACCAGGGCAGCGACATCATCCTGGTCACGGCCAAGACCTCGGATCCCGAGCTGTCTCGTCTCATGGCCGACACCCTGGTGCGGCTCTACATCGCCGAGACCCAGTCCACGGCCCGCCGCGAGACCCGCGAGGCCCGCCGCTTCGTCGAGGGACGGCTCCAGGTGGTCAAGGGCGAGCTCGAAGCCGCGCTCACCGAGATCTCCGACGCCCAGACCGCCGCCGAGGTGGTCGATCTCGAGGCCGAGGTCCGGGCCGGGGTCCTGCGGCTCAGCGAGCTCATGATGGCCGCCGAGGAGAACGCCTCTCGGGTCCAGGAGGTCCGCGCCCAGATCGAGGCGGTGCGGAACAGCCAGGGACTGGAGAGCAGTGCCTTCCTCGGGCCGGGCACGGTGTCCACCAACAGCGACATCAAGCAGCTCCGCACCCAGCGCCTGGAGCTGATCCAGCAGCGCGAGGTGCTGGTCCTGGAGAAGACCGAGAAGCACCCGGACGTCGTGAAGCTCGACACCGCCCTGGCCAACCTCGACGTCGAGCTGGAGCGGGCGCTGCAGGAACAGCACACCCTGGACCCCCAGCTGCTCAAGCTCGAAGCCGAGCTCTCCGGCCTGCGCAACCGCGGCCGCGAGCTCTCGGCCGCCATCGAGCGGACCAGCGCCGACTTCGCCGACTACCCCGAGAAGATGCGCACCCTGAGCCAGCTGGAGCTGGGGGCCTCGGCGGCGGAAGAGGTCTACCGCTCGCTCCAGGACCAGAAGTACCAGATCGCGATCGCCGAGGCGATGACCGTCTCCCCCCTCCAGTTCGTGGAGCCCGCGGTGCGGCCCGAGCGCCCGGTCTTCCCGAAGCTGCTGCCGAACGTGGTCGTGGGCTTCGGCCTGGGGGTGCTCTTCGGCCTCGCGCTGGTCGCCGCCTTCGAGTACGTGGACGACAGCATCAAGAGCCCCGAGGAGCTCCGGGCCTTCTGGGATCTGCCGCTGCTGGGACTCATCCCGCGGTTCAAGGTCTCCAGCGACACCTCGGGCCTGATCGACGAGCGCAACCCGACCGACCCCGTGGTCGAGAGCTATCGGACGCTGCGCTCAGCCATCGCCTTCTCCACCCTGGACGCCAGCGCCAAGCTGCTCCTGGTGACCTCGAGCCTGCCCGAGGAAGGCAAGAGCACGATGTCCACCAACCTGGCGATCAGCTACGCCCAGGACGGCAAGCGGGTGCTGGTGGTGGACTGCGACCTGCGGCGCCCGCGGCAGCACCGGTTCTGGCAGGGCATGTCCAACGACGTCGGCGTCACGACGCTCCTGCTGGGCACGGTCACCCCGACCGAGGCCATCAAGAAGACCCGGGTCGAAGGCTTCGACCTGCTGCCTTCGGGTCCGGTGCCCCCGAACCCGGGGCGCTTGGTCGAGTCCCTGAAGCTCCGCCAGCTGCTGCTCGAGCTGTCCAAGTCCTACGACCTGGTCATCGTCGACACCCCGCCGGTGCTGGTGGTGAGCGACGCGATGATCATCAGCCGCCTGGTGGACCACACCGTGCTGGTCGTCGAGGCCAGCGGTACCACCAAGCGCGTGCTCTCCGAGGTGCGGGAGCAGCTCCGCGGCGGCGGCCTGGAACCCCTCGGCCTGGTGTTCAACAAGGTCGGCTTCAACGCCGGCTACGGCTACACCTACTACGCCCGCCGCGCCTACGAGACCTACTACAAGGAAGGTCAGTCGGCCCCCGACGCCGAGGGAGGTGTCGCGTGAGCCCGGTGCTGCTCTCCCTGATGCTGGCCTGTGGGCCCAAGATCGAGACCGTGCTCACCGGCCTGGGCAACGAGAACCCCGCCGCACGGCAGGACATGGTCAAGATCGCCCGGAAGTACGACGACCCGCGGGTGGTCGAGGCCCTGACCCTGGCGCTCGACGACAGCGAGGCCATCATCCGCCTCAACGCCGTCGAGAGCCTGGCCCAGCTGAGCAGCGGGTCCGCCGTGCCGGCGCTCATCGGGCGGCTCTCGGACCCGAACGACAAGGTCCAGCGGGCGGCGGTCGAAGCCCTGGGCAAGCTCGGGGACCCGGCGGCCACCGAGCCGCTCATCGCCTACGTCCAGGACCGCATGAGCGAGCGGGTGCCCCTGAACGCGCTGTGGGCCCTGGGCAACATCGCCGACATCCGGGCGATGGCCCTGCTCAGCCAGCTCCGCACCCACGCCGACCCGTACGTGGCGTACAACGCCCACCAGGCGCTCCGGCAACTCAAGCCGGGCGCGGCGGCCGGAGCCAGCGAAGGCTGACGGCCGTGCTCGTCGCGCTGCTGGGGGCCGCGTGGGCGGCGCCGGTCATCGTCCCCGAGGAGTGGCTGTACCAGCAGCTGGTCGGCTCCGGTCAGGTCGCGGTGCTGGCCGGCTCGTCGGTGCACGGCGAGCGAGCCTGGGCGGATGCTCTGGCCGTGCGACCGGACCTGCTGGTGAGCGTCCCCCAGCCCCTGGCCGACGCCGTGAGGCCGTGGACCGACCTGGCCGGGCCCTGGCCCGTCTGGAAGGCCGACGCCTGGGTGCGCAGCGTGGGCGGCAACGCCTCACCGGTGGGCCTGCTCGGGGACCAGGAACCCGGCCTGTTCTCCCAGAGGCTCGGGGGGCGCCTCGACGTCCACTCCGGGTGGTTCGAGGCCTGGCTGACGCCGGAGCTGGGGGTCGACCTGCTCGGCGGCCAGCCGGTGGACCTGGTGACCTTCGAGGCCTGGGCGGCTGTGCGCTGGCGAGGGCTGCGCCTCGGCTTCGGCGCGCGGGAGCGCACTCTGGGACCCACCCAGCACGGCGCCCTGGCCATCGGCGACGGCGGCCAGCCGTGGCCCGCCGGCGAGCTGGCCTGGGAGGGGCGGCTGCCCGTCATCGGGCAGCTCCGGGCGGAGACCAGCGTGGGCTGGCTGCCCGGCGAGCGCCACGACGTGCTGCGGCCCGGGGTGCTGCACATGGACCTCCGCTGGGCACCGATCCCGTGGGTCGAGGTCGGCGCCTCGCGGGTGTCGCTCTTCGGTGGCACCGAGCTCGACGGCACCCCGCGGCCCCTGCCGCCGATCACCCAGCTGCTCGTGCCCACCGACCCCCACGTGGAGGACGACCCCGACCGCCTCTTGCCGGACCAGGACGAGCTGGCCGTGCTGGACCTCCGGCTGGTGGTGCCGCTGCACCGCTGGATCCCGGGCCCGGTGGACGGCGTGGAGGCCTGGTACCAGTACGGTGGGGAGGACATGATCGTGCGGTCCATCGGGCCGCTGCCGAGCCCGGCGCTGGCCGGGGTCGCGAACCTCTACGGGGTGCGCATCACCGGCGAGCGCTGGTGGCTGACCGGGGAGCGGGCGGTCCTTATGTCGGGCACCGCGTCTACCACGAGGGCCTCACCCGCGACGGCCAGAGCCTGGGCCATCCCAACGGCGGGGACCAGGCCACCTGGTGGCTGGAGGCGGGCTGGGTGCCCTGGCCTTGGGGCGGCAGCGTGTACTTGGAGCAGGTCCGGCGGGTCGGCGCCATCGAGAAGGCGGGAAGCGGTGCCGTCTTCACGCTGATGACCGAGGAGCACCGGTGGCGGGTGGGGGCTCAGGCCTTCCACGCGCGATCCGGCGGCGGCCACTGGGGCGCCGGGGCCGAGGTGGTCCGCACCACCGGCCGGGACTTCGTGCCCGACGCCGACGACTGGACCGCACGGGCCTGGCTGGAATTCCGCACGGCCGCGGTCTGGGCCCGCACCGGCCCCCCCTGGCTGGACCCGAGCGCGCGAGGCGAGCCGTGATCCGCCGGCTCCTGCTCGGGGTGGCTGCGGGGCTGGTGGCCGGCTCGACCGTCGGCCTGATGGAGTCCCTGTGGGTGCTCGCGGGCTCCGGAGCGCCCTCGGAGTACGTCGCGCTCTTCTACGCGGTCGTGCTCTACGGGCTGATCGGGCTGGGCCTCGGGGCGCTCTCCGGCCTGGCGGTGGGGCTGCTGGGGTTGGTGGTGACGCTGTCCGACGCGGCGTCCTGGACCCTCGGCTACCTGGGCGTTGGCCTGGGGCTCGGGGGCGCCGTGGTCTGGCGGGTGGTCGACCGGGTGGTGTTCCTGGAGCAGGGGGTCTCGCCCGCCGGGGTCGCCGTGTTGCTGGGGATCGGGCTCGGGGCGCTCTGGCTGGGACTCTGGCTGCTGCCGATCTTCGTCACCCGGACCCCCCTCAAGGTGGTCCTGCGGCCCAAGGGCACCGCCGCGCTGTGGGCCGGTCTGGTCGTGCTGGCGGCGGTGTTCTCCTTCGCGCCGGGCGGGGAGCACCCCCACGGCATGCTGCGGCCCGATCGCAGCCAGGACCCCCGGCTGGGCACTCGTCCGAACGTGCTGGTGGTGCTGGTCGACAGCCTGCGGGCGGACCACGTGGGCGCTCTGGGGGACTGGCCGGCGGACCACACCCCGACCCTGGACCGCTGGGCCGGTGAAGGGGTGGTCTTCGAGCAGGCGTACGCCGCCTCGTCGTGGACCCGTTCCTCGGTCGCCTCGGTGCTCACGTCGAGCCTGCCCTCCAGCCACCGCACCACGGACCGCTCCGCGGTGCTTCCCGCCGACACCCTCACCCTGGCGGAGCTGCTGCAGGAGCAGGGCTGGATCACCGGCGCCCTGCCCAACAGCATCGACCTGACCCGCACCTTCAACTTCCAGCAGGGCTTCGACTACTTCCGCTACCTGGCGCCGGACTACCTCTTCGGGGCCACCGAGTCGGCCTCGCAGCTGGCGATGTACGCGGTGGTGCGGGAGCTGCGGGCTCGGCTGCTGCCCCGGGGGCTCCGGGTCACGGACTACTACCAGCCGGCCGAGGTCGTGCTGGGCCACGCCCGGGACTTCATCGCGGCCCAGGGGGACGATCGCTGGCTCCTGGTCGTGCACCTGATGGAGCCCCACGCCCCCTACTTCCGTCGCCCCCTGGACGGGACCGGCCACACCCTGCGCCAGGGCACCGACACCGCGGGTCTGCGCGAGGCCTACGCCGGGGAGGTGCACGCCCTGGATGCCGCCCTCGGGTCCTTCTGGGAGGGCCTCTCGCCGGCGCGGCGCCGGGACACGCTCGTGGTGGTGCTGGGCGACCACGGCGAGGAGCTGGGGGACCACGGCGAGCAAGGGCACGGGGCCTCGCTGTACGACGAGGTGTTGCACGTGCCGCTGATCCTGCGGCTGCCCGGTGGACGGGACGGGGGCCACCGGGCCCCGTGGCAGGTGCGCACCCTGGACCTGGCGCCCACGGTCACCGGCGCCCTGGGCTTCCCGCCCTCGCCGCGCTGGCAGGGCACCGACCTGCTCGATCCGAGCTACCGGGAGGGCCAGGAGCGGCTGGCCCAGGAGCAGGCCGCGGTCGAGGCGGTGGCTCGCGGGGAGCCCGACGCCGTGCCGCCCCCGATCCGCGAGCCCGGCGTGCACCCGGAGGACCGGCCCGTCGTGGCGGAGCTCGGCCAGGGCGGGCATCGCCTGACGGCCATCCGTGCCGGGGGCTGGAAGTACATCAAGGCCGAGGGCGGAGGTCCCCGGGAGCGGGAGCCCGAGGAGCTCTTCCACACCAGCGTGGACCTGGCCGAGCGCACGAACCTGGCGGGCGGCGCCGGAGTGGTGCAGGCCCGTCTCGATCAGGAACTCGAGAAGGCCCTGGCCCACGCCCAGGCCCACGCGGCGAGCGGGCGGGACCCGGCGCTGGACGAAGCGGCGGAGGAGCGAATGCGGGCGCTGGGGACCAGCGAGTAGGGCGTGCCTCCAGCCGGCCTCGGGTCGACGAGCGCCGGGCGCTGGCGCGACTCAGAGCGAGCGCTACTCCCCGACCGAGTGGAACCCCGCCGGCCGATGCGCCACCGGCACCGGCCGCCGGCAGGTCAGCATCGAGCTCGGGATGCGACCCTCTGTGAGCAGGGCATCCCGGGGCAGGGTCGACTCGCGGCTGTCGGGGACCCACTCCACGTGCAGCACCGCGGTGCGCTCCCGGTAGCCGGTGCCGACGGCGGTCCAGCGGCCCTCGAGCAGCAGGCGCCAGGCCTCGGCCAGCCAGGCCTGGCCGCCCAGGCGGACCTCGGCGATGCCGCTGACGCCCTGGTCGAACCAGATGCCGGTGTCGGCCTCGTCCTGGAGGACCTGGAGGCCGGCGGAGATGCCGCCGCAGACGCCCAGGGGCAGCTCGGAGAGCATCAGCTCGCCGTCGACCCGGGCCAGGAGCGAGCCGAAGGCCTCGGGGCTGAACGCGCCGCCGTCGGGAGGCGCCCAGCCGTCGATGCTGGGCCGGTCGCTCAGCCAGTAGCCGTCCATGCCGCCGCGGGCCCACCAGAGCTCCTCGTCGACGGTCCAGCCCCACCAGCCCATCGCCTCCACCCGGAGGGCCTGCTCCAGCTGGAGGCCGGTCAGGACACCGCCGCGCACGATCAACCCCGCGTCGAGCGGGGTCTGCACGGCGTCGCGGACCAGCCACCCCGCCAGGTAGTTGAAGGCCACGCGGCCGAAGTCGCTGCCGCCGGCGTCGGGCACCCCCGCCCAGCTGGTCACCGAGTCGGTGAGGGGCATGCGGTAGATGCCCAGGCCGAATTCTCCGCCGGGCCGCAAGGACACCCGGCCGGACAAGCCCGCGTGCCAGTCGAAGCGGCCGAAGCCGAGGGGGTTGGTGCCGAGCTGGAGCTCGAACCCCCGGGGCAGGGCAGGGGAGGTGCGCAGGCGCACACCCAGGCCGGCGCCGAGGACCGTGTGGTCGTTGTCGGTGGCGTAGACCGGCTCGATCTCGGCGTCGAGCACGAAGCCCGGCAGGACCAGGTCGAGCATGCCGAGGTGGCCGACCCCAGCCAGCAGGTGGCTGGTGCCGTCGGAGCCGGGCCGGGACCAGACCCCGAGCTCGGCCTGGAAGCCCGGGCGGTTCTTGGGGCCGAGCTCCTCCTCGAGGGCGTCGAGCTCGGCGTGGGGCATCACGGCGACCAGCTCGGCCTGCTGCTCGGGCGGCAGGTCCTGGGCGTCGCGGCCCGAGGGCAGGGGCAGCGCCGGCAGGCGGCTGTCGGCGCTCCAGGAGCGGGTCGAGGTACCGGCCGCAGGCAGCTCGTGGGCCCGTCGCAGGGACTCCTCGGCCCGGGCCCGGTAGCCGCGCTCGGCCTGGATGCGGGCCAGGGCGATCCAGATCCGCGGGTCCTCGGTCCGCTCGGCCTCTTGCTGGAGGTAGCTCTCCGCGGCCACCGCTCGGCCCCGCGCACGGAGGGAGCCGGCCTTGCCGATGATGGCGCCGGAGTGGGCGTCGTCGAGGGCCAGGGCGTCGTCGAAGACCTGCTCGGCCTCGGCGGGAAGGCCCACGGCCAGGTACCCCCGGCCCACCAGGCTCATCCGGCCGGTGTCGTCGTCGAGCCAGGTCTCGGTGCCCTGGACCAGGTTCCTCGCCCGATCGAGCTCGCCGGTGTCCGCCAGGCGCTCGGCCTCCTCGACCAGGGCCGCGAGCCGCGCGTTCGCCAGGCCCTTGCGGATCCAGACCTCCTGGCCCTCGAACAAGGCTGTCAGGTACAGCTCCTCGATGACGTCGCTGCGGCTCTGGGCCAGGGCGACCTCGGTGGCCACCGCCAGGGCGCGGCCGTGCACCGGCTCGTCCCGCAGCACGTCCAGGGCCAGCTGCAGGGCCTCGTCGTATCGCTGCTGGTCCAGCCGGAGGGCGGCCAGCAGCGCCTGGGCGTCGGCGTTGAGGGGGTAGCGGGCCAGGACCTTGCGCAGCAGCTCCTCGGCGTCGTCGAAGCGGCCCTCCAGCCGCGCCTGGTCACCCGCCTGCATCACGACGCGGACCTCGAGCAGCTCCATCAGCTCCCGGACCTCGGGGTCGCCCTGGGGCAGCTCCTTGGCCAGGGCCCAGCCCTCGCGGGAGCGGCCCAGCTGATCCAGGGCCCGGATGAGCCCGAGCTCGGCCTGGAGCAGGGTCGGATCCCGCTCCAGGGCCTCGGCGTAGAAGGCCTCGGCCAGGCCCGGCTGGGCGTGCCGCAGGTACAGGCCCCCCAGGCTGGTCAGCACGTACGGATCCGCCTCGATCTCCAGCAGGCGGGCGTAGAGCTCGAAGGCGGCTTCGTTCTCCCAGTCGTCGCGCAGGCGGTCGGCCTCGGCCCTCAGAGCGCGGAGGCGGATGTCCCGGGCCACCGCGGCCTGGGCCTCGTCCAGATCCTCGCCCAGCTCGTCCAGGAGGTACTCGGCGGGCTCCCGCGCGGCGAGCATGGCGAGGCAGTTGGCCTCGGCGAGCACGATCCAGACATTGCTGGGGTCGTTGGTCCTGGCGCGGCCATACCAGGGCAGGGCCTCCCGCGGCTTGCCGGTCTCCATGAGCCGGTCGGCCAGGGCGTGGGCGATGGGTCCATCGTCGGGCCAGATGTCGGCACCCTGGCGCAGGATCTCGATGGCCAGGGCCAGGTCGCCCTCGCTCCGCAGCTTCTCGGCCTCGTAGAGCACGTTGGCCCGCTCGATGCGCTCGGCGAGCAGGGCGCGGGTCTCGTCGTCCAGGCTGGTCTGCTCCTCGAGCAACCCTCGGGCCAGGTCGGGACGGCCCCGCTGCACCTCGAGCTCCAGGGTGTCCTCGAGGAGGTCGAGCCGCCCGGGGGCGAGGTCGAGGAGCTGGCGGTACGCGGTGGCGGCGGCGTCCAGGTGGCCGGCGTTCCACAGGCCGGCCGCCAGGGCGCGCCGGTTGTCGAAGTCGTCGGGGGCCATCGCCAGGGCCACCCGCCAGCCGAAGAGGGCTTCGGACGCCTGGCCGGCGCTGTCGAGGTAGTCCCCGGCGCGGCGGTGGGCGGCGGAGAGGCGCTTGGAGAGCGCGACGCGCTGCTCGGAGTTCACGGCAGCTCGGACGGCCTCGCGGTGGCGCAGGACCATGCGCTCGGGACCGCCTACGGCCAGGGCGCTGACGGCGTGGGCTTCGAGCGCCATGAGGTCCGCGGGGTCGCGGCTGAGGGCGGCCTCGAGGTTGCGTAGCGCGGCGGCGTGGTCGCCACGCCAGGACTGCAGCAGGCCCAGGGCCCGCTGCACCATCCACAGGTCGGGCGCCAGGCCCTGGGCTCGCAGGACCTGGTCCCAGCGGGCGTCCTCGCTGTCTCGGTTGGTGAGGGCGCCCTCGGCGAGCTGGGCGGCCTGGATCAGTCGCAGGGCCTCGGTGTCGTCGGGGCCGACCTCGCGCTGGGCCTGGGCGGTCTGTCCGGACTCCACCAGGGCCCGCACCCAGCGACCGCGCAGGCCGTCTTCCCGGGGGGCGGTGCGCACGGCCACCCGCCAGGTGTCGGCGGCCCGGGCAGTGTCACCGGCCTTCAGCCAGGCGCGGGCCAGGCCGTCCCAGGCGGACAGATCCTTGCCACCGGGGTCCTCGGCCCGGAGCACGGCTTCGGCGGTCTCGGGAAAGCCGTGGTAGCCGATGGCCCGGACCCGCAGGCTCAGGGTGCCTTCGTCCAGGGCCTTGGTCAGGGTGCTCGAGCTCTGGGGCAGGCCCAGGCCCGCCACCACGTTGGCTCGGCTGAGGTCGTCCACGGCCAGGTAGGCGAGGACCTGCAGGGCCCGAGCCCGCTCGTGCTGGTCCAGGGTGCCGAGCGCCTCGATGGCGCCTTCGGGGTCGCCGTGCCGCAGCTGGGCACGGGCCAGGGCCATGCGCAGGCCCGGGTCCTCGGGGTTCCGTGCCACCAGCTGTCGGAGCGTGCGCACCGCCTGGGCCCGGGTCCGTGGGTTGGCGACCTGGGCCGTGGCCCGCTGCATCGCGATGGCGTCCTGGAGCTCGCTCGGCGGCGCGACCCTGCGGTAGTGGTCCAGCCAGCCCGGCCTCCCCGTGGCCGTGGCCAGCAGCCCCGACAGCTCGAAGGCGGCCCGGTCCCCGAGCTCCGGGTCCCCCAGGAACAGGGTGAGGGCGTCCAGCGCCTCTTCTTCGTGGTCGGGCACGTTGGCCAGGGCGGCGGCGAATTCCAGCCGCGCTGCGTCGTCCGGGTCCGCCGCGAAGGCGGGCACGGCGGCGCACCAGGCCAGCCACCACAGCCAGAGGACCCTCACGGCCGCCCCGGGAGCTGGCTGCCGCTGGCCTGGAGGGCCAGGCCAAGCCAGAGCAGGTTCTGCGCGTAGTAGTCGCTCGGATCTCCCCAGGCGCGGCCGTCGCGGCTGGGGGTGATGACCTGGTCGATCAGGGCGTCCGCAAGGGCGGGGTCCGCCAGCCCCCAAGCGGGCAGCAGGCAGCCGTACAGCCCGAGGTAGTCCCAGGTCTCGACGGGCAGGCCCTCGGGGGTGCGCTTCGCGGGCAGGGCACCGGTGGCCCGCCACTCCTCGGCCAGGGGCGACATGTGCGCGAGCAGGGCCAGGGCCCGCGGCTCGCCGTGCCACAGGGCGTCCGCGGCGAGGTTCCAGGGCACCCGGAAGGCCTCGAAGCCGAAGTGCGCCAGGGCCTCTTGACCCTCTGGCGGACTCACGACCAGGCCTGTGGCCGGGTCGAGGAAGGCCCAGTCCGGCGGCAGCCCGGCCGGGCTCATGGTGTCTTCGAGCAGGCTGTAGGTGTCGTGGAGCAGCTGGTCCCAGGCTCGCTCCGGGTCCTCGCGGGCGAAGCGCCGCAGGGCAAAGGTCAGGCCATAGGACGGGTTGAAGCGCACCGGGCTCTCGTGGAGCGCCCAGGGTCCGGGCAACAGCACCAGGCGGTCCCCGAGCCGGGCGACCTCGTCCTGCCAGATTCGCGGCAGCAGGCCCAGGGCCTGGTCACGGTAGTCGGGCTCGTTCCAGGCGTCGGCCGCCAGCAGGAGCACGTAGGCGATCCACAGGTCGGCGTCGCTGGCGGAGTTGCCGTCCCGCACCGACCCGATGGGCCCCAGGTCGGACTCCCAGTGCCAGGCCGGCAGACTGTGGGGGTCGCCGGCCTGGAGGTTGCGGCGGGTCCAGCTCAGCACCCGCTGGAAGGTGCCCTGGTCCTGGGCCCACAGGGCCCGGGCCAGCGCGTAGGCCTGTCCTTCGGAGGTGGTCAGCTCCCGACGGGGATCCACCACCCGGCCGCTGTGCCGGATGTATTCCCGCTGGTAGTCCCGCCACGTCTGCACCAGCACGTCTTCTCCACCTGCCCCCGCACACCCGGGGGAGAGACACAGGACTGCGCCGAGGATGGCGCAAGAGCGAACCAGGATCACACCTCGCCGGACCGTCGCTGTGCCCACTCCCGCACGATGGCGGTGCCCAGCACGGCGGCGATGGTGGCGATGAGCGCCACCAGCAGCCAGTTGCGCCGGGTGGCGAAGCGGGCGGCGCTGACCACGGGCACCTTGCCCACGGCGACCTTGTTGGCGACGTCGAGGGTGTCGATGCCGCCGTCTGGCTCCAGCACCGCCAGGTTGCCGTCGAGCTCGAGCACCTTGCGCTCGTCGAAGACCAGCCGGACCATCGACGCCAGCTCGGTGGCGCCCGGGGTGCGCAGGACCAGGATGTTGTGGGCGTCCTCGCCGGTGGCGCGGGCGGCCTCCAGGGTGCCGTAGGGCGTGCCCACCGTGGCCTTGATCAGCTCCTTGCCAGCGTTGAGCTCCTTGGCGTGGTCCTGGCCGCGGGCCGTGAGTGTGCCGGCCTCGATCTGCTGCTCGATCCAGCTGTTGGCCTCGTCGCCGAACAGCCCGATGCGGTTCCGGCCCGCGCTCGGGCTGGCGGCCTCGGCCGAGGCGGTGCGCACGATCAGGTCGGGCTTGTCCGCCGTGCTGAGCCGGCCCAGCTCGGCGCCGAGCTGGAGCACCGCCGAGGCGTGGCTGCGGTTCGGGGCATCGGGTACCACCACCACCGCGGCCTGCTGGGGGTGCTCCAGGTTGAAGGGCCAGGCCCGGTGACGCAGCTTGCCGAGGTCCGGCAGTCGCGCGAAGTGGTCCATCGGCGCCTGGATCTCCGTGGTCTCGTAGAGCGTGCCCCAGATCATCTTGTCGCTGACGTACCGGCAGGGGTCGAAGTCGCGCGGGAACAGGTGGAACACGATGTCCAGGCGGGAGTCCGGCCGGAGGATGTCCGCCGGCACGTCGACTTCGAGGACCTCGTCTTCGGAGCCCTCGGGGTCTTCGAGGCCGATCGAGCGCAGGGACACGCCGTTGAGTCGGACCTCCACGGTCGACAGCCGCACGTCGAGCTGTGCGCTGTAGCCGAAGTGCACGTACAGGCGGCCGCCGCCGGGGCGGGCGCGGGCGTCGCCGTCGAACCGCACCGGCACGGAGAGGGTCGGCGCGTAGTAGCCGCGCACGGTGCGGTCCTCGAAGCCCAGGTCCGCCAGGGTGAAGCTGGCCCGGTCCGGCGCCGGCAGCGGGTCCTGCAGCGTGGGCGGCGGGCTGGTGTCCTGGACCTGGTCGACCAGGGCCGCGGGGCCGCTCAACAGGTCGTAGCGGTCGTTGGCCGCCACGCCCTGGGCGGCCAGCAGCACGCCGGCGTCGTCGCGGCCGGTGACCACCAGCACGCCGTAGGTCGGATTCCAGGGGTTGGGGACCAGGGCCACCAGGCCCTGGCCGTCTCGCAGGTCGCTGGTGTCGACGAGATCGTTGACCAGCGGGTTGCCGCTGACCGTGCCCAGCACGATGGCGTTGGAGTTGACCTTGTCCAGCGACGCCGCTGGGGTGGTGACCTGGACGTGGTGCCAGGCGGCCTGTCGGCCGAAGGTCAGGCCCAGGGTGGCCAGGGCCGTGAGGTCGCCCTCGGAGACGGTCTCGGGACCGACCAGGGCGAGCTGGGCCGCGCCGTAGCCCAGGGTGTCGACCATCGGGTAGGGCAGGTCGAGCAGCTGGGACTCGACGGGGATGGGCTGGTAGGTGAAGCGGATCGAGGACTGGTCGGAGACCCGGGTCCACAGAGCCGGGTCGAAGGGGTCCTCGCACTCCAGGGTGTAGGACTGGTCGGCGACGAAGCTGAGCCGGTTGTGATCCTCGACGAGCGAGCGCGGCAGGGTGACCGAGAGCTGACCGCCGATGGCGTTGTCGGCGGTCAGCCCGACCGTGCCCACGGGCTGGTCGTTCAGGTGTACCGTGAGGAAGCTGTGCTCCGGCAGGAGCGCGGCGCTGTGCTCGAAGCGCAGGTCCAGCGCCGGGTCCTCCGTCAGGTCCCAGCCCCGGGGCCGGGTGAAGGTGACCGAGCCGTAGGCCGTGACGCCCTGGAGCATCATGTGGCCGCCGACGCTGAGGTCGTCCTCGAAGGTGACCACCCGCACCTGCTCTGCCGGGACCGGCGGGGCTTCGGCCTCCTGGGGCCAGGCTGCCGGGGCAGCCACCATCCACAACGTCAACATGGTCACTCTCCGCCCTTCTTCATGTGGGTTGCAGCTTCCTGGAGGAGCCGGTGGACGGAGTCGAGCATCTCGTCGACCCGGTCCTGGGTGGCTCCGGAACGATACTCCTTCTCCGCCGCCGTCAAGGTCAGCAGGGCCCCGCGCACGGCGCCTTCGGCCTGCCAGAGGGCCGTGGTCTGTGGCGCGGCGTCGTACAGTCGGTACTCGCGCTGGAGCCAGAAGAGCTTCTCGCCCCAGGACTCCGGGAGCGCAGGGCCGCCGGGCAGCAGGCTGGCGCGGAAGGTCCAGTAGGACTGGCGCAGCTCCCGGTGTGCCTGGACCAGCTCCTGGTAGCGG
>CAYFPX010000085.1:14338-14590 GCA_964344945.1 uncultured Enterobacterales bacterium
GTCGGCGCCCTGGACCGTCGCAGGGGCTTCGCTGGGCACCGCCAGGCGGTCGACGTCTGGGGTCCAGCCCCAAGCCATGCCGGCGCTCAGGCCCACGAAGACCACCCCGGTGAGGATGGCGCCCCACTGCCGGGGGCGGCGGCGGTGGCCGCGGTTGAGGGCGAAGGGCGCCGGAGCCGCGGCCAGGCTGGCGCCACAGGCTGCGCAGCGGGCGGCGCCAGCCAGGTCCACGGTTATGAGCAGCAGCACTAT